>QHZB01000232.1 GCA_003224525.1 Acidobacteriota bacterium | reverse complement strand
CCGGGCGAAATCGCAGAACTCCTGAACATGCCGGTGAACACAGTGAAGAGCACACTTCACCGCACGCTTGAGGAACTGCGGGGAAAGTTGACGCGCAAATTGAAAGAGGCACGTTATGCAATTTTCTGAAGACGATCTTAGCGCTGCACTGCGGCGGAAGGATCCGGGCGAACCATTTACCGAGAGAGTGATGGCGCATGTCATTCAACGACAAGCGCGAGTCACGGCTGCCCCAAGAACCGCAAGCCGGCTCGGCGAACTCTGGCACAGGCGTTGGTTGCGGCCCGCGCTGACGAGCGCTGTTGCCGCGATGCTGATCGTGGGCGGCTCGTTGGGCTTTTTGCACTACCGAAACGTTCAGGGGTGGCGGGAAGGAGAAGCCGCGAAGCAGCAAGCGCTGGTGGCGTTGCGCATTACGAACGCGAAGTTGAACCACGTTATCGAACGAGTGAAGACGTCGCAGGCCCCGTAAGTGAACTGAGGAGATAAGGCTATGAGAATCGTTGAGAGAAGGAATGGATTGGTCGGGCTTCTTGTGGGACTGGCGTTGTTCTGCGTGGCGCTTCCCGCAAGCGCGCAGGATGCGCGGTTGAAGCTGGATCACCTGGAAAAGCTGAGCGCCAAGGCGGTGGAGGTCAACAACGTGACGCTCGATGGCGACATGCTGCAACTGGCGGCAAAGTTTCTGGATATGGATAAGGACGATCCGGAAAGCGGCCAGGCAAAAGACCTCATCAAGAATCTGAAGGGAATTTACGTTAAGAACTTCGAATTCGAGCAGCCGAATCAGTACAGCGCCGCCGATGTGGAGGAAATCCGCACGCAGCTTGCCGCACCGGGCTGGAGCAAAATCGTGGAAAACCGGGACAAGCGCGCCAATGAGAACAACGAGATTTACGTAATGAAAGACGCCCACAATAACATTGCGGGCATCGCGATCTTGGTGGCCGAACCGAAGGAGCTGACGGTGGTGAATATTGTCGGCCCGGTGGACCTGGATAAGCTGAGCGCTCTGGGCGGAAAATTCGGGATTCCCGAGAACAAAGAGAAAGAACATCCCAAGAAAAGGACATCACCGGAGGCGTCCCATGACAACAGCTAGCGTAAACCGGGCGGCCAGCCTGTTGCTTATCATCTTCGGCTTTTTCGCGCTTGCGGAAGACCTGAGTGCGGACGACTTCGGGAGAATCGTGCGGCACATCGAAGCGGAGTATCACGTGCATCGGAATTACCGGTTTTTGATGTCGTTTGCGGGAGTGGTGGTGAAGTGCACGCACGTAGGCGGGGTGAAACTCTTCAAAATAGCCATTTTTGAGGACCAGCATTTGTCCGGGCCGGAACTGGATAACCGGCTGGACGAGCTGGTGCAGCAAGCGGGCTCGTCCGGCTGGCAGCCGCTGGTGAGAAGCTTCTCGCGCCGCAGCGGCGAGCATACCTACATTTACGCCAAAGCCGACGGCAATGACATGAAGCTGCTGCTGGTGAGCGTGGAACCTGATGAAGCGGTGGTGATGCAGGTGAAAATCGATCTGGAAAAGCTGAGCGCCAAGGCGGTGGAGGTCAACAACGTGACGCTCGATGGCGACATGCTGCAACTGGCGGCAAAGTTTCTGGATATGGATAAGGACGATCCGGAAAGCGGCCAGGCAAAAGACCTCATCAAGAATCTGAAGGGAATTTACGTTAAGAACTTCGAATTCGAGCAGCCGAATCAGTACAGCGCCGCCGATGTGGAGGAAATCCGCACGCAGCTTGCCGCACCGGGCTGGAGCAAAATCGTGGAAAACCGGGACAAGCGCGCCAATGAGAACAACGAGATTTACGTAATGAAAGACGCCCACAATAACATTGCGGGCATCGCGATCTTGGTGGCCGAACCGAAGGAGCTGACGGTGGTGAATATTGTCGGCCCGGTGGACCTGGATAAGCTGAGCGCTCTGGGCGGAAAATTCGGGATTCCCGAGAACAAAGAGAAAGAACATCCCAAGAAAAGGACATCACCGGAGGCGTCCCATGACAACAGCTAGCGTAAACCGGGCGGCCAGCCTGTTGCTTATCATCTTCGGCTTTTTCGCGCTTGCGGAAGACCTGAGTGCGGACGACTTCGGGAGAATCGTGCGGCACATCGAAGCGGAGTATCACGTGCATCGGAATTACCGGTTTTTGATGTCGTTTGCGGGAGTGGTGGTGAAGTGCACGCACGTAGGCGGGGTGAAACTCTTCAAAATAGCCATTTTTGAGGACCAGCATTTGTCCGGGCCGGAACTGGATAACCGGCTGGACGAGCTGGTGCAGCAAGCGGGCTCGTCCGGCTGGCAGCCGCTGGTGAGAAGCTTCTCGCGCCGCAGCGGCGAGCATACCTACATTTACGCCAAAGCCGACGGCAATGACATGAAGCTGCTGCTGGTGAGCGTGGAACCTGATGAAGCGGTGGTGATGCAGGTGAAAATCGATCCGGAGAAGCTGAGCGATTTCATCAACGAACATGAACATCGCCGGCGGTAGAGCCTGCCTACTTGTATCGTAAATGGTGGCCGCCGGAACGTTCGGTTGGCCGCGATTCACTCCTTCTTCCGGTTCGTAGCTTTCACCGCTCAAAGCCAACTGCATCAACAGGCTTTATGGAGCGGGCGATGGGAATCGAACCCACGTCCGAAGCTTGGGATGCTTGTTCTGTGGGCTGTCAGCATGAAGGCTAAGGAATTCACCCTCGAGGGATGTTGCGATGGTCACGGCTGGATTCGATCCACCTCCAAATGAAATGTCGAGATGTGTGCTACAATAAAGGCTAGTGTGTGCTACAGAATAGCAAAGCTAGGAGAACAGTATGAAACGTGTCGCTCAATCTGCAACTTCGAGAATAGGAAAAAGCACGCGCATTAGCGGACCGCGTAAGCTCCGTGAGGTGATGGTCATCGCCGAAGAGCAAGGCCTGTTGCGCGGGGAAAGGAACCAAGTGGTCCGGGGTAGAATGCCTAAGGCCCTGGTGGCGCAGGCAAAGAAGCGCACCGGAGTTGTTTCTGATACCGATCTCATCGAGCTGGCGTTGGCTAACATTGCGGTCGCTGACGACTACGCTGAGTGGCTGCTTGCTCGCCGTGGCACCATCGACCACGAGGCTGACCTTGAATTCTGAATTTCAGAGCACCCTTAGACGTCTTAAGCTCGAAAAGCACCGAACACCGCTCAAACCGCGCCCCGAATCGGAACTCGACTTCATCGAGTCCGCCGGCAGTCGGACCACCAAGCTGCTGTACGACACCACGGTTTATATCGACATTCTCCAGAACCGCTTTCCACGAAGGGGAGACGCCTTGCTCCGGGCGGCCCAGGCGTGGCATTCGCCTGTAACAGAAGCGGAACTAGCGGCAACCTGCGGTCTACTTGACCCCGCACATGCGCAGACACGCGGGATCATGGAACAGGTTGTTGCGGTGATCGAACGGCGGCCAAGCCATCGCACACTCGCAACTGATTCTGAAATATGGCGAGAAGCGGGAATGCTGTCCGGTACACTCGCCCGGCTGCAGGGATACAGGAGCGACCAGCGACGCCGGGTGTTGAACAATGCCTTGCTATTCGCCACAGCTAGAAAGCATGGCTGCTCCGTGCTCACCCGCAATGTTCTTGATTTTGATTTCCTGCAACAACTCAATCCTTCCGGGAAAGTTCTGTTTTACAGATAAGCGCTTGTGTGTAAGGCTTCCAACTAATCCACGCCGCCCTTCGCCAGGTTCGCCCTCACCTTGATCCACCTTCACGGTGTGCTATACTTGTATAGCGAGGCACTTATGCTGGCTATTCGACTGCCGCAGTCCATTGAAAAACGACTTGAGAAGCTGGCCCGGCGCACCGGGCGCACCAAAACCTACTATGTCCGTGAAGCTATCCTCGAACACTTGGAGGATCTCGAGGACATGTATCTGGCTGAAGGCGCGCTGGAACGCATCCGTAGCGGTGAAGACCAGACCATCCCGCTGAAGGACGTCGTGAAACGTCATGGCCTACAGCGTTGAGTTGTCAACCGAGGTTGACCGGCAACTCGACAAACTCGACGAGCAGCACAGCAAGCGCATCCTGAAGTTCCTTCATGCGCGGGTTGCCAAGCTGGACGACCCTTGAAAATTTTCGCCACGCCCTGATTAGAATATCATCCCCTCGATAGTAAGGTACTAGTACAATTGTACTACTGAGTTTCTGGCCTGTGGAGCCAGGTGACCTAGGGGAATCCGTTTACCCATTTAGGGTACGGGCTAGGCTTCTAGTACTGGTCTGTGGCGTCTAGTACTGGCGGCGGAGCAAAAAACCAGTTCTCCAAGTGAGCCATTCCCCCCAAGGCCTTGAATCTGGAGGGCCCACCCATGTTAAATTAAGCTTCCTACTAATAGCCTGCAGGGTTGGGACTTAGAGGCGATCGGGCGCTGCATTGGATCATTCAAGTAAAAGGGCACCGAGCCTGATTCCTCAGATTCCGAGGCCGGCCTCGGGGAGCGCTGCCCGCTGCGGGCTTTGGTACCCTCATTGCACCAAAACAGGGCAGGGGTCCTGTATGAGCGAGCCAAGAAGCTATCAAGTTGCAGTCACCGCTGCGACCTCCCTGTGTGAGTGATCCAGTGAGGCTCGGCGTCTACCACTTCACATTCGGCGCAGAGTAGACCTGCTCATCGCCAGATTGCTCCGCCGAGGCTACCGCAGAACGCCATGCGGAGATAGCACGGGTGTGGCTAGGTTCTGGCCCATCGGGCGAGCGACGTGTTCGACGTCTCGGACGGCCGCATCGACGAGACCCGGGATGGTCGGTATGAAGTTAGCAGAAAGGAATGAGAGCGACGATTCGCGGTACAACGGGCAGGAGTATCGCGGTTCATTTTACTTACTCAGGGCCGACCAAGGAAACTTCAAGGCTCGGGGGCGGCTCGATTCGCCATCAGTTCGGCTTAAAGTTGCGAACCTAGCTTCCACGAGAGGAGAGGCAGCCAAGGACAAGGAGCTTCGTTTGATGAGCCGGTGGACGTTCGACGGGTACGAGAGGAGTTATGGTTCTGATCCGGGGGGATTTGAGGATGATGCAGACGCGTATCTTCGCAACTTTGGCGGTTGCAGCGGTCGCCGCAACTCTTAGCCACTCTCCATGGGCCCAACAAACCCAGGAGAAAACTAAGCTTTCCAATTTTGAAGTCACCGACGGCGCGCTTGAAGGCGCCGACGATTCTCTTTCAGCCGAATCCCCCAAGATTCTTGTACTCCTAACCTCCGGAGTCACCGGGGATATCTTTCTGCGAGGGGAAGGGCTAAAGACCGAACAAAGAGACTGGAACGTTTCGGACGGCCGCATTGAGAAGGCTGCGGGCAATCGCTTGATGACGCAGTCGAAGGAAATGCGCGCAACTCTTAAGCGGAACACTCCACAGCAGGTGATTGTAAATTTTGCTTACCTTGGCCCTTCCCGGGAAGTTTCCCGTTTGGGAAGTGGCGAAATCCGTCACCAGTTTGGTATCAAGCTGAAAGCCCAGGACATCTGCAACTTAGTCTACGTGATGTGGAACTTCGACACACAAAGGATTGCCGTATCCGTGAAAACCAATCCCGGCCAACGCACTCACGAGGAGTGTCTGGACCGCGGCTATATCAATAACATCAGGGCGGAACTCAAGACCGATCCCCCAGCCCTGCGCGTTGACGAGCCGCACATACTGGCAGCCGATCTTGACGGCCAGGAACTGAAGGTCACCGTTGACGGAAGAGAGGTTTGGCGGGGAACGCTGCCGGCTATGGTCTTACAGCTTCACGGCCCTGTCGGGTTGCGTAGTGACAATGTTCAGGTTGTATTTGATTACTCTGTGGATCCATCATGAATTTACTGACGCTGCTGCCCTACCTATTTATCCTGCTCTGGATCGTTCAGCTGTCCTTGGCCGCGATCATCTACCTATCGTCCAAGGACGTAAGTTTAAAGAAAGATTACACGCTCAAACCAACGGTGACGGTGCTCATCTCTTGTTACAACGAAGGGAAAGCCATCTACGACACCATTGAGAGTATTTGCCAGACCGACTATCCCGTTGACAAATATCACGTCGTCGTAATGGATGACTGCTCAAAGGACGTCGGAGAGAGTCTGAGGTGGATTGCTAAGGCGGTGGCGTATTTCCCGAATGTCGAGTCCCGGCCCAACAACGTTAATCGAGGGAAGGGAAGGACAATTCTCTCCGCAGTACAGACAGCCACGTCGGAAATCATCGTCACAGTCGATTCCGACGTAATCATGGCAAAGGATGCTATGTGCGAACTGATGGCCTGCTTCACGAACCCTAAAATGGCTTTGGTTGGCGGCTCCGTCGGTATCTCTAATCCTGATGACAACGCCCTGACCATCTTCCAGGTCTATATCTATTATGTTTTCTTCCGGCTGTTGAAAATTCCCGAAGCCTACTTCAAGTCCGTGGCTTGTGTAAGCGGTTGTATGTCCGCTATTCGCCGAAGCCTGTTCCTGGAACTCATTGCGGATATTGAAGCGCGGCATTGGCTGGGGGTGCCTGTACGCTACGGAGAAGACCGCTTTATCACCCACCAGACGCTTTTGCGCGGGTATGACACGTACATCAACCTAAAAGCGAAGTGCTGGACCCCCGCGCCCAACACCTTCAACGGCTATTGGGGTCAGCAGCTTCGGTGGAAGCGCAGCAGCTTCGCGGATTTCGTCAAAACGATTTTCAATCTGCGCGCCAATGTGCGCATGAACAAGCCAATGGCTCTCTACACTTACTTTTTGAGTCCACTGAGTCTTCTCATGGGAATCGCTGTACTACTTTCTATGGATAACCCGGCCCTAGCCTTGGTGAAAATGACCAGTAGTCTAGTCGCAATTGCAGTGTTGGCAATCTGGACAGTAAACCTTTTTCACCCGGAACAAACCGTGAAGATAAATCCCATGCGCGTGGCGCTTTACGGTACTTGGGGGATTATACGAACTTTATTCATGGTCCCGGCAGCCCTGCTTACGTTGGATTCGGACGGGTGGGGCGGAGCTAGAGACACAACGCTAATTCAAGGAGAACAAAGGTGAAAATCCTGAGCGCGAGAGTCTTCCGGGGAGCCCATCAATTGGCCGTTCCTATGTATCGCGCGGCCGCGGTAGTCACCTTGTACGCTATCCTGGCGTTCGTCGCGTCGTACGGTTTTGTTCAAATCTTCTTTGCTCTCAACACTTCTTGGGTGGCTCCGTTTATCGTCGCTCCCACCAATGACAAGATTTTGGACCTTACGGCGAAGCTAGTTACCAGCCAACAGAACATGACCGCGCTGGTGCTGGACCGGGACCGCCTTCGTGACAGCCTGGGTGATTTGAAGAAGTCAAAAGCCAGTTTGGACCTGCTTGACCAGAAATTTCAAACGGCGTTGTACCTGCAAAGTTCGGCAAACGTCGTGGACGCCTCGGAGCTGAAGAACTTGAACATGCAGAAGACCGAGGATATGGCCGCCACCCTGCGCATTCTTGATGAAGTTAAGGAAATTGAAGCCAAGATTGACAAGGACCTAGGGGCCGGCCTTATCACCAAGGGGGACGCGGCCATAGCCAAGACGGAGTTGCGGGAAACCCGGAACACCTATACGGACGGGAGGATTGCGGAGGTCTTACTTCGCGACAACGTGCGCCAGAAGACGCCGGATTATGGGTCAACGGTTGACGCTCTCTCGAAAGAGGCAGAACTGAAAAGCGATATTGTGCAACTCTCTATTCAGATTACCTCCGGCGAGGAGCAACTCCGTTCGGATGAAGTCCAAATCGCCCAACTGCGAGCTGCTATTGCCACAGCACAGAACAGCCCGTATTTCCTGGCAACCAAACATGACGTGAGGTTTGCATTCATCCCTTATGAGAATCAGGCCAAAGTCCACGAGGGAGCGGAAGTCTACAGCTGCTACCTGAGTATGATCCTCTGCCGCAACGTGGGAACCGTGCAGCAAATCTTTACGGATGAGGAAAAGACCAACAATCCATTTCCATTCTTCAAGTCCGAGTTGCGTGGCTCCCTCATCCAACTCAGCTTGACGGAAGAGGAAGCGGCCAAGGACAAGGTGCTGTTTGTAAGGCGCAAGCCGTTGTGGATCTGACCGAGAAAACCATGAAAGCCTTCCTTCTAGTGGCCATCCTTCTGGCCCCCGTCAGCGCCTTTGCGCAAAGCGAAGCGGAAATTGCCTACTGCAAATACGTCGCGGAACAGGCAGCCGGGCGACGGGATCTTCTCCGCACGCCATCGGCTTTGCTGGGACCGATACAGCCCAGCACCGGAACGCCACCGCAATTGGTCTTCGGAGTCTCCGACAGCCTGTCAGACGTTATGAAATCTGGTTTGGTGATGAAGGCAGCGAAAACTAATTGTGACCTGTACAAGGCCACAACGGAGGCACAACAACATCTTATCTACGCGCTCCCGCGCATAGAGAAGGACATCCTGCGTAATCGATTGGACCTCATCCAGGCCGCCTCGGATAAGCTGGATGCGCTCATCGCGGACAACATGAAGCTGGTTGAGGCGCAAAATCTGACGCGTCCGGCGCTGTACGCCTTAGAAGGAGCAAAAGTGCGCCTTGATACCAGCCGCACTGCTGCGCTGACGGGGATAGCTTCGCCTTATGTCCCTCCGCTGAGCGATACATCCATCAAAGTTTTGATTACGGATAAGCTGGCCGCGGAGGCTGCGAATCTACAAGCCACTGACAAGCTGGAAAAGCAGAGCGGTTGGGACATTAAGCTTAACGGCGGGGCCCACCGTCAGATATCCTCCGTGGCACGCGGCGTATCGTCCTTTGGAGCCTACGGAGAATTTAATCTAAGCTACAACTTGGGGCGCCGCGCCATCACCAGGCACATTGATCAGTCCGAAACTGCTTACGTCAATTGGAAACAGACACAATTTGATGATGTTGTTAATCAAGCCGCAATCCTGAAGCACCAAATCACCGACACCCTGGAGATTGAGAGGACAGAACTGGTCATTTTGCATAAGCACGATAAGGAGATTGAAGCTAATCTGCGTTCACTGGAGAGTGTGGACACGAGCAATGCCATCGCATTTCGGAATCAGTTGATCGCTGATCAGATGGTCCTCCGCGTGGAAATCGGGGACGTTGAATTCCGCATGAGTAAGCTCCAGGAGTTTTTGGATGCGAACTTTTAGCATCTTGTTGTCGTGCATGTTCCTGATTGGGTACGCCGGGGGAAACGTGGAAACCCCGGTATCTCCCGCAGCGGAAGGAGTGGTGTCGATCAATTTTGATGATGGCTTTGAATCTTCCTTCGTCAATGGCATGCCCATCATCGACGCAGCGGGACTCAAGACAACACAGTTCATAATCACCCAAAAGCTGGGCCTGGAATCCTACATATCGAGCGGTCAAATGTTTGCCATGCAGGCGAATGGTCATGAAATTGCCGCTCACACTCGCACACATCCGCATCTGTCCACTCTTACGGATGCGCAACAGCACGACAAGATTGCATCGACACGAAGTGCCTTCGAGGGCAGAGCCACCTCAAGAAACTTTTGAGCGAATCGTCCGCAAAAAAGTGGGTGCCCCCGCCTCACCTGAGTTTGGCCGCGTCCTTCCGGGCCTGCTCCTCGCGCGTTATTTTGTCGTAGGTTTTTGCTCTTGGGCTAGCGCAGTAATGAGGACAGAGTTCGGAAGAACTCCGCAGGGGTCGTGATCCGCAGTCCAGTACGCTTTGCGACCGCCTGGGTGAAATGCTTGGTGTTGTGCGTTAACAACCAGTCCGGCTTGCTGGCCATAGCAGAAAGAAGTATGGGGACGTCCGCGGCGTGCCGGATCGGGTGACGGCTTGACCTTACAAGCGCCTCGCCCGGGTAGGGGGCCATCTCAGGATTGGTCAGTTTGACGAGCCGACGATAGTGTTCAATTAGCTCGTTGGCTTCCAAAGAGGGCAAACGCTCCGCGTGGATCAACAGATTCTCTTCTACCTCATCGCGAACAACCTCCGCCAGGGCCAGTCTGCAAAGTCGCGCCGCACACAGCGACAGGGCGGCCTTGTCGAGGCCCCACCGAGAAACAATGCCTCCGGTGAGGACGTTCGAGTCCAAGAACAATCGAATTCGTCGTTGACTGGTCACTTCTCGCGTTGGCCGCGAGAATGTCGGCGTGAGCTCTTCGTGGAAGAATCAGACTTCTTGTAATGGCGCGCAAAGACACGCTTTCGTGCTTCAGACAGAAGTGGCCGAGCGCATCGGTTTGGGCTTTGAATTGGTCCTGGGTTCGCCAAAATCCTGTTTTCCTTTGAAATTAACAGCACGGGTTCTTGTCGTCCACAGTCAGTTTGCGATGGCAACAAGGCTATGTTGCCAGCAATGGGACTCCTTCTAACCCGATTCTTCGTTGCTTTCGCCGGAGCTCGTTGATCGAAAACCTCGTCCGGGTAACAGCTCGTCGCGCTCAAGGGCAACACCCCCAGACCTCGGGCTAACCGCTCTAGATAAGGTTTTTGTGTATATGTTCACAAATTTTGGTCGGGCTGGAAACACCTTCAGGTGCGCTGCACGCTTTGCGGGCGTGAGAGCCTGTGCGTACACGTCTAGCGTCAATCTGCTGTTCGCGTGGCGCATCAGTTCCTGAGTGGTCTTAACGTCCTCACCGCTGCCCTTTAGCAGGGTTGCGAACGTTCTACGGCTATTCCGGCCCCGGAATAGCCGGCATCGGGAGGTCGGCATAGCTACGGAAAGAATGCCACCCTATTCGCTTCGCAATGGCGAGCCACTTTGCAGCTGGCGGCACAAAGCACTTCGAATCCGACAGCCACTTGGTCGCTTAGTCGGCTTGTCAGAAAGTGGGCTGCGGTCCAGAATCGACCGGGATTTTGGGAAAGGAAGAACCCTCGGCGCCGCTTTATGCCGACCTTTTACCGGCTCAGGAATTATGCTGCAGCTCAAGGTTCACGTCTTCGATATGGGAGTCCAAACCTGCATAGGGGTCGCGGTGCGGTTGGCCCAGGCGTAATACGGAATGAAAGTTAGAGAGAGAGGCTTGGATTTTCGAGCCTCGTTCGAATAGCGGAAGTAGAGGAGGCCGTGCTCCGCAGCCTCTCCGTAATCCGCGCCTGCATGGCGCAGCACGATGATTCCACCAAGCAGCTCCTTCTGAAATTCTTCCTGGAATTGCGCCCCCGATTTCGGGCCCAGGCTCAACGCCACATCTTTCAAAGCCACGCCTTCCGGCTGATCGATTTGTTCCAAACAGTACACGAGTGGTCCGCGCTGAACCGCCACGCGGCCGTTGTTCTCGGCGATTTGTGCGTTGGCCTCGAGAAGTTGGGGTGTCATATTAAATTGCACGCGAATCACGTCGCCGGCGGACCAGCGGCGGCGAATTGGAAGATACTGGCCGGAAGTGGCGCCTGTGACAGCCTTTCCATTGACGCCGACTTGCGCGCTGTCAGTCCATCCAGGGATGCGCAGGAAGAACGTGAACTCGGTGGGTTCGGCGGGCGTGAGGACAATTTCCACGCTGCCATCCCATGGATAATTTGTTCTCTGGCGGACTTTCAAGCCGCCACCGCTCTCGAGATGCCAGTCGAGTTCAGAATTGTCGAAGAGGTGGAGATAAATGCCGTCGCCACTGGTGCTGTAAAAATATCCCGGCAGCGAGGCCAAGGTGCGTTCCAGATTCGGCGGACAGCAGGTCGTGTCGTACCAATCGTTGCGAATTTTGTCGCCATGGGAAGGATCAAACGCCAGCGGATTGCGATAGCAGTAGAGTGTGCCGTCCAGGGACATGCCGGAATTGATGCCGTTATAGAGCGCGCGCTCGATCACGTCCGCGAATTTGGCTTCGCCCGTGGCGGCGAGCATGCGCCAATTCCACATCATGTTTCCGATGGCCGCGCAACTTTCCCCGTAGGCCCGGGCGTTGGGCAATTCGAAAGGATCGCCGAAAGCTTCGCCGTCGCTGCGCGCCCCGACTCCACCGGTGACGTACATTTGCGATGTGACGAGATCCTTCCACAAAACGTCGAGTGTTTTCCAATAGGCGGGATCGCCGGTTTCCAGGTAATAGTCGGCCGCGCCGCAGCAAGCGTACATGGCCCGCACGGCGTGACCTTCGAGATGCGTTCGCGAAGTGAAGGGAGTCCCGCAAAAATGATAGACATCATCCCAAGGCCGCTTCACGTGAATCCGCGAGTCGCCGGCGAGAAGGTAGCCCGCAAGGTCGAGATGTCGTCTGTCGCCGGTCATTCGATATAGCTCGACCAAAGCCAATTCCATTTCTGGATGGCCTGAGTACAGGGGTTTCTTATCCGGGCCGGGACCGAAATCGGATAGCAGGAAGTCATTTACGAAGCGGATTCCGGCGTTGAGTAAAGTCCGGTCGCCTGTAGCCCGGTAGTAGGCCGTGGCGCCCTGCAGGAAATGGCCCATGTTGTAAAGCTCGTGGCCCCACTCCTGGGTTTTCGGCTCCATTCGTTCAGCTGCATGTTCGCGGACGAAATAGGTGTTCAAGTATCCGTTCGGCTGCTGCGCGCCCACGACGTCCTTCGCGATTTTGTCCACCGCGGTGCGGAGCTCGGGACGCTCGCCGGATTGCAAAACAAAGCCGGCGGCCTCCATCCACTTGTAAACATCGGAATCGGAGTACACCGGCCCGCGCTGCGCCGCAGGGCTCTTCCCGATGAGGCGGCGGAAATTGTCCATCCGCCCGTTGGCTTCTAGCAACTTGCCCATGGAAGGAATGCTCTTGTTGACGTTGACTTCGCGGCGCTGCGCCCAAAAACCATTTTCGATCATGACGGCATGCGCCGGTACGTTCCTCAGTTTGGCGTACGGCGACTTTGTGAGGTTGAGAATGCCCTGGTCCCGCCAAGAAGGAGTAGTCGTCAGAACAACTGGGGAGTCTTGAGCGATTTCACGTGTTCCACTGTTGGGAGTTGCAAGATCTGTGAAGAGGTCCCGTCCGATCGGCAAGCAAGAAGCCGCGGCGGTAGAGATGGCCGAAGAAACGAACTGTCGGCGTGAAAAGCCTTGCTTGCTGCTCATTGTTCCTGTACTCCTTGCCGGGCTCCAGGTGTGAGCAAACACAGTGCCAGGCACTGCGGAAACGCAGCTGACCGCCGCGCGGAATCACCTGGGTGCAAATCATAACGCAACAGAGGTCCGTCAGTCCTCAAATGAAATAAAGAAAGAATGCAGACTTGCTGGAGAATGTTTCGTAGGGTCTGCTGAACAAGTTCTTCAAAGTGACGGAGAACTGTCAGGCGGTGCAGGGAAAATCGGAGGGTTTCTTTTCAGGCAGCCCTAAGTGCAACTACGAAAAAAATTCGGTGCCCAAATGCGGCCTCTTTCTGTATAATTCTTCTTAAGTGGTGTTCCCCCGTGGTCGGTTTGACATGCTACGAACTGATCTCGAAACTCCTCTCGTGACTGGCCCCTCGACAGCCGCAAGGCTCTCGCGCCGGTGCCTTAGTTTGTGCTTACCCGGAATTGTATTTGTATCCTGCGCCGTTTTTGGCGTCACGCAATGCTCCGCTCAGGACGTCGCGGAAGCGGCTCGTCAGGAACGCGCCCAGAAGGAAAGTAAGCAGAAGAAATCCAAGCACGTGTACACCGAGCAGGATCTAAAGCGCGATCGGATCCTCACGCCGGAAGATCGCGCTCAGGTGGAGGCAAAGAAAAATCAGTTGGCTCCTCCTTCGGCGGAAAAAGCCCAGGAAGCTGTCGACGCGCAGTCACTTCCCCCTGACGCTCCCCTCGGTGACGTCGCTCGTCGTTTCCGCAAACAGAAGCAGTCGCAGAAGCTTCAGCAGTCCGCAGAGTTCCACCTTCCCTTTGCCGATACACCGGTGCTCGCTGCACCTAAACCTCTGATGATGCAGCTGCGTCCGCCGTTTTCCAAACCTGCTCCGCCGCGCTTCGCTCCTTACCAACCACCGGTGAAGCGCTCGCCCTTCGAGCGCCCAAAGGTTTTCTTTTCGGCTCCTGCGCTCGTGATGCCTTCGCGTGCGCCTGCCGTTCGGGTAACGCCTTCGCAGCCGGCAGCGCCCATCGTTCCCGCGGCTCCGGCAAAATTAAGTGTCGTGACGGCAAGGCCCGGGGACTCCCTCTGGAGACTCGCACAACAGAACCTCGGCAAAGGTCTCCGCTGGCACGACCTCCTGGCCGTCAATCCGGGCATCGTTGACGCCAACCACATCGTGGCGGGCTCCCAAATCTACTTGCCGGCGGTAGTCTCTTCTCTCCGGACGGCGACAAAAATTACCGTTCGCAAGGGCGACACGCTGTCAAAGATCGCGCAAACCCAGCTCGGTCACGCCTCCTACTGGTCCTGTATCGCTCATGCGAATCCGGCCGTCCACGATGCAAACGTCATCTACGAAGGCCAATTGCTGCTCCTGCCGGCCAGCTGCAAGCCGTAGAAATTTTCGCCTAGAACGGATTTCACCAGCACGCCTGCCGGAATAACCTTTGTCCGCTTACTACACTGGGACTCTCCATCCGCGAAAGTTGAGCCCCTCCCCCTCACTGGGTCTGTTGGACTGCCACTTCTCGATGGATATGCGATGATCGGTTTCGCTGATTTACGGCTAACAGAATTATTCTAAACAACTTGTAAAGCACCTACGAGATTCAATAAGTGGCTTCCGTTTTTGGTACCCCAAGTTGCTACCAGCGTTCTTATATACCCCGCTACTTTCATAAGCCATTGACATAGCTGACTTTCTTGGCGGAATTATCCCCTCTCCGTCTGGCATTGAGATTGCGAACCATCCAACGAGGGACCCCACACGTCCCGCATGAGTGAGTTCTGATTGCTTACAAGGAGTTGCATTGGACTGTGCCACTTCCGCGGTGCATTTTTCCAGGCCAGCACCGCGAAATCGCGCCAAGGAATATTCACTGTGCTCTTCCGGTCTCGCTTCTTACTTGGGAGGAATAAAGCCATGGTTGTTGCTTCGAGGGGATCATCAATGACACGGAAAATTTTCCTACGCCTCTGTTTGTTTGTTTTCGCGCTGAGTAGCTTGAGTAGTGCCGCCTTTGCGCAAACAACGGCAAGCATCAAGGGCACGGTAACCGACGAGAGCGGCGCAGTAATAGCAGGCGCCAAGGTAGTCGTGAAGAATTCTGCCCTCGGCATTGAACGAACCGTCGCGAGCAATTCCGAAGGGTATTACGAAGTACCTGCGTTGCCACCTGGCAGTTACAGTGTTGAAGTCCAGATGCAGGGATTCCAGCACTCCATCGCGAATGGCGTGATCCTGGACGTAAGCCAGAACGCGGTCCAGAACTTCGGCTTAAGAATCTCTACCTCAGATGCGATTGTCATTGTGGAAGGTACGCAGGCGGTCATTGAGTCGACGACCATGAGCGTGGGCCAGGTGATCAATCAAAACGTGGTTCAGGAAATCCCCTTGAACGGCCGGCACTTCGTTGATTTGGCCCTACTCGTTCCCGGCACGGTGACTCCACCATCCAACGGGTTCCTCACGGCGCCGCTTCGCGGTCAAGGATCTTTCGCATTTAACACCGCCGGCGGCCGCGAAGACGCCATCAATTTCATGATCAATGGCATCAACCTGAATGACATGGTACAGAATCAGGTGACCTTTCAGCCCACAATCAACACGGTTTCTGAATTCAAGATCGACAACTCCACCTATAGCGCCGAATACGGACGGAATTCCGGATCCATCGTAAACATCGCCACACGTTCGGGCACGGAACAGTTTCACGGTGAGGCTTACGACTATCTGCGGAATAACTGGTTCGACGCGCGCAATTTCTTCAATCCGCAGTTTACGTCAACCGGCGCGCCAAATCCGCAGTCGCTTCTGAAGCGCAATCAGTTTGGTGGCGATTTCGGCGGACCGATCAAACGCGGTAAGACCTATTTTTTCCTGAGTTATGAAGGCCTCCGTCACCGCCAGGGGCTCAGCACTGCCAACCAGGTTCTCTCGGACGCGCAACGTACCCAGATTCAGACTTCCGGCAGCGCTGCTGCGCAGGGCCTCCTCACCCTCATTCCGGCCGCCAACGGCGTGATCGGTGCGTCGCCAGCTTTCTTCGGCTCGGCTACGGCTCCTGTCAACATTGATCAGGGTACCGCTGATATCAGCCACAACATCGGCAATTCGGATCGCATCCATGGCTATTACGCCAATCAAAACGATCTTCGCCAGGAGCCTACGCAGGGCGCCAACATTCCGGGGTTCGGGGACACCCGACAGGGCCACCGCCAGGTTTTCACCCTCGGCGAGACTCACGTTTTCTCTTCTACCTTGGTGAACGAGGTTCGCTTGGGTGTGAACCGCATTCACATTCTCTTCAGCCCTAACAATCCGACGTCTCCGGCCAGCATCAATCTTGGGGGTGCGCTGGGTCCCAATATGCAGTTCGTTCCCGTGATCCGAATCCAGGATTTGGGGCTTGTTTTCGGCGCCGAGCGGAACTTCCCGCAAGGCCGCGGCGATCTGACCGCCGTACTCGGCGACACTTTGAATTACATTCGCGGCCGCCACTCCTTTAAGTTCGGGGGCGAATTCCGTAACTTCCGGAACAATAATTTTAACAACGATCCGGGACAATTGATCTTTAACAATACAACCAACTTCATCAATGGCAATGTGGACTCCGCTGCGCGCACAATCGGAAATGTAGCGAGCCGCATCACCGCCAATGCCCTGGATTTCTTCGCCCAGGACAGCTACAAGGTAATGCCTTCCGTGACCCTGGAACTCGGGCTTCGCTATGCCTGGAACATGACCCCCGGCGAAGCCATGAACCGATTCGTGGTGTTTGACCCGGCGACCGATTCCCTGTTACGCGTCGGCGCCGGCCTCGACAGTATTTACAACCAGAACTCAAGAAACTTTCAGCCCCGGGTGGGCTTTGCCTGGGACACTTTTCATAACGGCAAGACCATCATACGAGGCGGCTACGGCTATCAAGTGGATCAGCCCATCACCGGCCTGATTACCGCATTGGCCTCCAATCCTCCATTTGCGTTTCCCATCAGCGCCAATTTTCCGGCGGCGGCTCCCGCGCCGGTCTCGACTCTCGGTCCGCTCTTCAGCGGAACTCCATCCAGCATTACGCCACTAACCGTTAACCATGATTTCCGCAACGCCAACATGCAGTCGTGGAATCTGAACGTCCAGCATCAGATCACGAAAGATACGGGAATCATGGTCGGCTATTTCGGGGTCAAGGGAACTCATCTGGAGATCGATCGGAATCTGAATCAGCCTACCGTTCCCGGCAACGCCCTCACCAGGCCCTTCAAAGTGCTGCAAGGCTCGATTCTTCCCCTCACGGGCCTCGGGCCGATCATCAACCAGCGCGACTCCTCGAGCAATTCCATCTACCACGCTCTCTGGGTCACGGCCAATCGGCGCTTTTCACACGGCTTGCAGTTCAACGCCTCTTACACGTACTCCCATTCGATTGACGACAACTCCCGCAATGCGGAAGCCGTGGTCATGCAGGACAGCACCAATGTTCCCGGCGAACGCGGAAGTTCGGATTTTGACGTGCGCCATCGGTTCGTGGCCAACGCCATCTATGAACTGCCGTTCAAAGGCAACCGGCTGGTAGCTGGGTGGGAAGTCGCCTCCATCGTCACAACGCAAACCGGCAATCCCTTTAACATCGTCCTCGCTACGGCCACGCTCAACGGTGTGGGAAACACCGTGCGTCCGGCCATTTTTGCGCCTCTCGTGGTGACGGGCGATCCGGCGCACTGGTTCGATCTCTCCAGTGCTGCGGCGGCTTTCCCGGTTGCGGATAACGCGCAGACCGGATTCGGCAATCTCGGACGCAATGCTTTCACAGGTCCTGGATTTACCGATGTGGATTTTGCCGTTGTGAAGAACACGAAGCTTACAGAGCGATTCAACCTGCAATTTCGTGTCGACGCCTTTGATGTCCTCAACCATCCGAATTTTGCCCAGCCCGGCCCGTTCACCGGATTCACTAGCAGTTCCCTCATCTACGTAACAAACCCGGCAAGCCCCACGGGACCCAAGATCATCAGTTCTTCGTTCGGAGCGATTACGGCCACACGCTTCCCGACGGCGGATGCCGGATCTTCCCGCCAGCTACAACTTGCTTTGAAGCTGCGCTTCTAGCAATCAAGAAGAACTTTCCGACGAGGGCGGGCTTCGGGCCGCCCTCGTTATTTTCCCTCTGGTTGAGCGGCAGCGGTTTCTCTCCTCCCCGGTTCAAAATATGGTTTTCGGATACAATAGAAGGCAGTTTCGAACTCTTTTCGTGAGGCTTAGGTGATTCACTCGAACGTCTTTCACAACGACAGCCTGCTGCCCATCGAGAAAGTTCGCCTTTCTCCCGGACAGGCCGGTCTAATCTGCGGCTGGGGCATCTTCACGACGCTGCGCATCTCCCGCGGCGAAGCCTTCGCCTACGAGCGCCACTGGCGCCGCCTGGAAAAAGACGCCAACCTCACCCGCCTCCCCATGCCCTACAGCGCGGCCAAAGTGCGCGTCCATCTCCACGAAGTCATTCGCGCCAACAAAGTAACCGAAGGTTGCGCGCGCATCTATTTCGTCTACAACACCGTCGGCTACTGGCAGAGCGACGAAAAGCAATCACAGGTCGACCTCATCATTTACACCGCCGGCCTCCCCGAACATCGCGAAACCGTGCGCCTCGCGCTCCGCGAAAACAGCCGCCACGCCGCGTCTCCTCTGGCCGGCGTTAAGAGCATTTCCTGGCTCAACAATGTCTGGGCCGTTGCGGAAGCAGCGAAGGAAGGTTTCGACGAAGTCGTGGTGCTCAACGAGCGCGGCGAAGTTGCCGAATGCACGTCCGCAAACATCTTCGCCGTCAAAGACAGCAAGGTGCTCACGCCCCCGCTCAACTCCGGCTGCCTCGAAGGCGTCACCCGCGGCATCCTCATGGAAATTGCACCGGAAGCCGGCGTTTCCGTCCTGGAGCAGGCGCTTCGTCCCGAAGACCTCTACTCCGCCGACGAAGTCTTTATCTCCTCCACAAACCGCAATCTCATCAGCGTCGGCGAAATTGCCGGCACCAAAATCCCCGCTCCCGGTCCGGTCTGCGAACGCCTCAACGATCTTTTCGACGCCTACGTCGCCGACTACGTCTCGCGCCGCCTGACCTCGGCAGCCAGATAAAAACTATGCGGCCCTTCGCCACTGCTTCAGGGACTCCGGCTCTAGATGGCTAGCGACACAAACTTGACTGCAATTCGGGCAGCCGCTCCGGGAGACACTGGCGAGAAGACCGTCTTCAAAATTCTTCTCACCATCAGCTTCTGCCACCTCCTGAACGACACGCTGCAATCACTGATCCCCGCGATCTATCCGCTCCTCAAGAACTCCTTCCATCTCGATTTCGGCCAGGTGGGCTTGATCGCCCTCACGTTGCAATTGACCGCCTCCGTCCTCCAGCCGCTCGTCGGTCTCTATACCGACCGCCGCCCTCAACCCTATTCCCTCGCTGTGGGCATGGGTATCAGCCTGGCTGGCCTACTCGCTTTGGCGCTGGCCCCCAGCTACGCAACCGTCCTCACCGCCGCAGCCCTCATGGGTATCGGCTCCGCCGTGTTTCACCCGGAATCGTCGCGCGTCGCGCGCATGGCTTCCGGCGGGCAGCACGGCATGGCGCAATCGCTTTTCCAGGTCGGCGGCAACGCGGGCTCCGCGCTCGGTCCGCTTCTCGCCGCCTTCGTGCTCACCAAGGGACAATCAAGTCTCGCGTGGTTTTCGTTTCTGGCTTTCTTCGGGATTCTCCTGCTCGCGAACATCGGCACCTGGACGAAACATCACAAATCCTATTCACCAGAATCCTTCACCGCCGACCCCGCGAGTCTCGCCGCAATGCCCCCGGCGCATGCCCATGCCACTTTGCCCACCGGCAAAATCGCGCTCTCGCTTGCCATCCTGGTGGCTCTCATGTTTTCGAAGTTTTTCTACCTGGCCAGCCTGATGAGCTATTACACGTTTTATCTGATGGGCAAATTTCACGTGTCTCTTCAGAGCGCTCAGCTCCACCTTTTCATTTTTCTCGGCGCCGTCGCCGCCGGCACCATCATCGGCGGCCCCGTGGGCGACAAAATCGGCCGCAAATACGTCATCTGGGTTTCCATACTCGGCGTTTTACCGTTCACTTTGCTCTTGCCCTACTCCAATCTTTTCTGGACCAGCGTCCTCAGCGTCATCATCGGCCTGATCCTGGCCTCCGCCTTTTCCGCCATCCTGGTCTACGCTCAGGAACTCCTGCCCGGACGAATCGGCGCCGTCTCCGGCCTATTCTTCGGCTTCGCCTTTGGCATGGGCGGCATCGGCGCGGCCCTTCTTGGCAAACTCGTGGACCTCACCAGCCTCAATTTTGTTTACTACCTCTGCTCATACCTCCCGGCCATAGGCATCCTTACCGCCTTCCTCCCCAATCTTGAGCCCGCCAAAGCTAAAAGCCTTTCTCCACACAAAACTACCACCTGACATGGGGGGTGCAACGCTCCCACGCCCTTCTCCCCCGGCCCCCGAATACCGCGACGTGGCAGGAGCGCGGTTTTTCTTACTATTGCAGCTGCACCAATCCCACGAGCAGGTAAATCCTGTATAGCAATTAGGGTATTCCCCTGATTGTCTGCTCCGGAAGATCTGGGTATTGTCCGCAATAACCTTGCGTCGGGTCGTTCGTTCTCTCAATTAACCGCCCAAATCTGCAGGGCCTGAGGAGATCCACATGGCAACCGCGCCGGCAAGAATAAGCTATTCCAGAAGAATGGTTTCTCGAGTCGAGACGGGCGACGATGTGTGGGTTTATTGGAGCTGCTATGGAATGGATGATGTTTCCCGTGTTTGCGACCTGAGCGTGGGAGGGCTATTCCTCTCCACGCCAACTCCGCGGCCCGTGGGCGAGAAGGCCAAGCTTGATTTTCTCGTTCGGGAAGGACAGATCAGGGTCGAAGCCGTCGTGCAACATCTGATTCCCAACGGCGGAGTGGGTTTGAAATTCACGGCAATAACCGACCGGGACTGCCCGAACCTGGTAGCACTAATGAACCGGATTCGCGCTTTGGCGTGCAGTCAGACTCGGAGGGCGCCTCTTTTCCTAGCACCGTCCCGTTAGGGCGGCTTCTTTCTTCCCCGCGATCCGGCGGCCCCGCCTCCAGGCCGCCGCGCCAGTTAGGCCTTTGCCATGCTGGCTCTGGGATCTTCAGCGCAAACATGGGCGGCAAGTTCTTTATCGCGCAGCCGCGCGTACTCCTCTTTCATTCCCTCAAGCGACTTGGCCGTCGGGTGACCCCGAAGGATGGAACACCCATCTGCATCGGGGGCAACCCCATACCTGAAAACGCGGCTCTTCAGTCCATATCAGCGTGCGTGACGTGGCCACCCTTGGACGCCTCGCGAGGTATGGGTAGGTTGGAGTCTCGGTCATTAGTGGTCCTTGCCAGCCGGGTTGCCTTAGATTTGCTTCGAATGGACCAGCAGAAAAAACGCTAGTCGCATTCTTCGCATCGATACGGTCGAATCAGTAGGATGGCCAGAGGGACTCAACTTGTCCCTCTGGTTCTTGATCTGTGGATTTGGTCACTCCCACAACTCGGGGCACCAAATCGACACCGCAGCCTTCTCCAATAAGTGCAGGAAAGAGGACCCAGCCGTCAGCAATCTCTGGATGGACCTCATCCCGTACTCCCCGCTCCGGCCTCCACAGTCACGGTACGAAGTGTCACTGTCCATCCGGTAAAGCCCCCAAAAGTGCATCAAGTAAACGCTCTAAAGCAGCCGAAAACTTACTTTGGCCGAGAGCGCGGCATCTTTCCTTTCCCGGTCATCCTTTCACTCCGGTCTTTCACTCCGGTCGGCGTGAAAGCAACCGGCAGTCACCCTGGAGCTGTCCTTGAAACGGCTATAGATGAATATCCGGGCACGCCCTTCTAGTGCCTTAGGCATCAAACATATAGGTGCATCTATGAAACGTACTTTGGTAGTGGGATTCCTGACGGTATTGGGGTTACTGAGCGTCGGCTGCAATGGCACCGCCTATGGCGTGCTGCAGCCGAATCCTGAGGATCTTTTTGCAAATGCCCGCCCGATCGAGCCGGACATTCTTGATTTCCGCCATTTGGCGAAGCACGTCCCGATTCCCGGCATTGCTGCGCAAGAGATTGGGGTTGATACCATTCTCAGTTGGACGCAGGACGTCATCGTCGCACCCGGATGCGTCGCGAACGGGGCGGGAGCTTCAAATGTTCCATGTAGCAACTGCATTTCTACAGGGAGCGAGTGTCAATGCCGCCGACTGCGATGTGCACTTCGAGATTTCTATGACCGCGGACAAGAGCGCTCCGAGAGTCATCGTGGAAACCCCTGTGGATAGTGAATTCTGCAGCGCTCGCCAGAATGCTCAATCCCAGCTGACGAAACGGTGAACTGCCACTCGCCTTGCCAGTGGATGTCCTAGGGATGGCCTTTGAAGACTTTGACCACAACCGCGGCTCCGCGAAGGTGCAAACGATCTGGGAACTCCACCCCGCGATCGTGAAAATACCCTGAAGATGGATTCGCATCTGCGGCGCTTGCCTGAATCTCGAAGGGAGGTGGAACCCGCCTTATTTGAGTCAGTTGGCGCGCGCCGCAAGCCGGCGCTCCATTTTCATGGAGAGACTTTGGTCAAGAACCACCGCCGCATAGCGCGAGCAGATCTGCATTTCGCCCTTCGCCCATGAAGAAATGGAGGGAACCTTCACTCTGAAAAGTTGCTCGAATGTCGTCATAGCCCGATAGTAGGCCGACACTTCTCTAAGCCATGGGCTTGCCTTTTTCAAATCAGGAGATACCTCGCTGCAGAACTGGAGGAGTGTGCTGAAATCGGCGGCGCCAATGGCCGCGCCATCAATTCCCGCCGTTAGCTGCAGCGAGTCAGACAGCTGCTGATTGGCGGCCGATATCCAAATCGCGCGCCATTGCGAGATTCCGAATCTCACCAGGGCAGTTACGGCGAACACTAGGATGAAGATCGAGACCATTTTTGTTCAACTGCATCTTACCGAGATGCTCCAGCCTGGCCAATGGGACAGGAGTACTAACCAGATGGGACTCTTGGCCGAAGCCCAGCGGCTCCCCGTAACTGCTTCGTACCTGGCATTTTACTGAGACATCCGCCGGGCAGATAGGCCTCAACTTGGCCTAAATCCTGGAAGTACCTAATATAGTAAATTACGCCGAATTAGCCTTGACCGGTGTTTTCAATAGGCTTAACTTGAATGAACGGTGAATTTCTTGGCCTCCCTCTCCACCCCATGAGTGACCCCTACATCCAACCCATCCCGCCGTCTCTAAAGGCGCGCGATCGAGAGCTTGCAAACGAATTTCGTCGAATCGAGAAGCGCGACTGGTGGGTCTGGGGCTATTCTATCTTTGTTATTTTCCTTCTCGCCTTTGCGGTCATCGCGCTCGCTCTCCCCGCAGTGCGTGAAGGAGCGGACACCATTTTTAAGATCAAGATGGTCGAAGCTGTTTTTGGTTTGATTGCTCTGGTCGTCATTTTCAATATCTATACGATCTCCCAACAAATTCTCATCAAGCGACTTCGCCGTCAGCTCGCCGAGAAACAAGGTCATTCCGAGCTTCTCCGCAATCTAGCCATGGTTGATCCACTGACCGGTCTGTACAACCGCCGTTTTGCCGAGCAACGCCTGGCCGCGGAAGTGGCTCGCTCGGAACGCAAGGGGCATCCCCTGACCGTCCTCACGTTGGACTTGAACAATTTCAAGCAGATCAACGACACGCATGGCCATCCGGCTGGTGATCAAGTATTGCTGGAATTTGCCGCCCGTTTGAACAAAGTCGTCCGGGGGGCCGACCTGGCTGTTCGGTTGGGGGGCGACGAGTTTCTTGTTCTGCTTCCGGAGTGCACCTTGGAGCAGCTGCAACTTGTGTTAGCACGCCTCGGTTCGTTGGAAGTGAACTGGCATGGCCAGAAGATTCCCGTCACCTTCTCGGCAGGATGGAAACAGTACGAAATGGGCGAGCGTCCGGAGGAATTGCTTGCGCGCGCCGATGAAGCTCTGTACGCCAGCAAGCGGGCTGGCAGGAAAACGCAATCGCTGCCAAAGGAGAACCGTCAGGCCCCGGAAAAAACCCTTCAAATGGGGACCACACTCACGCCCCTCCACGTTATGGTCGATGTCATTTGCCCTTACTGCGATAAGAAAAACTCGTTTGCAGTCACCCAAGACTCAGGGCCCAGTGACTCCGGCCACCCGCAAGTGCAGTGTGCTCATTGCAAGAAAGCCTGGGAGCCCCTATTGCCCGGGCCGATCATGGCCGGCCCGTTTCCAAAATGATGTCACTTTTCTGAGCGCCGCCAGCCCGGAAACGAGTGACGCACCTTCCGCTATCAAGCCAGGTGCGCCTCGATAAGAGCGCAGGGTGGAAAATTCCTCGTCTGGGGTTCCGCTACTTTTTCACGGCTCATTTGAATTACAACTCAGTACACATCCGACAGATCTATTACCCGCGCAGGCGTGAATTTTGAAACTCCCCCTCCATCCCAGCTGCTCCGCTCCGGAATCCGCAGTCCCAAGGATTCCGTGTTCCTATGTTAGCAGCGCCTTCACTCCTGTCTGGTTACTCGTCATAAACCACGCTCTGCTAAGTCTTTTGGGATCCGCACTTCCGAAGAACGCCAGCGCAACCCCTTTAGAATCCGCTGTTCCATACTAAAGAGGGGTGGGGCGATTCTTTTGTTAAGCAGGAAGCAGATGGTGATCCCTGCCCCGGGCCCGCCATTTCTACCTCGCCGCCTCAATGCCTCCTCGCGCATGCTACAATTCCCGCATTGGGTTTCGCCCATGCCTGACACCGTTCCCCTAGCCGGTGAAGCAGTTCTCGAAGTCGTCTCCCCCGACGGCGCGCGCCGCTACGCCCGCATCACCCAAACGCCGTTTATGATCGGCCGCGGCGTCGAGACCGGCAACCACTTGCAGCTCTCCGACCGCCGCATTTCCCGCAATTGCGCCGCGGTGGTGATCGAAGCTAATCGTTTCTATCTCGAAGATCGCGGCCAGCGCCGCGGCCTCTTCGTCAATGGCGAAAGAGTCGAAAGTCGTGAACTCCAGGATGGCGACGCCATCACCTTCGGCCTGGACGACTCCTACGAGATCATCTTCCGCTCCGCCAAAAGTTCGGACGACGATTCCCTTCCACAACTGCTCACCCGCATGGAGCACATCACCAGCTCGGAGCCGGCCGGCGGCCTGATCAAGCTCAAGCGTCTCCTTGAAGCGACCTCACTGCTCCATTCCCAGCTCCCTCTCGACGTGGTGCTCGGCCACATGCTGGATCACGCCGTATCCGTCACCGACGCCGATCGCGGTTTGCTACTCGAAACCGATTGCGCCGGCGCCCTGAAAGTAAAACTCGCGCGGCGCAGTGGCGGACTTCGTCTTCCCCCTGAAAGCCTCACGCCTAGCCAGACCGCCATCCAGCTCGCGCTGAAGCAGCAGTCTCCGGTCATCACCGAAGACCTCGCGCAAGCCGACGTGGATTTGCAGGCCGCGCAGAGCATCGTCGCGCAGCGCCTGCGCGCCGTCGTCGTGATTCCTCTTTACGCCTTGTCCCGCGCCAGTACTCAGGAATCCATGGTCGACCTCAAGCGCGGTGATTTTCTCGGCGTCCTGTATTTGGATTCGCGCCGTCCTGCCGCTTTCTCGAAACTCGACCGTCAGATCCTAGACGCCCTGGCGGCCGACGCCGCCAGCATTCTCGATAATGCCCGCCTCGTCGAACGCGAACGCGAGCGCCAGCGCCTCGAGCAGGAGATCAACATTGCCCGCGACATTCAGCAAGCTCTTCTCCCGCGCGATTTCCGCGAATATCCGCACCTCTCCGTCACAGGCTTCAATCTTCCCTGCTTATCGGTGGGAGGAGATTACTTCGATGTCTTCCCGCTTTGCGATGGCCGCACCGCTTTTCTCATAGCTGACGTATCCGGCAAGGGACTCGGCGCCGCGCTTCTTACCACCATGCTTCAGGGCGCGCTCTCTGGCATGACTGTCGGCACCGATCCCGCGCGCGTCTTCAATCATGTCAATCGCTTCCTGTGCGATCACTCGGAGGTCGGCCGCTACGCCACCATGTTCTTCGGCATTCTCGATCAAGAAGGCCATCTCGAATACATTAACGCCGGCCACCCTTCGCCTTTCCTGATCCGCCGCGGCATTGCCGAAGAGGCCTTTACCGAAGGCTCCTATCCCGTCGGCCTCGTTCCCGAAGCGCAATACACCGCCGTTTGCCTGAAGCTCGAGCCTGGTGACACCCTCGTGCTTTTCAGCGACGGCGTCACCGAGGCCATGGATCCCGACGAGCAATTGTTCGGCATCCCGCGCCTCAAGGAACTCCTCACCGGCCAGTTGGAGTGCCCCCTCGAGCTACTCCAGAAATGCGTCCTCGAAGCCGTCGAAAACTTCGCCCGCGGCGCCCACCAGGCCGACGACCTCACGCTTCTCATCGTGCGCTACCGCGCTGCAGCAGCCGCTGCCACGTCGGACACCGATGTCCCCTTGTCGGCTGCGTCCCCCTACTCCGCCTCAGCCGCTGCTTCTTCCGGGTCTTCCCCAGATGCCTCACCTTCTTCTGCGCCGGGGCAGCATTCCGGCCCCTCCGCTTTGGCAGGGTCTGGTTACGTGCAATCGTGATGCGCTCGTCGCAAGATTGTTTCCGGATGGTTCTGGCATTTAAAAGGCAAGGGCCCGAAGCCGCAACGGTTGTGAATTTCAAATAAAACAGGGCGGATGCCTTCACCGGCGCCGCCCCGTTTCGACTTCGTGCAAGTTTTCCTCGGCTTCGCCGAGACTCTGTTCAACCGCGTTGAGATTTTTCTCCGGCTTCGGCCTTACGCGCCGAGATCCTTCAGATCGTCCTTGGCTTGTTGCTCGGCGTTCTTGGCTGCTCCCTTTGCGTCGGCACTGGGACTCAGCTCATGTATCGCCTTTTTCAGGCTCTGGGCCTGGTCGGCGATCGCCCCTTTGCACCCGGACAGATCGGCGTTGGAGTGCACGCCCGTCACATTCGCGCGCAGGCAAATGAACTCCAATGCGAGATTGTAGCTGGCGTGGAGCGCGGCGAGACATTCATTCAGCGCGGTGAAAGGCGCGCAAGCATCGGTGGCGTTCGAATTGGCCGGCAAGATACCCTGGGCCCGCAGCTTGGGCGTCAGCTTTTTTTCGACGTCGCTCCTGCTGCCGTTCGAATCGGGGGAATTCTTGGAACCCTTGTCTCTCTTCACCCACTTGATGGGATTGAGGGAGCGCGAGCTATGCGAGGCCGAGGAGCTCGAACTTCCCTGCGCCGCTGTGGAAGCGCCCGCGCCCGCGGGACCTTGCGCCCCGGCGCGTTCCGCACCAATCGTCATGGACAGGGAAACACCCAACGCCACGAATGCAACAACCAACGATGATCTTTTCATAGTTACTCCTCTATTGAATGTATCGCGACAATTTTGGAGGCTGCCGGATGCGGCCTCACTGCTAGTAGGCCACGCGCCGGCGCCGGGGGGAGCATTCGAATGCAGGGGACTACTCCAATCGGTCACGCTGGCCTTTCGAACAGGTTTCCTTGTCCGCCCGGCATTTCTCCTGCCTGGCTTTCGGAAAGCTTTGCTGGTTCGAATGCCAACGCCAAAGAGGCGGAAAATGGATCAGGATTTAATCCGGAGGAAGAGGCCGTAGATCGTCATTCCTAGACCACCCAAGAAAAGCAGCGGCGAGAGGTAATCTGTCACCAGCGGCAGGATGAGAACGGGAAGCTGGAAAGGCATGCTATAGCCGCCCGCGAAGTAATGAATCACACCCGCGAGAAGCATGTAGAGCAGTCCGCGCCGGATTTGATGGCGACCGTCGGGACCTGTGCGACGAGACAATTGCACCTGCGGAACTGCCTCGCGGCAAAAGGGGCACTGCTTCAGATGCCCGGCCATGTACTTACCGCAAAATACGCAGCGTTGCTTGTCCGCGGCCGGTTTTCCAAGAGGGTTCATGCGGCTGCCAGGATCCTTCCTACCTAGGCTAGGGTCGCAGTCCTTGAATCGTCAAAGGACATGATAAGCAAGTGTAAAGCACGGATTCGAAAATGGCAGTAAAGGATTGGATATGGGTTCTGCCGCCCGGCGAGCTTGCGGGTGCTCCACCCGAATTCCCCATACCAGCTGAGACCGATTCGAAGCACACAGCGGGTATACGTACCCTTTTGCTCACAGACGGGCTCACCCACAGGGTTCAAATTCTTTCGAATCGTGCTAAAAAATATTGCAGGCGAAAGCTCATGTGAATTCAGGCGCTCGCGAGACAAACCAATTCGTGAGCCACGGAGAAGCAATGACATTCCCTACCTACAGAACGATCCGGCCCCTCCTTGCTTTGCTTCTTGTTTTGCTTACGGCCGGCGCGGCCAACGCACCGGCTTGGGGGCAAGGGAAGAAGGTCGCACAACAGAATGGCGTGGATAACTCGAAAATGGGAGCGTACCGCGCCCTGGCGCAACACGTCTATGCGGATTTCCAGAAAGGCGACCTGGCGGCGGCCGCGCTAATGGCCAAGGTGCTCGAAAGAGTGTGGGACAAAGCGGAAGACTATGGCGGAGATACGGCGCTTTCGAAGACCAATCATGGCCTGTTTGAACAGATCGACAAGGCCATGGACGATTTTATCTCTCTGATCACCGACGCGAAGGGCAAACCGCCCGATCCTCCCAAGGTAAAGGCTGCCTTTAGCGCGTACTTGGAAAAATTGAAGCTCGCCGATTAATCAGTTTGAGTTTTGAGAAATAATCCATAGGATGCCACCGTCTTACATGACTCTGTCTTGGCAGTTGGGGATGCACTTGCCGCTACAATTCGCGGAGGGCTGTGGCCACGGGACGGCTTGCAGCGCGGATTGCGGGGGGCATGCCACCGAGGACACCCATGACCAGAGCGAAGAGAACGCCCATCCAAAGAAGATCAAGGGTGATCTTGAAGGCGAAGGCCAGGTTGGAAAAAGTCTGAAAATTCATGGTGCTGGTGGTCAGGCCGTTGAGGGGCAGAACGGCGAGGCAGCCAACGAGGCCGCCAACAAAAGAAATCAAGAGAGCTTCAAAGAGAAATGAGAGGACGACGTTCCAAGAGTTAAAGCCGAGCGCGCGCATGGTGGCAATTTCACGTCCGCGTTCGGCGACGGCGGAGTACATGGTGTTGAGAGCGCCAAAGACCGCGCCAATGGCCATGATCAACGCGACAAACCCGCCAAGTATAGTGATGAGCTGGGTCATGCGCGTGGACTGCTTGGCGTAGTAGTCGATTTCGCGGGTTACGTCCACATTCAAACGCGGATCGGCAGTGAGAGTGTCCCTCAATTGTTGAAGGGCGGCAGGCGAAGCAAGGTGCACGGTAACGGACTGAGAAAAAGTGTCGGGACGCTTATAGGCGCCGTTCAGGAGGTGGGCGTCGCCCCAAACCTCGGAATCGAAGGCGCTTCCGCCGGCGTCAAAGATACCCACCACTTGCCAACGTGCGCTACCAAGCCCAATGGCGCTTCCCAGAGTCAAGCCCGAATAGGTCGCCTTGGCGTTTTTGCCGACGATGAGCTCGGACAGACCAGGCCGAAACATGCGGCCCTCGATGATTTTGACATTGCTGCGAATGGCAAAAACGTTTGGCGCGACACCGCGAAGCTCAACGTTGGCATCCGTGCCGGTGGATCGCAATGGAATCGGCGCCATCAGGACAGCCTCCGGTGTCAGCAACGGGCCGTCGGCCCCACGAGCGATGCCTGGAGCATCCTGGATAATTTTGACCGAATCGAGAGAGACTCCACTGGTCATTTCGGACGTTGCCCCTGCGCGGGTGATGAGCGCGTTGTCCGCGGAGCCGGAAGAAACAAGTGTGGCTCTGAATCCGCGCGCGAGCGACAACATGGCAACGAAGACACCCACGGTTCCGGCAATCCCCACCACCGCAACGATTGTGGAGGTCCAGCGAGCTTTGACGCTCCGAACGTTGTAAACGAGTGGAATGGCCATTTCAGGCTCTCCTCAACGCGTTAACGACGCGCATACGCATGGCGCCGATCCCCGGCAGCAGGCCGCTGGCGGCGCCAACAAAGAGGGCGAAACCAAGGCCAATCGTCAGGAGCGACTTGGAAAGAATCAGAGGGGGCAGAAGGCCGGTGAGAGCCACGCCGATAACAGGGATGGCCAAGTAGGCCAGCGTCAAGCCTAGGAAACCGCCAACGAGGGCGATGACCACGGACTCTGCCAGAACGAAGAAAAGGACAGCGCGCCCGGAAAAGCCAATGGCTTTTAGGACCGCCAGTTCTGAGGTGCGCTCCCGCACAGAGATAGCCATAGTGTTTCCGGTAACTAAGAGTAACGTAAAGAAAACGACGCTCCCGATGGTGAGGATTAAGAGCTCGATGTTTCCGAACTGCTTGACGAAATATGCGGCGAAGGCAGATTCCGTCTCGGTCTTGGTCTCAAACGACGAGTTGGCAAACTTTTCGTCAATGGCCTTGGCAACTCGGACGGCGTCATCGGGGCTATCCAGCTTAACCACGTACCATCCGGCCGTGCTCTTGACCACAGCTGGTGCGTTCTCGTCAAAATATTTCCACTGCAGCCAAAACTGGCTCTCGTCGCCACCGGGCCGATCGCTGTGATAAATCCCGTCGAGATTGAACTCCGAAGAGCCGCCGCCGTACAGAGTTGTTTTGATGGGGATGCGATCGCCAATTTTCCAATGGAAGCGTGCGGCCGTGCGGGCGCCCGCGATGGCGCCCTGGCGGTCTTTCATGAAATTGTTCCACTGCTCGTCAGGTACCACAAGCTCAGTCATCACCTGGCGTTGATTTTCGGGGTCGATGACAAACTGCGGAAAGAAGTTCTTTTCATCCTGATAAACACCGCCGAACCAGTGATTGTGGGTGACGGCCTTGACGCCCGGAATGGCAAGGATTTTGTCGCGGTGGGAGATCGGCATTAATTGCATAAGACCGATGCGGCTGACGACGATCAGGCGGTCCGCGCCGGCGATTTCCGTGCCGCGGCTGAAGGCGCTCTTCACCACGGCAAGAAAGGTGAAGAGTACCAGAGCGACGGCAAAAGAGCCGATGGTGAGGATGAGGCGAACCTTCTTGCGGAACAGATTGGCGAGGATCAAGCGGCTGAATTTCATGCGGCACCTCCGGCCAGAACCGCCTGTTTGGATTTGTCGCCTTCGATGAGCACGCCTTTCTCCAAATGCAGTGTGGTGTGTGCACGCGCGGCAACAACCGGGTCATGCGTGACCATCAGAATCGTTTTATTGTACTTGCCGACCAGCTCATCGATGAGGGCCATGATTTCATCGGCGCTCTTGCGGTCCAGGTCGCCGGTGGGCTCGTCGCAGAGCAGGAAGGTGGGGTCGGAAACTATGGCGCGAGCGATAGTGACGCGCTGCTCCTGTCCGCCGGAGAGCTGACGGGGGTAGTGATGCATGCGATCGGCCAGATTGACGACGCCAAGAGCGGTTTCGACGTGCTTGCGGCGATCCGCTTTGGACAGCTTGGTCAAGAGAAGCGGAAGCTCGACGTTTTGATAGGCGGTGAGCACGGGAATGAGGTTGTACATCTGGAAGATGAAGCCGACGTGGCGGGCCCGCCACTGCGTCAGCTTGCTCCCCGACATGTGCGTGATTTCGTCGCCGTCGACGGTGATGCTGCCCGCTGAGGGCACGTCGAGACCGCCGAGGAGATTCAGCAGCGTGGTCTTTCCGGAGCCGCTGGGGCCCATGAAAGCGACAAAGTCGCCCTTGTCCACGTCGAGGTTCAGACCCTGTAAGACCTGGATTTTCTCGCCGCCGCGGCTGTAGGTCTTGTTCAAACCGCGGACTCGGATGAGGCTAGGTGATTCGTCTCGTCCATCGACTCGAATCATGCTGGGCTCCTACTGACGGATTTCAATTTTGTCACCATCATGCAAACTTTCAGGCCCTTTGACGACCAGCGAGTCACCAGGGGTGACGCCCGCCAGTATCGCGACGTCCGTTCCGCGATCCATGCCGAGGCTTACGGCGCGGCGCTCGACTCTTCCATCGCGAACCAGGAAGACAAAAGAAGCATTCGCATCGGAGCGCACCGCGCCCTTGGGGATGAACGCCACCGCCTGCGGCCCCTTGTCTTTGCTCTTGTCCTTTGCTGCGGGCCGCTCATTTTCCAGGAAAGCCACCTTCACGCCCATGTCCGGCAAAATGAAATCGTATTTTCCCAGATTCAGGATGGTGATACGCACCTTGACGGTGGCCTTCTGCCGGTCGGCCGTGGGGATGACCGTCCGCACTTTAGAAGGAATCGGCTTGTCCGGATAGGCATCCAGAGTTGCTGTAACCTGCTGGCCGTTTTCGACGCGCGCAATGTACGACTCGTTGACGTCGACTTCAATTTCGTTAGATTTCATATCCACAATCGTCGCAATGCCGGTGCGTGTAAAGCCGCCACCGGCGGAATTCGGCGAGACCATCTCGCCAACCTGCGCGTCCTTGGACACGACAATGCCCGCAAACGGTGCGCGAATCGTGCAATTGTCCACGGCCTGTTGCGCAACGCCGATGCGCGCTTCGGAGGCCGCCACCTGCTGCTTGGCGAGCTCAATTTTGGCCTTCAGGCTGTCCGCAGCCGTCGCAGCGTTGTCCAGGGCCTCTTGTGTCTGCACGCCAGCTTTCTGAAGCTGCTCCGCGCGATGAAGCAGAATCTGCGCGTTCTTAAGCTGAACCTCATAGTCGGCGATGGCGGCTTGGGAGGCGTCGCGGTCGGCTTTGGCGGAATCGAGGGAGCGCTTGACGTCGGCATCATCGAGCGTGGCAAGGAGCTGCCCCTCCGCAACGCGTGTGCCTTCGTCGAAGAATACCCCGGTGACGCGGCCGGTAATCTTGGCAGCGATGGTGGCGCGACGTCGAGGCGTGATGTAGCCGCTGGCATTCAGGGCAGTCTGTCGGCCGCCTGCTTCGGGCTTCGTGGCTGTGGCAACCTCCACCATCGGCTTCTGACTGCGGAAAGCGTAGGCGGCAACGACTATACCCGCGAAAATGAGGACCGGTATGGCGGCGAAAATGACCCGCTTGCCAGTTCCAGTCTTGCTCCGCTGGCCATCGTGGATGCGGAGAGATCCGAGGTCAGGTTTTGCGGAGACTTGTGAAGTTGCCATGGGGCCGCGGGCTCCTTGTATCGATGCAAAGACACAACTTAGGTTACGTACGGCAGAGCCAGAAAATTACACAAATGGCTCGGTACAGGATCGGGGAACCCACCATTGTAACCCAGCAATCGGCGATTCGGGCTGAAATTCCTTTTTAGTGCCCGGCGGACGGCCGGCTCCGAAGGGGCGTTAGTCCAAGGCATGCCAGGGCTGGCAGGACCCCAAAATGGCAGGAAGGCCTGGATTTGTGTGATTCGACACAGGAACACCCGTACGGAATAGAAGAAAGGCGCGGGCGGTTGCTCCCGCGGAGCCGGCGCGCCTGGTGATTGAAACTTTGGGCAGATAATCGGCTGCCGGAGGAGCAAAACACATCAAGGAATTTGTGTGAGATGCGCGGGACGAGTTGATGGACACATGAAATTTGAGCCCTTGGAGTCCCTGCGAATTTTCAGAAATCATCGCTTGACACACTGCCTGCCAAGTTCTATTAAATAGATTCCGCGAGGCGCACCCTACCTCACTTTACTTCTCGTGGATGGGAGTCCCAGCATGAATCCTACCCGCCGTGATTTCCTGAAGTTAACAACCATTGGGGGAGCTGCAGCCGCGGTGTTTGGCTTCGATTTGAAGCCGGCGTATGCGCAGTTGCGCACGCTGAAGATTGCGCGGGCGAGCGAGACACGGTCGACCTGCCCGTACTGCGCGGTGGGCTGCGGCACCATCATCTACACGATCGGCGACCGCGCGAAGAATGTGACCGCGCAGGTGGTGCACGTCGAGGGTGACCCCGATCATCCGACCAACCGCGGCACGCTGTGCCCGAAGGGTTCCTCGCTGCAGCAAGAGATCATGAACGACCGACGCCTGCTGAAGCCCCTGGTGCGCCGGCCGGGGGGCACCGAATGGCAGGACATTTCGTGGGACGATGCGATTAGCGAAATCGCGGCGCGCGTGAAAAAGACGCGCGATGAGACTTTCGTCGAGAAGGATGCCTCGGGACACACGGTGAACCGGCTGGAATCGGTCGCCTGGATCGGCGGCTGTACCGACACCAATGAGTTTAACTATCTGGTTGTGAAATCGATGCGCGCCCTGGGGGTCGTGCACCTGGAAAACCAGGCCAGAGTTTGACACGGCCCCACGGTCTCAAGTTTGGGACCAACGTTCGGACGCGGGGCGATGACCAACGGCTGGGTGGACATGAAAAATACCGACATGATGCTCATCATGGGCGGTAATCCTGCCGAGAACCATCCCTGCGGATTCAAGTGGCCGGTCGAAGCGAAACGTACACGCAATGCAAAGATAATCTCCGTCGACCCGCGCTTCACGCGCACCTCCGCGGTCGCCGATCTCTTCTGCCAGATTCGCGCCGGCACGGACATCGCCTTCCTCGGCGGCGTCGTTCACTATGCTATGGAGAACAATCGCATCGCGAAAGATTACCTTGTCAACTACACGAACGCGGCGTTCCTCGTCAAAAGCGATTTCAAGCTGCCCGCCGACACGGATGGCGTTTTTTCCGGCTTTGACGCCAAGACGCAGAGTTATGACAAGTCTACCTGGAATTATGCGGGGACAGGAGGAGGCCGAGGAAGTGACGCGGCGCATCCACCCAGCGGAAGCGCTCCTCCTGCTCCCCGGCTGCCGGAAAAAGTCGAGTTTGATCTATCGCTGCAGAACCCCAATTGTGTGTTCCAACTGCTGAAGAAACATTACTCGCGGTATACCCCGGAGATGGTCGAGCGCATCACCGGGATTCCCAAGGAACAATTCCTTAAGGCCGCCGACCTGTACACTTCGATTCGCAAAGACGGCGACATGAAGAAGGCTGGGACGATTATTTATGCCGTCGGATGGACGCAGCACAGCTTCGGCACGCAGATCATTCGTACCGCGGCGATTCTGCAACTGCTGCTTGGCAACGTTGGCCGCGCGGGCGGCGGCGTCAACGCGTTGCGCGGGCACTCCAATATTCAGGGCGCCACGGACATGGCAGGGATTTTCGACAATTTGCCCGGCTATCTGAAGGTTCCCACGCCCGCGGACACTTCCTTCGACTCCTGGATGAAACGCATTACGCCGACGCCCTCGAAGCCCGCCCCGTGGGATTCGTTCAACTATTGGAGCAACACGCCGAAATTCGCGGTTAGCTATCTAAAAGCCCTTTATGGCGACGCGGCCGCAAAACAAAACGAATGGGCGTTCGATTATCTGCCGAAAGTCGACCGCAACTATTCGTGGGTGCAGTTGTGGGACAACATGTACAACGGCATCGTGAAAGGCATGTTTGCCTTTGGGATGAACGGCGTAGCGATCGGTCCCGATTCCAAGAAAAATATTGACGCGCTGAAAAAGGCGGATTGGCTGGTGGTCGGCGAGATTTATCCCGACGAGACCAGCGAGTTTTGGAAGTCGCCGGGGATCAGCACGGACGAGATGAAGCAGATTCAAACGACCGTGTATCGTTTGCCTTGCGCGGGATTTGCCGAGAAAGACGGCTCGTTCACCAATTCCGCGCGATGGCTGCTATGGAAGAATACCGCCTTGCCGATGCCCGGAGATTGCCGCACGGACCAGGGGATCGTCGCGCAAATTTTCTTGAAGATCCGCGAACTGTACAAGAAGGACGGCGGCAAATTCCCCGATCCCGTCCTGAACCTGACTTGGAATTACAGCGTCCCATCGAATCCGCCCCTGGCCGAGGTACTGAAGGAAATCAACGGGAAGGCGCTGGCGGATCTCGAGGATCCAGCAACGAAGCAGCAAGTCAAAGCCGGCCAGCAGGTTCCCGGCTTCGCATGGCTGAAAGATGACGGCACGACCTCCTGCGGCAACTGGATCTACTCCGGCTCGTTCACCGAGGCGGGAAATCAGACCGCACGGCGCGATCCTTCGGACCCCTCAAATTTGGGCATACATCCGGGCTGGGGCTGGTCCTGGCCGGCGAATCGGCGCGTGATGTACAACCGCGCGTCGTGCGACGTGGACGGCAAGCCCTGGGATCCAACGAGAAAACAAGTCTGGTGGAACGAAAGCACGCAAAAATGGACCGGCAACGACGTAGTGGACTTCAAGATCGATTCCAAGCCGAAAGATCACATGGGCCCGTTCATCATGAATCCGGAGGGCGTAGGGCGAATCTTTGGGCCGCTAGCGGCCTTCGCCGATGGGCCGCTCCCCGAACATTACGAACCGATCGAAAGTCCGATTGACAATCCGCTTCATCCGGAGCAGACCCACAATCCGGTGGTGAAGCGCTTCAAAACGCCGGACGACAAATACGGCACGCCGAAGGACGGTTACACGGTGGTATGCACGACCTATCGACTGACCGAGCTTTATCACTACTGGACGAAGAACAATCCCATGAACGTGCAACTCATTCCGGAGCCGTTCGTGGAGATTTCCGCGGAGATGGCGCAAGAGATGGGGCTCACCGGGGGCGAGAAGGTAAAAGTGTCGAGCATCCGCGGAGAGTACATCGCGAAAGCCATGGTCACAAAGCGTATCAAGGCCATGATGATCGACGGCAAAAAAATCTACCAGATCGGCATTCCCATTCATCAAGGCTATCGGGGAATCGCCGAGGACGAAGGCAAGGACGCGCGGACGCTGGTGAATTTGCTCACGCCGACGGTCTTTGATCCCAACGCTTACACACCAGAATTCAAAGGCTTCCTGGTGAAGCTCGAGAAAGCCTAGAGGATGCCATGAGCCAGGAAATATTGCGCATCCAAAAAATCTCAGGTCACGCGGGGACTGTTCCCGGCGAAGACACGCAGCGCGAATATAAAGTCTCGAAACTCATCGACACCACGACATGCATTGGCTGCAAGGCTTGCGAAGTGGCGTGCATGGAATGGAACGACCTGCCGTTCGGGGAAACTGTTTTCAACAATACCTATCAGACCATGCCGGAGACGCGGTGGAATTACTGGAACCTGATCCTCTTCAACGAGCACGAACGCGAAGACGGCACGCTGATGTGGCTGATGCGCAAGAACCAGTGCATGCATTGCGCGGAGCCGGGATGCCTGGCGGCGTGTCCCGCGGACGGCGCGATCGTGCAGTACACAAATGGCATCGTCGATTTCCAGCAGGCCAACTGCATCGGCTGCGGATATTGCATCACGGGATGCCCATTCGACATTCCGAAGATGAACCCGAAGACCAACCGCGTCTTCAAATGCACGCTGTGCACGGATCGCGTGAGCGAAGGGCTGGAGCCGGCGTGCATTAAGTCGTGTCCGACGGGCTGCCTGCACTTCGGCAGCAAGGACGATATGAAGTTCCTTGCTGAAGGACGCGCGAAACAACTTCGCGATCATTCCAACTTCCCGAATGCCGGCGTGTACGACCCACCGGGCGTTGGTGGCACCGGCGTGATTTACGTGCTGCATGACGCTACCCGGCCGGAACTTTACGGTGGCCTGCCGAAGGACCCGCGTATTCCGTGGACCGTAAAACTCTGGAAGGGGCCGCTGAAGTGGCTTGGCAACGTCGCAATGGTTGGCGGATTGATCGGCCTCTTCGTGCATTACCTGCGATTCGGCCCGAAGGACCGCAAGGATGAGGACATCCATCCGGGAGGAGAGAAATCGTGAGTCCATCCGAACAGATCATTCCTCACGGGCATGTCCTCCGGTACACGCTGAAGGAAAGATTGACGCACTGGGTGGCCGCGGGGGCGTACATCTACCTGCTGATGACCGGGCTGGCGTTCTGGTCGCCGTGGCTGTTCTGGGTGGCGGTGATTTTGGGCGGGGCGCCGCTATCGCGAATGCTGCATCCGTGGGCCGGGCTGATTTTTTTCGCGGCGGTGTGGAATATGTACGTGATGTGGGCGCCGCAAATGAAGCACACGGACGTGGACAAGAAGTGGTGGAAAGCGGTCCGCTACTACAGCACGAATCAAGACGACAAAATGCCGCCGGCCGGACGGTACAACGCGGGGCAGAAGTTTCTGTTCTGGGGGTTTTTCTGGAGCGCTGTGGCGTTGCTTGCGAGTGGCGTCGTTCTATGGTTCCCGGAACGCATCCCATGGAATCTTCGCTCCTTGAGATACATTTCCGTTATCGTTCACCCCGCGGCGGCGCTCTTCACGATTGGCTTGTTCCTGATCCACATCTATATGGGCGTGTTTGCCGAGCGCGGAGCATTTGGCTCGGTCATTCGCGGCGATGTTTCGATCGCTTTTGCCAAGCGCTATCACCCCGGCTGGTACAAAGAGATCGTCGGCGATTCGTCCACGCCGCGCAAATGACGACAACACAGACCGGTGGGACCGAGTACGACGCGCGAATGGGGCGCGCCGAGCGTCTTGCTGCGCAACTCTATTTCGCCACTGAATTTCTCGAGTTCTACAAGCACATCGCCGCCTTTCAAAAAAAACTTCGTGCCAAAATCGCGGAATCCAGCGGAGCAAAATCGTGCGGCGCGCCTGGCACCGAGTTCCGGAGTCCGCTCGACCTCACCGTGCTTCTTCCCCACTTCCGGGGATTTCTTTCCACGATCGAACAGCACGCCCCGCCAGCGCTCGGGAAATCCGCCAGTCAGATGTCCCTTTTGCCGTCGGATTCCTGGGTTGCGAGCCTGGAGGCGTACTGGGAACTTGCGGGCAAGTACGACCAGCAAGCAGGAGCGTTGGCACAGTTCCTTGCTCGGGCGTTCCTGCAACCGTATGCCGAGTCTCGCGCAGCATTGACGCCGAGGGCTCCCGCGGTTATGACCGTGCGAGTTTGTCCGCAGTGCTGCGCGCGCCCGCTACTGGGCGTGTTGCGCCCCGAAGGCGACGGCGGAAAACGCTTCCTCCTCTGTTCGTTCTGCTCGCAAGAATGGGAATTCCGCCGTATTTTGTGCCCGACTTGCGGCGAAGAAGCCGAAGGCAAGTTGCCGGTGTACGTTGCTGAACAGTTGCCGCACATTCGCGTGGAAGCCTGCGACACCTGCCAGTTTTATATCCGGACGGTCGATTTGACAAAAGACGGCCACGCCATCCCGCTGGTCGATGATTTGGCGGCGATTCCACTCAGTTTATGGGCGCATGAAAAAGGCTATTCGAGGCTGCAACCGAACCTATTGGGTACCTGAGAAGAAGGGCCTTCCGGCTATTTAGTGGGTGAAGGAGCCAGATCCAGGCCACCGCAGTGAAAGTAGATCGCGTGAATGAAATTCTGTTTGTTCCGGAATCCTCAAGATGGATCTCTTCGTCGCTAATGACACGGTGCAGAATTTTCTGTTTGTGAATCGCGGCCCCGGCCCCAATGGCCGCTGGAATTGGGAGGAAGTTGCATTGCAAGCGGGTGTTGGATTCAGCGAGAGCGGGCGGCCCCGTTCAGGCATGGGAGTGGATGCAGCCGATCTCCACGGAGACGGGTGGCAGGACCTGTTTGTCGCCAATGTTGATCACGAGATATTTTCGGTTTACTGCTTCAACGACTCGTCGGCGAAGGTCTTCTTGAGCTTCGGCCGGCAGTGAGCGAGCATCTTGTTTTCCCATGCCCAACACACTAACACATTATTCTCAGAATGTCATCTATATTATGCTCCGATTAGTATCTCTCTCTTCGCATGATGTGCGGGAAGTCTTAGGCATTGGCGCGGCCGCACAGATCGATGAACTCGAGATCCACTGGCCAGCGCCGAGTAAACGTATCGAGAAGCTAACCAATCTTGCCCCAAACCGGTATATCCATATTGTCGAAGGCAAAGGGATGGTATGAAGGTGGCTTGGAGTGGAAGGGTGTTCCACTCCGCCTTTTCTCTGCAATCCTGAGCCCCTGAGCCATTCAAGCGCTGCGCGCGATTCGTTCGGGGGCTCGGCTACAACTTCACAGTCTTGCCCGTCTTCGCAGCTGAGTATACGGCCATCATTATTTTCAGATCGCGCAGGCCTTCTTCGCCCGGCGTGAGTGGTTCCTTATTTTGCATCACGCATTCAGACATGTGATCCATCTCCAGGGTAAAGTGGTCGAGCGCGGGCAGGCTCCGTTCCTCGCTAATGCCGTTGCGATGAACTCTCATCCGCAAATCCCGGTAAACGGTGGCGGGCTCCATCTCCAGCCAGCCCTTCGTGCCGATTACGCGGTAGTGACTCTGCGCGTCGTACCCATAACTCGAAGTGCAGTTCGCAAGAATCCCGCTCGGGAAGCGCAATTGGAAATTGATGTTCTCCTCCACTTCCTTGAAGCGCGGGTCGTTCGGAGTGGTGTAGATGAGTGCGTTCACCTCGGTGGGCTCCTCAGCGGACAAATAGCGCGCGGCTTGTAGTGCGTAAATGCCGATATCCATCATGGAGCCACCACCCGCGAGGTCTTTCTTCAAGCGCCACTGATCGGGATCGGTGACCCTCCACCCGTTGTTTGCAAGGATGACTTGAGTCGGCCCGAGTTCCCCGGAGCGCGCAATCCGTATGGCCTCTTTGTTGTAGGGTTCGTAACGGCAGCGGTACGCGACCATTAACTTTCGGCCGGCCTTGCGCCCGGCATCGATCATCTTCTGGCAATCGTCGGGCGTATTGGCCATGGGCTTTTCCGTTAGGACATGCTTGCCCGCCTGAAAGCCGCGAATGGTGTACTCGGCATGCATCCCGTTTGGCAAAACGATATAAATGATGTCAACTTCGGGGTTGTCTTTGATCGAGTCGTAGTTCTGATAGTTATAAATATTTTTCGGATTCACACCATATTGCTGTGCAAGTTTGTTTGCTTTGTCGGGGTGCCCGCTCACCAGAGCGGTTACCTTTGATTTTTCGCATTTCGCGAAAGCAGGCAGGATTTCATGTATGGCCAAATTACCCAGCCCGACGATGGCCCATCCAAGTTTGCTCCCCGGTGAATCAGCGGCGGCCACTTCCTTCGCCGCGGCTGCCTTCAAGAATGTTCCTGCCACATTAGCTGCGACAAACCCCTTGCCCACCTTGGCGATGAACCTCCGGCGTGAGATTTCATTCTCAAAGGAATCTTTCATGGTCATTCCTCCTTCACTGCGGACCGCGCTGTTTCCTAATTTCCTCCAACCGCTTCTTTAGATACTCTTTATACTCCTGCAGCAATGCCGGATCGGATGGCGTGGAATAAATTTCCCGCGACTTGTACTTCATCTCGTCAAATTTCTTTTTGGTCCATTCATCATGAATGCGGATTTCATCCGCGCGGTCGAGCACTTCCTTCACCAAATGGGGTGGTAGGAAATACACACCCTCACGATCACCCACCACCAGATCACCAGGCATTACCGTCACGCCCCCGATTCGCACCGGAACATTGATGCCCGTCAGCATCACGTTTCCAATGGGCGTCGGGTCGACAGACTTGAAATAAGCGGGCATAGCAATCTCTGAAATTCCGTTTAGATCGCGAATGCTTCCATCTACGACCATGCCGCCACTATGGGTTGCTTTCATGATGTAATAAAAAAGATTGTCGCCCACGATGGTTCCGTTCACCTTCTTGCCAAACAGGTCTACGATCAGCACGTCGCCTGGCTGGAGCATGTCGATAGCCAGCTGATTGGTCAGCGACCCGAGCCCGCGTTCCTTGGCTTTGGCCGATGCAACCTTGCTCACATCGGGTCGCTCTGGCATGAACTGCACGGTGAATGCCCGCCCCACCATGGGTTTTTCTGGATGCAGAATCTGAAATCCATCGGCGTATTGGTTGCGAAATCCCTTCTCTTCCAGCACCGCCCAGACTTCTTCCGAGGAAAGTTCCCTCGCTCTTTCCAGTAAATCGTCTGGAACCTTCGGCCTGCCGTCAGGAAGCCGGTCAAACGTGCTCTGCGCCGTGTAATCGGCCAAATCCTGCTTGGTGAAAGTCACCAATTGCCCACGCATGGAACTGGGGGAAAGGAGCGCCATCGTGCACAGAGCAAGCACCGCCGTCGTTACGATTCGTGCGAATGAGGCAGGTGTGGTCTTCATAAAAGTGTTCCTCCGAAGGTGAATACTCCGCGACCCGGAAAACCAGTCAAATACTCTCACGCGCCCGATCGCCGGAATCTTTCGCTGCGCCCGAAACTCTCAAAAGAATAACGATTTGTCAAACGGGAAATCTTGTCTGAGCGCATGTTCTCTGAGATGATGCGGGCCGGTAGCCGGGCCCACTGGACGCATCCAAAAAACTCTGCGATTTGAAAAGGACCTCGCGCCATGAAAAAAAACGGCGAGAACTCGCTCGATCGTCGTGAAATGCTAAAGGCCTCGGCAATGGCGCTTTGCGGTTCGCTGCTGGCCGGTGAAGTGGTCGAAGCCTATCCCAAGGCCGTCAATGCCAACTCAAGCCCCTCCAAACTCAAGATCACCGATCTTCGCGTTGCGACACTTGTAAAGCCCGGGCCAAGTCCCTGTCCCATCATCCGCATTGATACAGACCAAGGTGTCTATGGCCTCGGCGAGGTGCGAGACGGTGCAAGCCCGACCTACGCACTTTTCCTGAAGAGCCGCATTCTCGGCGAAGACCCCCTCAAACTCGACAAAATCTTCCGCAAGATCAAACAGTTTGGTGGACACGCCCGGCAGGGCGGGGGCGTCTGCGCCATCGAAATGGCGCTATGGGACATCGCTGGAAAAGTTTACAACGCCCCGGTTTACGCGCTGCTGGGTGGCGGCAAATTCCGCGACAAGATCAGGCTCTATGCGGACACCACGGAGTCTGATGATCCCAAAATCTACGCCCGGCGAATGAAAGAGCGAAAAGAGGGCATGGGCCTAACCTGGCTCAAAATGGATTTGGGTGTCGAGATGGTCGCCAGCACTCCCGGAACGGTCACCAATCCCACGGACATCAATCAATGGGAAGCAAATCAGTTGCCTCATCCGCTGCTGGGGATGGAAGTCACCGACAAAGGCATCGCCATGCTCGAGCAATATGTCGCTGCCGTGCGCGACGCCGTCGGAATGGAAATTCCTCTTTCCATGGACCATCTCGGGCATCTGGGCGTCAAGTCCATCATCCGCCTTGGCAAGGCCTACGAAAAATACAACTTGTCGTGGATGGAAGACGTCATCCCCTGGAATTATACCGACTTGCTAAAACAAATCTCTGAGCAGAGCCCCACATCCATTCTCACCGGCGAAGATATTTATTTGAAGGAACCATTTCAGGTTCTATGCGAGAAGCACGCCGTAGGTAAAATCCAGCCGGACCTCGCCACTGCTGGCGGCATTCTGGAGACTCACAAGATCGGAGACATGGCCGAAGAATATGGCGTGCCGATGGCGCTGCACTTCGCTGGGACGCCGGTTTGCTGCATGGCCAACGTTCACTGCGCCGCGGCCACGCAGAACTTCCTGGCACTTGAGCACCACTCCCTCGACGTGCCCTGGTGGTCCTCCATCGTTCAAGAAGGAGCCAAGACGCCTATCGTCAATCGCGGCTGGATCGAAGTGCCAGACCGGCCCGGCCTTGGCGTCACTCTAAATGAAGACGTCGTCCGCCAACATCTGGCGCCCGGCACAAGCTATTTTGAGCCTACTCCGCAATGGGACAATGAACGTTCCTGGGACCGCCTCTGGAGCTAGGAATCGCGCCGCCGGCACAAACTCGCCTTCACTCTGAGCTTGTGGCGTAGCTTCAGGCGCCCTCGCGCAATTCTGCTCACGGATCTCGGGCGAATTACTCAAGACGGCGCAAGCACCGCTAGGCCGCGCGAGATGTAGCACAACCGCGGAGATCTACGCGCCCCAAGTACCAAGCTCACAGCGAGCAGCAGTAGAAAAGTTGGAAATGCCTGTTTGGACCACGAAGGTGGACTCCCATCGACCCAAAGCTGAAAGGGCAGCAGCGTCTCGTTAGTTCATTATCCCAGCGACATGTGAGGATTTTAACTGGCGCGCCCGGGGAGACTCGAACTCCCGACCTCCTGCTTAGAAGTAACCGAGCCACGATGCGTGGCTCAAGCAAGGAAGGAACGGACGACTTGCAAGTGCACTCCTGTGAATGGGTTAGAGGCTACCTCTTGGTCTCACGCCCTCTTGCTCGGAAATTTGTTCCTTGGAAGTGCAGTGAAAAACTCTAAGTGCTGCTTCTGGCGTCGCTTACAGAGGAACGCGCCATTTATCTCGCTCTTGAATTGGACCGAAGTTGGACTGAAATGGCCCCACTTCGTTGCCACGGAAACCGTGGCGGTCGCTCCAGCCCAACACATGGAGCAGGTATCAACGGGAAGCGTATTGCGCCGGCGTGCGCAGCGAGAATCCGGACGGAGCAGCTGAAGAGGGTAGGAATTACTTTCTTCAGCTTCGCCTGGTTTTCATTGTCCTTCACATGGCTTGTAGGATGTCTGGACTGTTTTGAACTTGTCTTTAGCGGCGTACTCTCGTGCAATCAGTGCCACCAATTCCTCGCCGAACTTTTCCAAACCAGCGTCAGTATCGAAATCCACATTTATTTCAAGGTTCGCAAATCGTCTCGGAGAAATGTGCACACACAAGCTTAAGATTTCCTTCGTTCTCGCCCCGTCAAGGGACAGCCGGGGCTAGCCGCTAGCGTGGCCCTCTAACTCACGCTTCGGGAGTGAGGTCCGCTTGCTCTTGACGCAGGGATCGGGGAGGCGCGGGTATCTAGGCGGGCGGCAGGATGACAGCTACGACGGAGGTTGTCCATTCTCCGTGATTGTTGGAGTAGGAGCCGCGCATCCACACAACCGCCGTTCTTGAATCGCTCCACTTGGGAATGATGGGGCGGAGATTGTCGTAAGTGGAATTACGTGTAAAGGGGAGCCAATTCCATTTATCGGCGCGTGCGTCGCGGGTGCCGCGAAACAACTCATAGTGCCGGCGGCGGTCGGCCTGACTCACGAGTGGCGCACCAGTGACGGGATCGGCATCCGTCGAAATGTAGGCGACGTCTGGATTTTTGGGGTCCAGCGCGCCTAAACCCGAATAGTCGTCCTCGCCCGCGTAAAGCCTAGTGCCCGCGTGAGCGATTTCCTCGCTGTGCCAGGCCGTGCCGTCCCAGCGTGCATAGTGGTAGCGCAAATCCATCCCGCCCTGACCGCGCGGCAAGCCGCGGCCGTCGATTTGGCAGGAGAACAAGACGTAAGGGCGAGCGTCTCGATCGAGTTCGAGATCGATCATCCAGGCGACGTTGTCGGGAGTTCCCTGAAACACCTTGGTGAGCTCCCAAGTGGGGATGGTCGCTTCTGTTGAAGTACTCAACCCGCCGACACGCGCTCCATCGGAATGGTAGATGGTGCCGTTTCGCAAATATCCGTGATACAGACTGTTGTCAAAATTGCGGGGATGATCCTCCGTGGCGACAAAATGCACGGTGCCCTTGCCGTCGGACACGTATTTCAGATACGGGCTGTAGCCGCCCTTTCCGTAGAGCCAGTGGCCGCCGTACGTCCACGTCTGGCCGTCGTCTTGCGAGACCATATAGTTGGGCTCATGATGAAAGCCGCGAAAGAAGTTGAGCATGCGTCCGTCGGGTAGTCGAAACGGGTTGGCATAGGTGTCGTTGTTGCCGGCGTAGTTGGCGTCGGAGCCCGGCGTCTCTACGCTCAACGTGGGTCCCCAGGCGAGCGCGTTGTGCGGCTCCGAAATGCGGTAATACATTTTTCGCTCGGCGGCATGTTTCGAGTACATGGCGAGGTAAAGCCCGTCGGGCCTGACC
>QHZB01000496.1 GCA_003224525.1 Acidobacteriota bacterium | reverse complement strand
ACTTGCCCGAGGATTTTTCAGTGACCTTGAGTTTCGCAAGATCGTAGCAGGCGACTTGGCAACGGGTCAGCACCGCAACCCCACGAATCAAGCTGCGTATTTCACCTCAGCCTACTTCCATCGCCCTGAAGAGTTGGCAGCCGAAGTTCGTGAGTCTAGTTTTGCTGATTGCCAAATATTTGCTGTTGAGGGTCCAGTCTGGAGCACATCGCATTTCGGCGAGGCTTGGGATGACCCCGTGCAGCGAGAGATCCTGATGGAGTTCTTGTCTCTGATAGAGCGAGAGCCCTCAGCCCACGGTGCCAGTGCTCACCTCGTAGCAGTGGCCCACGCATCCTGATTGGAGCTGACTGTGTCTCTAGTTGTTTTTCTTCGAGGCGTCAACGTGGGCGGCCACCGAACGTTCCGCCCAAGCATCCTCGCAAGGGGACTGAGCGATTATGGCGTCGTGAATGTCGGAGCTGCAGGCACTTTCGTCGTTCGCAAGCCTGGCTCAAAGACGAAGTTCCGTGCCGCATTGCTGCGGAAGCTGCCGTTCGAAGCGGAAGTTGTGATCTGCGACGGTCGCGATCTCATCCGCCTAGAGATGGAGAATCCATTTCGAGCCGAGCCATCACGGCCCGATATCGTTCGATTTGTGAGCATCCTGTCGAGAGCCGGAGGCCTCCGCGCGGCCCTCCCAGTCACATTCCCGCCCAACGGGGAGTGGCTCGTGCGAGTTTTCGCGTCCAAAGGCCGATTCATCCTTGGCATGTACCGTCGGCACATGAAGACCATCGGCTATCTCGGGCGGATCGACAAGCTTTTCGGTGTGCCAGCAACCACACGCAACTGGAACACGATCCTTGCCGTCGTGAGGATTTTGAAAGACCACCGTTTCGCGTTTGGAGATTCCTGAAGTGCCTAGCCGAACAGAAAAAAACCGCTTTCTCACGGTCGTTTGTTTGACAGTACTTTTGGTTTACTACGAGCTCTACCGTTGGCTACCGCTGGGCCGGTGGAACGGCGAATTTCATTGGCCTATTCACAACGACCAGTTCTACCCCGATATCGTGATTGGGTTCCTGCTTCTCGTAATGGTGGTCAGCTTTACGAGACGGCTGAGGGCAGGAATGTGGATTGCCGTCGTTCTGCTCTCCGTCTGGGTCGCTGTTCATCTGCACGACTGGTGGATTCCTTATATTCGAGGGACAGGACCAGAGCGTGATGGGTTCTATTCCTTCTACCGTAACCGAACCCAAGTGCTCCCGAGCTTCGGCAGACATCGCCCTCCTGACGGCGGACATGCGGTTCTAGATTTGTTCGTCTTTGCAGCATTTCTCTCGGCTCTGGTCAGCTCAGTGATCGCCAGCCGCACTGTCAAGTCGGCGACGGAAGTCCCTGCTGGCTAGGTGGTGGTTTTCCTGAGCGGATTGTGTCTCAAAGGTTGGATGGCATTTGTGGTTGGCGTAGTCCGGCAGCAGAAAAATCCCGCCGATCACAGTCACTGACAGTTTCAGCCCACAATCCCTTTTGACCCATAACCGCTGACAACTGGAACGATCTCTGCTGCTCTCCAGTAGCAGACTCGCCTACAGAGCTCCTCCTTCCACGGTCTCGGTTTTCAATCCACAACTCAGGAGCAACACCATGTGAACGAACACGCAGGAGGCAGCGTCGCGGCCCGAAAAGCATCCCCCCTTGCTTACCGAGGGCAACGGTGATAGCCTCGGTTACCGAGGACATAGAGATGAGCAAACCTTCGAAACTCTTCCACGATTTGCTCTCTACTTCCCAACGTTGTCTTCGTCCGCGGCAATGAAATAATATACAGACAGGCGGATATTCATACAAGCTATCCCGAATTGGAAGTCAAAGGAATCTCTGATGCCCGAATGACGGGCAACCCTTCCATAATCCGGGTAAGGTAAGGGTTGCCGACGATCCATTCGGAGCTGTTCGTTAGCTGCCTGATTGGCCCATAATCGGACCGATGGCAGCTCTCTCTTTATTCTTCGCGCAGCGCAACTGGGGGTTGAATGCGAGCGGCGCGGCGTGCATGGCCGATCATCGCGACAAGCGCCGCGAAGACCAGCGAAGCGCATACAAGTCCGTACGACACCGGACTGGTTGGGTTCAGCGGCAACGGCGCGCGACGAAGAGCGTTCACAAGGATAAACGAGAAGAGAACCGCGAATATTGTTCCGGCCAGTGTTCCTGCGATCACTGGGCGCAGACCGGAATTAAACACCAGCCTCATGAGCTCACGCGGGTTGGCGCCGAGAGCCGCGCGAATTCCGAACTCGCGAGTCCTCCTGGTCACCGAATACCCCACTGCTCCATAGATTCCGAGCAGGGCCAGCAAACCTGCTACGCCAGCTACAAACAACAGCATCTTGCCGATTACCCATCCTTGCTCGGCGTTATAATCCATCTGCGCACGCAGAGTGCTGGAAAGCACCAGCATCTGGGGATCGAGATCGCGCGCAATATGTTTCACCGCTGCCGCAATGGGATCGGCATCACCGCGGAAGCGTACGAGAACGAGATCACCGCGAGCCGGAATGGTGCGCAGCATATAAATGCAAGGGCCATCGGGCTGGCGGGTGTATCCGGTGTAGGTGTCACGGACAACGCCGAGCACGCGCAGACGTTTTCCGTCCGGTGCGATGACCTCCCTGCCAATCGGATCTTGTGCTGGCCAAAATGCGGTCGCGAACGATTGGGAGATCATCACGGCATTTTCATCAGATAGAGTATTGCGGAATACCTGGCCAAGTACCAGCGGAATGCCGACCGTGGCGAAATAATTCTGCGAGACAGCTCTGACCGTAGCGGTGGGGGTTCCCCCCGATGCCTGCGTGGGAAGACGAAACTCGGTGTTGAGCCGAACTCTTTCTTCGCCGTCTCCCATCAGGGGAGATATGCTGCTGGTGGCGACGGCATCGACCAACGGTGTACCCGCAAGACGCTCCTGCAAACTTCGGTAGAACGCTTCCGTTTCAGCCGGATCATAGCGTTCCTGGCCAAGCTCCAACGGAACGGCGAGCACGTGTCGGGTTTCAAAACCCGGCTCCGCGCGGAAGATGGAGACCACGGCCCGGGAAAACATTACTGATGTGACCATCAGCACCACGCTGAAGGAAACCTGTGCGATCACCAGCAGATCCTGCGGCTTCCAACGCGCATGTACGGCGGACAGAGAAAGTTCCTTCCCCTTCAGCGAAATCCATACGTCCTGCCTGAGGCATTCGGCGGCGGGCGCTATCCCAGCGAAGATAGCAGCTGCCAAAGTGATTGCGGCGAGATAGTCGAAGACATGCCAATCGAGTGTGAACGAATAGTGAGGCATTGCAGGAGCCAGCTTTTGAAAAGCCTTGGGTATTTGCAAGGCAAGATAGAGGCCGAGTGCCCCGGCTACTGCCGCCAGCAGCAGGTTTTCGGAAAGAAGTTGCCGCAGCACGCGCCGTCCTGCCGCGCCCAGCGAGATGCGCACGGCGATTTCCTGCCGACGCACTATGGCGCGGGAAAGCAGCAACACCGCCCCACTGGCGCAGCTTACGAGCAGCAGCAGTGTCGCCCCGGTGCCTATCAGCAACAGGATCCAGAAGGAGTTGGCGCGCACGTTTGGATCTTCGATGACAGCTCCGCTGGTGACGAGCACGCGCTGTTTCAAGTCGGGATCGAACTCGGGAACCCGCCCTGCGATTACATTCGCCTCCGCCGCAAGTTGTTCGCGAGTGCGGCCTGGACGCAGCCTTCCTTCCAGCCACAACGTGGGCGTTCGTTCCGCGCGAAAGATGTCCTCATTCGCGGTGAGCCGATGCTGCATGGTGTAAGGCACCCAGATTCCAGGACCACGGAGTCTGCCGGCAAAATCCATCGGGGTAATACCGATTACCGTGAAGGGCTGCCGGTTCAGCAGAATCACTTTCCCAAGGATGTGCGGGTCAGCAGCAAAGCGGCTGTGCCATGCCTCTTCCGAGAGCACCACTACCCGTTCTTCTGAGGCCGACGCGCATTCGTCAGGGCCGAACAGGCGTCCGAGACTCGGCCGAGTTAAGCCGTAAACGGAGAAGAAGTTGCAGGAAACTTCCAGGGCCAGGCTGCTTGTCGCCTCTTCCTCGATCAAGACTCCATCCGTACGCCATGCAGCGAGTTCCTGCAGCACTTTCGATTCGCGCTGAATCGCATGGTAAGCAGCTACGGAAAATTGGCCGCCCAGTTCAAGCGGATTTCCTCGCAACCAATACTGGGCGTACAG
>QHZB01000370.1 GCA_003224525.1 Acidobacteriota bacterium | reverse complement strand
GTCTGGCTCTTGAATCGTCTCGGCGGCGAAGCCGTGCGCCTCACGGAAACCGTGCAGGGCGTCAACGATTTCGAATGGTCCCCAGACAGCGCGCGTCTCGTTCTTGTCCTTCAGGACCCCAAGCCCGAGGACATCGAATCGGCCAAGGAAAAAGACAAGGGCAATGAAAAGCCTGCGGCAAAACCGAAGACCCCGCCTCCCTTCGTCATCGACCGTCTCCAATTCAAGGAAGACATCGTCGGCTACCTCGATCACCGCCGCGACCATCTCTACGTTTTCGATATCGCTTCAAAAAAGACCGCGCAACTCACCTCCGGCGATTTCGACGACAGCGAGCCGGTATGGTCACCCGACGGCAAATCTCTCGCCTTCACCAGCAACCGCAGCACTCCCGACCCCGATCGCAACTACAACACGGACATCTGGGTCGCCGCCGCCGACAACACCGACAAAGGCGCGCACCTCACTCAAGTCACTACAAATCCCGGCTCTGATCGCTCGCCAACCTGGTCCCCCGACGGCAAATGGATCGCCTTCGTAACCGAAACCGACGTCAAGGCTATGATCTATGCCACCCACCATCTCGCCATCGCTCCGTCCACAGGCGGCGAAGCCAAAGTGCTGACACTCGCATTCGATCGCAGCGTGCGCCGCCCGCACTTCTCTGCCGATGGCCACTCAATCTACTTCATCGCCGACGACGACGGCACGCAAAACCTTTGCCGCATCGCTGTCACCGGCGGAGAAGTCGCGCGCCCCGTCGGCGGCCGGCTCAATCTTGCTTCCTATTCCCTCGGCAAAGACGGCACCATCGCCGCGCAAATCGGTATGACCGACCGCCCCGATGAAATTTATCTTTCGAACGGCAGCGATCTCACGCGGCTCACCAAGACGAACGACGCCCTGCTCTCCCAGTTGCGTTTGTCCAAAGTCGAGTACGTTCATTTCAAGAGTAAGGACGGCACCTCCGTCTCCGGCTATCTCTACAAACCCCTCGATTACTCTCCCGGCAAGAGAGTCCCGACGTTGCTCAATCTTCATGGCGGCCCCGTCGGTCAATATTCCGCATCCTTCTACCATCTCGCGGAACTTTACGCCGCCAACGGCTACGCCGTCCTTCTGCCGAATCCGCGCGGTTCTTCCGGCTACGGCCAAGAATTTTGCGAAGCCATCTTCGCCGATTGGGGAAACAAGGACTACCAAGACGACATGGCCATGGTGGACTTCGCTCTCGCGCAAGGCATCGCCGATCCAGAAAAGCTAGGCGTTGGCGGCTGGTCTTACGGCGGTATGTCCACCGACTTCATCATCGCGCAGACCACTCGTTTTAAGGCCGCCATCTCCGGTGCAGGGATAGCGCTGCTGCCTAGCGGCTACGGCCACGACCAATACGTTAAAGACTATGAAGCCGAGTTGGGCCGCCCTTGGGAAAACAGAGCCGGATGGGAAAAAATCTCGCCGTTCTACCGTGTGAACAACATCACCACTCCCACGCTTTTCATGGGCGGCGACCTAGATTGGAATGTTCCAGTTCTCGGTGGGGAGCAGATGTACCAAGCGCTGAAAATGCTCGGCCGCACCACCGAGCTTGTCGTCTACCCCGGCGAGCATCACGGCTTCACCACGCCCTCGCATATAAAGGACCGCCTCGAGCGCTACCTCGCCTGGTACGCTCACTACGTCAAAGGCGAAGCCACGTCGCCGCGTCCGGCCGAACAACCAGCACCCGCACACGCGACGAAAGTGGGAGGTGAGTGATGCGTCACCGCGATTCGATTCTCGTTGCGGCATTTCTCGCATCGATCTGTTGCATCTCGGTCTCGGCGCAATCCAAATTCACCGTCGGCACCGCCAGCGCCGCCCCCGGCCAAAAAGCCACCGGCTATCTCGAAGTCCCCGAAGGCGTTGACGCTGCCACCAGCATCCCCGTTGTCGTAGTCAACGGCGCAAAGCCCGGCAGAGTCCTCGCCCTCGTCACTGGCGCCCACGGCACCGAATACGTCTCCATCATTGCCATCGAAAAGCTGATCGACGCCCTCGACCCCGCGCAAGTCACCGGCATCGTCATCCTCGTCCCGCTCATCAACATTCAATCCTTCGAGCAAAAAGTCCCCCACGTCAATCCCATCGACAACAAAAGCATGAACCGCTTCTACCCGGGCAAAGCCGACGGCACGCAAACCGAGCGCGCTTCTTTCCTCATCACCAAGGAAATCGTCGACCGCTGCGATTACCTGATCGACTACCACGGCGGCGACCTCGACGAGAGCCTCCGCCCCTACGCCTACTGGGGCCCCACCGGCCGCGAAGCCCAGGACCGCACCTCCAAGGAAATGGTCCTTGCCTTCGGCCTCGATCACATCATCATCTGGCGCGAACGCCCCACCGACCCCGCCGCCACCCGCTATCTCGATAACACCGCTTCCGTCCGCGGCAAACCGTCCATCGTCGTCGAAGCCGGTCAGGCGGGCACCGTCGAGTCCGACGACCTCGCTCTCCTCGTCAACGGCACTCTCAGTACCATGCGCGCCCTCAAGATGCTTCCCGGCGATCCGCATCCCATCGAGAATCCCGTCTGGATTGAAAAACTCGTCGACGTCCTCGCCGACGGCCCCGGCATCTGGTATCCCCTCGTCAAGCGCGGCACCTACGTCTCTGCTGGCATGAAGCTCGGCGTCATCACCGACTACACCGGCAAACTCATCGCCGAGCCTCGCGCTCCCGTCTCCGCCGTCGTCCTACACCTCAACGCCGTCCCCTCCCTCAAAAAGGGCGACAACATCGCCGACCTCGGCGTAGTCGCCCCCCACGCCCCATAAATCCTTCGTCGCTTCTGCAGGATCGCAGCACCGCTGCCCCTTTTCGGCTCCGCACTCCCCGTCTCGCATCGCCCACCCCCTCATCGTCATTCCGCTCTCGCTCCTGCGAAAGCGTCGGCCTGCGGATGTGAGGAATCTCTCTCTCTCTCTCTCTCTCTCTCTCTCTCTCTCTCTTGCTTGCGGCGGCTGCTTCGCGCCGCCACTTCTTTCTTAAATCTTGTAGCAGCCGCCTTCTCCTCCCCTTGGGGTCGCACCCCGCGAGCGTGAGAAAACACAGTCATGACCATTTATTCCGAGGGCCGAAAGGGAGGCGCCTTCCTTTCCAGTGTTCTTATGGTCAAGCCCTTGCTGTCCGTTCACCTTCACGAGTCACCAGCCAGGAGTCACCAGTCGCGTCTTTTCCCCTGCAACTTTAAACTTTCAACTTTCGACTCTCTCCCCCCAACCGCGCATTGCTCCATTTCCGCAGTCAGAGTATCCTCTCTTTTCTCACGGAGGACTCGGATGCAAATCGGTGTGGCAGGGAAGTGGTCCATCGCTGGAATTATTTTTACAACTATTTTTTGCGCTTCGACGAACGCGCAGCAGTTCGATCAAAAATTCTATTCCGAAATGCGCTGGCGCTGCATCGGCCCGTTCCGCGGAGGCCGCACCGTGGCCATCTCCGGCGTGCTGCACCAGCCGAATGTTTTCTACATGGCCGCCGTCAACGGCGGCGTCTGGAAAACCACCGATTTCGGAAACACCTGGAATCCGATCTTCGACGACCAGCCCACCGGCTCCGTCGGCGCGCTTGCCGTTGCTGCTTCCGATCCGAACATCATTTACGTTGGCAGTGGCGAAGGATTACAGCGCCCGGATCTCGCAACCGGAGATGGCGTCTACAAATCCACTGACGCCGGAAAATCCTGGACACATCTGAAAAACCTCCGCGACGCTCAACAAATCACCGCGATTCTCGTCGACCCGAAAGATCCCAACCGCGTTTTCGTCGCCGCCGAAGGGCATCCTTACGGCCCGAACGCCGAGCGCGGCGTTTTCCGCTCCACCGACGGTGGTCAATCCTTCCAGAAAGTCCTCTACAAGGACGAAAACATCGGCGCCGCCGACCTCGCTTTTGATCCCACAAATCCGCAAACAATCTACGCCGTGTTGTGGGCCGCGCGTGTTGCGCCCTGGGAGATTCGCAGCGGCGAATCCTTCATCAGCGCTGGCAGCGGCATTTTCAAATCCACCGATGGCGGAAGCAACTGGCGTCCGCTCACCACTGGGCTTCCGGGAGCGGGCGACGGCATTGGCCGCATAGGAATTGCCGTCTCGCAAAGTGAGCCGAACCGCCTCTATGCCACCGTGGAGGCCAAGAAAAATGCCGGCGTCTACCGTTCCGATGATTCCGGCGAATCGTGGAAACAGGTAAACGCCGACCGCCGCGTCGGTGGCCGGGGCCCGGGCGCGGCGGGCATTGCCGTCGCGCCGGACAATCCGGAGGTCATTTACGTCGCGAACACCACGACGTGGAAATCGACGGACGGTGGAAAAACAGTTGTGGGGTTCAAAGGCGCGCCGGGCGGCGACGATTACCAGCGCCTCTGGATCAGCACGGAAAATCCGCAGATTATCGCGCTCAGCTCCGACCAGGGCGCGGTCATCAGCGTGAACGGCGGCGCGACGTGGAGCAGTTGGTACAATCAGCCAACCGCACAGTTCTATCACGTCACCACCGACAATCGTTTTCCCTACTGGGTTTACGGCGCGCAGCAAGAAAGCGGCGCCGCCGCCACGCAGAGCCGCAGCGATTATGGCGAAATCACCTTTCGCGATTGGCATCTCATCGGAATTTTCGAGTATGGATATATCGCCGTCGACCCGCTCGATCCGAATATTCTTTATGGCGACTGGCTCACGCGATCAAAACAAGATATCGGCGAGTACGCGAAAGTTACGCCGGAGCCCATTCGCCGCGGCGAGTATCGCTATGCGCGCACCCTGCCGGTTGTTTTTTCGCCGCTCGAGCCGCACACGCTTTATTTCGCGGCCAACGTGCTTTTCAAAACGACCGATGCGGGAAACAGCTGGCAGGTCATCAGTCCGGATCTCACGCGCGAATCCTACGAGATCCCCGCGAACCTCGGTGTTTTCGCCGCGAGCGATCCGGAAAAAGGGAAGCACCGCGGCGTAATTTACGCCGTCGCTCCTTCCTTCAAGGAAGCAAACACGATCTGGGCCGGCACCGACGACGGATTAATTCAGATCACGCGAGACGGCGGCAAATCCTGGCAGAATGTTACGCCGCCGCCGCTCAAGCCGTGGAGCAAAGTTTCCATCATCGAAGCCTCGCACTTCGATGCGGGCACGGCGTACGCCGCGATCAATTCGTTCCGGCTCGACGATTTGCGCGCACATATTTACCGCACGCGCGATTACGGGAAAACGTGGACGGAAATCACGCATGGTATTCCGGATGGCGGCGCCAGCAACGTGGTGCGGGAAGATCCTGCGCGCCAGGGCTTGCTCTTCGCCGGCACGGAAGGCTCCGTCTACATTTCCTTCAACGACGGAGACGATTGGCAGCCACTGCAGTTGAATTTGCCGCATACTTCGATGCGCGATCTCGCGATTCATGGCGACGATCTGATCGTCGCCACGCACGGCCGCTCATTCTGGATTCTCGATGACCTCACGCCACTGCGGCAATTGAAAGCTGACATCGTGAAAGAAAGTGCGCATCTATTCACACCGCAGGAAGCGATTCGATTCCGCTGGAACCGAAACCCCGACACGCCGCTGCCTCCAGAATTTCCCGCGGGAAAAAATCCTCCCGATGGCGCCATCATCGATTACTACCTGGCTGGGGCGGCCAGCAAACTTGTGACGCTGGAAATTCTGAATGACCAGCAGCAGCTCGTCCGGAGATATACGAGCACGGACAAATCGGAAGCGCTTGAGAAAATCGCAGGTGAACATCCCATCCCGATGTATTGGGTGCGTCCGACGCAGATTCTTTCGTCGAATGCGGGCATGCACCGTTTCGTTTGGGATCTGCACTGCGCGCCTCCGGAATCGCCGGGGCATGAGTTTCCAATTTCCGCAATCGTTCATGACACACCGAAATATCCGCTTGGAGCATGGGCACTTCCCGGCAAGTACACAGCAAAACTAACAGTTGATGGGAAAAGCTATTCTCAGCCATTCGTCGTGAAGATGGACCCGCGCATCAAGACTCCGCCCGCGGATCTTCGCAAGCAGTTTGAAATGCAGAGCGGCTCGGTCGAAGGCATGAATGAAAGCTTTGGAGCGCTCTCGCAAGTTCGATCGGTGCGCGCGCAACTGAAGGAGCGCGCCGCGAAAGCAGGAAAGGGCGCTCTTGCGGATGCGATGGCGGCGCTGGACAAACAAGCCGCCGAACTGGAAGGCGCGGCACAGAGCAATTTCTTCGGCCTGCCGCCCGGTGCGAAACAGCCGGAGAATTTTTCCAGCTTGAACCAGCATTTCGGCGGCATTTTGTCGGTTGTGGACAGCGCGGATGCCGCGCCAACAACGCAAGCCACCGCAGTTTACAGGGAACTGGAGGACGCTCTAGGAAAGCTAAATGCGCGCTGGAGGAAATTTCAGCAGCAGGATATTGCGGCTCTCAATGGCGAACTCCAGAAGGCCGGACTTGCTCCGGTTGATCCGAGCAAAACGGCGGATGCCGCTCCTTCCGCCGATGCAGATGGAGACGACGAGCCATAATGGATGAACTGCAGCATAGGCTAACAAAAGATGGCGCGGACATGACCATGGTCAGACTATGGTTGGACTATGGTCTAAATTTATGCTATCTTGATCGCGGGCCACCAAGCCATGGAAGAAATTGCCATCTCTAAATTCAAAGCGACTTGCCTGGCAGTGCTTGAGCGTGTGCGCAGGACGGGTGA
>QHZB01000231.1 GCA_003224525.1 Acidobacteriota bacterium | reverse complement strand
AAAGGCTTCCCTGCCACCGTAACCTTGGCGACCGACAATGAAGGGGTGCCTTGCTGCGGCCCGGAGCGGGCCAACCAGATCGCAGGCGCCAGCGGTCCGAAAACCCGGACCCAATGGTTCAACACCAGTGCCTTCGCGTACCCGACGCCTGGAACCTTCGGGAACGAGCCGAACGGAGCGGTGCGAGGGCCGGGATTCATCAACTTCGACTTTGGCTTGGGCAAGCGAACCCCAATACGTGAATCCATGGGGCTGGAATTTAAGGCACAGGCGTTCAATGTATTCAATCACGTTTCATACAGCTCCGTGGATACCACTTTGGGGAAACCGACCTCACCCAACCCTGACTTTGGCTTTTTGCATGACCCCTTGTCACCCCGGATTATGCAACTTTCATTAGCTTTTACCTTCTAGGAGGTTTCTTGCGCGGACGCTGGTCTGGGCTTCGCATCATCACCGCTATTGCACTGATGGCGGCCGGGATGCGCGCGCAGACTCAGCCTTCGTGGATCTCCTCTTACCAAATCGCCCTCAACCACATAAGCGGTGGTAAGTCCGAACTTGGCGTTCGAGAACTAGAAGTTCTTGGAGCATCGTTCCCGCGGGACGCGGTACTCGCTACTAGCATCGGAGCTGCGCTCGACTCTGACTCTCGTCACCAACAAGCGGCGCATTGGTACGAGAAGGCGTTGGCGATTGATTCCCAATACGAGCCTGCGCTGAACAATCTGGCTTTGAGTCTCGCCAGCCGGGGCCTGCTCGAAGATGCAGTTCCACTGCTTCGAAGGGTCTTAAAAATTAACCCGAAGAACGGGCGAGCAGCCTACAACTTGGCTTTGATCGCTCTCCGCCTGAAGCGCTTCAATGAAGCGGTCGAGGCGTTCCAACTTGCCCGAAAAGTGCCCGAGCCTGCCGCGCCTTTCGAGGCTATCACGCTCGGGGAAGGAACGGCACTGTTCAAGCTAGGCAGGTACGCGGAAGCGGCGAAGGTCCTCAACAGCTCATCCGCCTGCTCCGAAGTGGCGCCTTGTTTGTTACTCGGCTCTTCCCAGGCGCTCTCAACGGACCTGCCCACCGCGGTGAGCACGTTTCAATTTGCGGTGCGGCTCGCGCCCAACGTTCCGGATACTTATTTTCGACTCGCGCTTACCTTTCTGCAGGGCAACCGGGACGACGAAGCAAGAGAGACTTTGGCCGTTGGCTTAGAAGCCGTCCCAAATTCAGCGCTGCTGCTTTATGGCCAGGCGATATTCCACGAACACTTGGGCAGTTATGAGCAGGCGGTAGTTGCAGCCATGAAATCCATAGAGCAAGATGGGGCCCGCGCGGATGTCTGGGGGTTGCTGGGGAGTCTCTACGCACATCAAGGGCAGAGTGAGAAGGCTGAGAAGTCGTTTCAGAAGGCGCTTCAGCTGGGTGCCGGGATTGACACAGCTGTTGAATACGCGGAACTTCTCATCCACGAAGGGCGCTACCCGGAAGCTGAGAAGACGCTGAATGAGCTTCGGTCATCGCATGCAAACGACGCCGCTATAAATCGTGGCCTGGGAAGACTCTACAAAGCACAAGGCAAATTTGACGTGGCCGCAGTATTTCTACGACGCGCGGTAACTGAGGATCCTCAGGATCCCGTTGCGCACTACACTCTGGCGATAACCCTGCAGCGTCTTAACCAGGACGCCGAGGCCAAAAAAGAACTGGAGTTGTTCAGTGCCGCCAAGGAGGAGAGACGCTTTGTGCGCGCCTTGGAGATAGCCTCCGATCCAGTTGCAGCTCGAGAGAAGTGAACTGTGGCGTCTGGCAAAGTTCCGATGGTGGCACCTTCGGCTGAGGGGATGCAAGGATGATGCAGTTTGTCCGAGAACATGTGCTATCAGTTCGGGCCTGCTGCCTTATTGTCGCTCTTTTGGCCGTCGCATTCGCAAGTGACTCGGTCGCCCAGGACCCTGCTCCCCGCTTCAAGAACATAACGCGGGAAGCGCATATCCAGTTTTCTCATTTGAAAGGCAACCGGGGGGTAGCAACCATCCTAGAAGAGGCCGGACCCGGCGTGTGTATCGCTGACTACAATGGCGACGGCTGGCCCGATATTTATTTCGTCGGTGGAGGAGACCTCCACGGCCGAAGCAATCCGGCTCGTAACGCTCTTTATCGCAACAATGGGGACGGAACATTTACGGACGTTACTGAAGCCGCGGGAGTCCTCGGAACCGGCTTTGGTCTTGGCTGCGTCTGGGGCGACTACGATAATGACGGTAGGCCTGATCTTTATGTCACACAGTATGGTAAGAATCTTCTCTATCATAACAATGGGAACGGGACGTTTACGGATGTTACCGACAAGGCGCACGTAGACGGCACAGATTTCGGAACCGTGTTTCATACCGGCGCCGTGTTTTTCGATTACGACCGCGATGGGTGGCTCGACCTATACGCCGGTGGCTACGTCACATTTGGTCCCAATTCCAAGCAAACTTGCATCACTTCAGGTGAGGAGTCAAGTTGCCCACCAACCGCCTACCCAGGCAGCCCCGCGGTCCTCTATCACAATAACCGCGATGGAACTTTCACAAATGTGACCCGGGCCGCCGGCATGTTCCAGCCCGACGGCAAGAATCTCTCGGTGGCTGCAGTCGACTACGACAATGACGGCTGGCAGGACCTGTTTGTTGCCAACGACTCCATGCGCGCCTACCTCTATCACAACGAACACGATGGCACGTTTAAGGAAGTCGGCCTAACCAGCGGAATGGCCCTCACCGAAGAAGGCACGGAAATGGCCGCCATGTGCCTGTCATTCGGCGACTACGATAACGATGGCTTGCTTGATTTGTACATTTCTGACTTTCAAGAGGCTGGGGACCACCTGTGGCACAACGAAGGAAACGGATCTTTTAACGAGGTTAGCCACCAAAGCGGACTAACTGATGCCACGCGGCCGTTCTTGAGCTTCGGAGGGGGCTTTTTCGACTACGACAATGATGGCTGGCTCGATCTGTTTATCGCCAATGGGCACGTCTACCCCAACGTTGAGAAGACCAATCCTGGTTCCCATTACAAACAGATTAATCTGCTGATCCACAATGAGCGCGAAGGCAGATTCTCCAATGTCACCGCGGCAGCGGCAGCGTCCGGCAATGCGTTTTCCGTTAGGCATCTAGGACGTGGTGCCGCCTTCGCGGATTTTTTCAACGAGGGGCATGTCGATATTGTGGTCGGAAATAATGATGACCCTCCGTTGCTTTTGAAAAACAGCAGCGGCGGGAGCAACCACTTTGTCAGCTTCAAGCTCATCGGCACGCGGAGCAATCGCGATGCAATTGGCGCGCGCCTGCGGATTCAAGCCGGCGGAACTGCGCAGATTCGCGAAATCGCCGGTGGAGGGAGCTATCTCTCGCAGAGCGATCTACGCGCCCACTTCGGCTTAGGCGGCAGCACTCGCATTGACGCTGTCCAGGTCAGCTGGCCCAGCGGTCTGAAGCAGCAATTTCGCGACCTTCAGGCTGACCGGTTCTACGTACTGGAAGAAGGCAAGAACTCAGTCCGAGGGGGAAATTCTTAGCCATCCGTAAGAGAACTCCTACTCGGGCCTCGTAGTTCCTCGTGCATCGCAACGGGGACAAAGACCTTCTCCAACAGTTGTCAAGCAAGGCTATTCTTGTTTTGCTGAGCTGTATCGAGTTTCAGCGATGAAAGCTCGGCAGCAGGAAATTTCAGTGTTGGAGCGGCAGGTTATCGCCCCTAACGAGGTTCTGTGTGTGGAAGACCAGAGGCTATTTGCAAAGCGGTGCGCATCATAGCTTAGACAGAGCCGGTCGTCGCGACGGGCTAATGAATGTTGCCGCGTCGACTGTCAATGATTCAATCGTCTGCTGGTCAGTCGAACCACGGCACAGCGCTGTTCAATTAACGGGAGGAAATGTGACTAAGTTGAATCGGCGCGATTTTCTGTGCGCATTGGGGGCCGGAGGTGCGATGGTTGGAACTCTACTGGGAAGCGGAAGTCCGCCGCCCACATCACCACTGGCGAAACCGATCTCAGGAAGTTGGTTCGAGTTTCAGCATCATGCTACGGTCGAGGGGGTTGATTGGAATCCAGCGTTAGCCAACTTCACGTCCGATCAGTGGGGTCTCAAAATCAAAGAAATCGCCGAGACGGGAATGGAATATCTGGTGCTGATGGCAACCGCCCTTTATTATCGCTCCTTTTACCGTACGAAAATTTTTCCCGCGTGGAGATTGGCGTGCAACGACCCGATGGAAGCGGTTCTTTCAGCGGCAGACAAATACGGCATCAAGTTTTTTATCGGCGGAGGCTTCTACGGTGCGTGGGATAGCCCTAGCATTGTGGCTGATCCCGTGGCGACAAAGAAACGGCTACAGGCAATTGACGAGATCACTCGACTCTACGGCCACCACAAAAGCTTCTACGGATGGTACTGGCCGAATGAGGCCTTTATTGATCGGCACTTTTCGAACGAATTCATCGATTATGTCAACACTTGTTCACGACTCGCGCGTCAGCTGACACCTCGGACGCACGTTATGATCGCGCCGTACGGGACACGTGTGGCCGTGCCCGACGACGAATATGTCCGCCAACTCGAATCCTTGGATGTTGACATCATTGCATACCAAGATGAGGTCGGCGTCCGAAAATCGAGGGTGGAGGAAACCTCAGCTTTCTATGAGGGGCTGAGAAAAGCTCACGACCGTGCTCGGAGAGGGGCTCTCTGGGCGGACCTCGAAATATTCGAGTTCGAAAACGTGGTCTACAAGAGTGCATTACTTCCTGCGCCATTTGAGCGCATTCTCCGTCAAATCGAAGCCGTATCGCCATGGGTGGATAAAATCCTCGTCTATCAATACCAGGGCATCATGAATAAACCTGGCTCCCCGGCCTTTTGTGGGTCCGCTGGCTCCACGAGGCTTTACACGGAATACATGGAATGGCTCAAGACCCGCGAATAGCTACGGGTACAGGCAGAAACTCGATACCATCAATGGGGCGCAAAACCTTGCGAGTCCTCGTGCACAAATCCCTGTGATTTCCATTCAAAGTAGATTTCAGCTTCTGGAGCGAAGGCCAGCAAAACCAAAGAAGACAAGACCAAGAACGACAACATGAAACAATACGACGACATGAAGCAGAGGCTGCGGCTACACAAGCACGCGTACGACAAGATCGTCTCCTTTGGCGACGTCATCGAAGCTTTGCCTACGGGCCAAAAGGACGTCGTACTTTACCGGCGGCGTGTAAAAAGAGCCTAAAGCGCGCGTGCTGTGTCATGCCTCGTGACATGGCCGAGAAGCCCGGTTTTGCTGAATTAATGAAGGATCAAAGATCTAGGTGGATTTGCGGCAGTAGATTTCAAAGGGGTTTTCCTTGTGTTCTTGCCCAAGACCTACAACCTGGACGTAAATCTTGAGCTCAGGAGAATTGCGGGAACGCCGAAAACGACGTTACAGCAGCGCTGGAAGAAAACGATGAGATGGCTGGCCAACTTCCGATGACCGCTCTTCTTTCTATGCGAGATTCCGGCAAGCCGACAAGATTAACGGCGCTGTTTAGGATAAAAGAGCCATGAAGAACGATCCCATCCGAAGCAAGGAAGAAGCTCACGAACTCCTCCGGCGGTTGGAACAGTTCTACGGCGAGCCGGTTCTCCCGCTTGGGAACTTTTGCCATGCGATGAAACTCTGGATGGACTGTATCGTTAAGAACGATACTGACCCGGCGCTCATTCAAGAGGTCATAAATCACGGCCAAAAATACTTTGAGTCTTTAAAATTCATGAGGATCGACATCAGGAAATCAAACCTGCTTGGCCGCCTGAATGCCAAGGAACCACTCCGCACGCGCATGTGTCTGATTCACAAAGGACATTGGAATGGACAGGCCATGTTTTTGCGAAATGTCACCTCTTGTGTGACGGGACGGGGTGGCTCAGAGAGCGCCCGGATGATGGTGGATATACCGGAATCAACATCGTTGAGACGGAGGCAAAAATTGAAGGGGGAAAACTCAAAATCAAAGCCAAGCTCTGGAGCCCTGGCGATGTGCTGCCTTTTACCGAAGCGCTTGCTTCCGAAGCGGGTGTCAGTAAACTTGAGGCAATGAATGGCTGGTGAATTTTTGTTGACGTTAAAGGAGACTCCATCGTTTGAAGGTGAGTTGAGCGTACGCCTGATGGAGGAGCACGACTCAGAGGGACGCGCAAATTATTCCCTCGTCTGCGAAAAGAAGCCGCCATTGGATCGGGAAGAATGGCCCTTGATCGTGGGCGTACGCAGCGGCGTTTTTGGAGATCACCTCGGCCTCAAAGAAATCACCAAGAGCATCGACTGGCAGCAAGATATTCCTCCAGTAGAAGCGAGGGAAATTCTAGATACTCTAAAGAGCCAGGTTCCATCCACTGTTCCAGAGGCCATCTCCGGGTTAGACGGGACCACCTACGAACTCCTGGTCGAACGCGGCTTTAATAAGGTCCAATTTACTTGGTGGTGTGAGCCGCCAAGAGTCTGGAAAGCACTTGGAGAGTTGTCCAGGAGACTTCTAAACAGGGCCAACGCGTCATCGATGACAAAGTCTCTACAGTCGGACACCAGGAAGCAATTGATAAAACAACTACAAGGGAAGCTGGCCGAACACCGGGCTACGCTGGAAGAAAAAAGCAATGAATTGGTCGGGACGCACAATGATCGCTGTCACGAACTAGCGCGGTCCTCACGGGCCACAGGACTGACTTGCCCAGCTTGTGGCCAGCACTCGAAGGAGATTCGGTTCATCGACAAAAGTCCTGATGCTAAATCCTATTTCATTTGCAGATTGTGTGGCCGGTCCTTTCGACCGGAGGACTTGCAGCTTAAGGGACTGATGTAGCCCCGAGAATGATCGGCCAATCGTAATAGAGTTTCGTGGGGACTCCAGGATGCGAGAATGATCGAATCACATGAGCAAAGTCGCAGGGACCGTTTAGCCCGCGCTTATCAGTCGCTCGAGGGTTTGCATTGTGGCGATGCGTTTGGGGAGCGGTTCTTCGTTCGTGAGGAATTGGCCCTTTCCTTGATTAGGAAGAAAGCGGTGCCTAGGGCACCATGGGGTTTCACTGACGATACAATGATGGCAATCTCCGTAGTTTCCACATTGGAAGAGCACGCAGAGATTGATCAGGATCACCTAGCGAAGAGCTTTGCGAGAAATTATGATCCGTCGCGAGGGTATGGTCCGGCGATGCATGAACTGCTGGCAAGAATCAGGCAAGGAGGCTATTGGCGACACGAAGCGAAGATGTTATTTGGCGGGCAGGGTTCCTTTGGCAACGGATCGGCGATGCGTGTGGCTCCGCTGGGGGCTTATTTCGCAGACGATCTGGACAAGGTTGTTGACCAGGCGGAACGGTCTGCCGTAACGACGCACTGTCACCGGGAGGCTGTCGCTGGAGCAATTGCCGTGGCCCTGGCAGCGGCGCTGGCGTGGCGGCATGGAAATTCCTCGCAATTGTCCAGCAGCGAGGAATTTCTGCAGCAAATCCTTCAAAGAACTCCGCCAAGTGAGGTTCGCCAAGGGATTGAGAACGCCATCGATTTCCCGCAGGGCACTGCGGTGCAGACTGTGGCCTCGGCTTTGGGGAACGGTTCCATGGTCACAGCGCAGGACACAGTTCCCTTTGCCTTGTGGAGTGCCGCCTGTCATCTGAACGACTACGAGGAAGCGTTGTGGGCAACAGTAAGTGGGCTGGGTGACCGCGACACCACTTGCGCCATGGTTAGCGGCGTAGTTGTAATGCGCACAGGAGTGCCGGGCATACCGAAGGAGTGGCTGCATTGCCAGGAGCCGATTCCTCGACACATGCTCAAGAATTGCGGAATAGCGTCATTCCCTGACAATTCTTGGGAGCTGCTCGCAAGAGCAGTCTCAGATTGACGTGGGCAGGAATTTATCGAAATGTTTGATTGGATTAATTGGGATTAATTCTAGGGACTTCATAAAAACAATAGACGCTGGCATGTCGAAAACTTGCAACAGCGGCGCCATTCGTTGTATTTCAACGGCCATGTCATCCTGCTTTTGGATGGCTAGGATAGCGGTCCCCACACAGGCTACGTTAAAATGAACTGCATGAAACGAAGAGCAATTACGATTAGTTTGGCTATGACTCTGGCGACGGTCACGAGTTTATCGGTTCATTCCAGGCACGTGAGAGCCCGTGGGATTGCTCAAATCACTCTGCTTCGCACGCCGCATGAAGGGATTCAGCCACAAACTGTGCTGGACCGCAACGGCGTGCTGCACATGATCTATTTCAAGGGCGATGCCTCGGCGGGCGATATCGAATACGTGCGCCGCGCGGCCGACGGGAAGGACTTCTCTCAACCGATTCGCGTAAACAGCGAGCCCGAAAGTGCCGTGGCGATTGGCACGGTGCGAGGCCCGCAAATAGCGGTCGGGCGCAACGGACGAGTCTACGTGATCTGGTTTGGCTCCCGAGCGCACTCTGGCGAGCCCTCGGACACGATGCCAGTGTTCTTTTCGCGGATGAACAATTCAGAAAAAGCGTTCGAGCCGCAGCGCAACTTGATGCAATATGCCACAGGCGGTGACGGCGGAATATCCATAGCCGCTGACGCACACGGTGCCGTTTATGCGGTGTGGCATGCGATGGGTGCAGAACCCGGAGAAGGCCATCGGCGCGTCTATCTGGCGCGTTCTACAGATGACGGCAAGACTTTTGCGCGCGAAGTACCGATTTCGCCGCCTGCCCTTGGTGCGTGCGGATGCTGCGGTATGCGGGCGTTCGCAGACGAGCGCGGAACGCTCTTTATTCTCTACCGCGCTGCGGCGGAGAACATCCATCGAGATATGACCCTGCTCATATCCACAGACCAAGGAATCACGTTTCACGATACGACCGTGGGTCCTTGGGAACTGAACGCGTGTCCGATGAGCACGGCCTATCTGAGCGAAGGCGGAGAGCGCGTACGTGCCGCTTGGGAGAGTGCTGCCCAGGTTTACTTCGATTCCGTCGAACCCGTTTCGCTCAAGGTTACGGCACCCATCGTAGCGCCCGGCGAAAGTAACAATCGAAAGCATCCTGCCGTCGCGGCGAACGTGAATGGGCAAGTGCTGATGGTCTGGACGGAAGGGACGAGCTGGGCGAAAGGCGGGTCCGTCGCTTGGCAGCTTTTCGATAATGCCGGGAAGCTCGCCGGCTCGGAAGGTCATGCTCCGGGAGTCCCTGTTTGGGGACTGCCAAGCGTGTTCGCCGATCGTAAGGGAAATTTCACGATTATTTACTGATCGGCTTACGGGTGACGGCGAGTACTTGCCGCGCTACGGCCCGTCCGAATCAGTGACCGCGGCCACCAAGACCATGCCCAGTGAGGTGCAGCACGACCACGACCAACACAAGCACACATATCACGGCGTAGAAGATCTTGACTGCTAACTAAGGGAGTCTCGTTGTTAGGTTCCAGCACTACTTTACGCCGCTCCTGTTGTTTGCGTTTCCCATAGCGGGTCAGACCCCATGGTTTGTACACGCCAAGTGACGTGGCCACGAGCAGCAACAGTATGGCGAGGCTAGGAGCGCGCACGAGTTCGGTCTTCACAGGACCGAAGTCGCCGCTGAACAATGTTTCGGCCGCAGATCCTGACACGCGCTTCGCCGCCACAGCCATCACCCCAAATTGGTGTATCAGCAAGGCGATAGTGGCAAAAATGGCAGGCCGAATTCATCACGATCCAGTAGTAGCGGAACAAGCCCCCACGGCGTGCCTATAATAGTGCCTGGAGAAGTCCGGTGGCCAGCGCAGCGAAACACATCGGGATGATGACAAACCAGCTGATCAAGTCCATCGAGAGATAAGCGCCTCGCACCACGTCAGCATCGTGGCTGGTCAGGCCGGCGATGCTGAGAACCAGGAAGGCGGCGGCCGCGCCGAGCCAGCCGACCGAGAAGGTGACGTGCGCGGTAATGGTTAATTTGCGGAGGCCGGGTGTCATCGCTGCACTTTCATTTCTGATTCCTCATTTGGCACTGTTGAGGAGGGTGCTCGTCCCGTCACGCTAGTCCGGCCCAGATCGGAAATTGTTTCAGCGCGCCGCAGAGCCGCGTGACGGTAGATAAGGTCTGTCGTGCGAGCCAGGAACTCGGCGATAGCGGCGAGCTGGCGAGTATCGAAATTCCCATTCTTACTTCGAAACGCAGAACCCCACTTTCAGCCCGGGACAGGTTTTTGACAGAGCATTGGGCAAAGCCCGCACAGAAACTCTGCCATCCCACGAGATTCTAAACCATTTTGCATTTTGATGACGGACAAGTGGACTCTTGGCCTGACTCAAGCCACGGTGGACGAAACAACTATGCCGATTTTCGTATGCTGGTTCGTCTGACTCTCGCTGAACTCCCGTGGACATCAACCTTGCGCCCTCTCCGCGCGGACTGGATGAGAACCTCCGCCGGAATGTGGAGTTTCTCGTGCAAATTACGAATCATGTTTAACGACAGAGACCTCTTCCCCTGCATGACCTCATAAACACGCGTTCGTTGACCGATGACCCCGATCAATGCGCGCGAGTCTTTACCTTTCTGTTCCAATCGGAACTTGATCGCTTCGATCGGATGGGGGAGTTCTACCGGATAGTGTTCACGCTCATATGCCTCGATCAAGGTGGCCAGAATCTCTAACTCGTCGCTTTCTGTCGAACTCTCGGAGGCATTCCACAACTCCTCCACTCGTCGCAGTGCTCGCTCGTAATCGGCTTCCTCTCTAATGGGCTTGATGTCCATATTTCACCGTCTATACGTCAATCTTGTCGTAATCCCCATGGGTTCCGATCCCATTTGATGAACACGATCTGGTGACGATAGTTGATGGCCACCACCAACCGGTAATCATTCGCTTTGATGTTGAAGACTACTCTGCCCGGTCCCGCGATGCTGGCATTCGCATAGGCCTTCAAAACATCCGCCGGACTTTTCCAGTCAGCGCGAATGGCCTCATGAAACCATGCCTCAAGCGCTGATCTAACCGCCTTCTGATCCTTGCTGCCTTTGAGGCTGTCCACGAATTGCCTTAGAGTTTTCCGCGCAATCACTCTCACGGCCAAGCCTCGAAAGACACGCCTTCATTATACATTTGTTCCCAAAATGGGTACAAGGCCCCGTGGGGTCGTGCCGTCAAAGTGTGCATGATCAAACCGTCTCACTCCAGGGGTTCCCTCCAACGCCGTTTCCGGATAGTTTGCAAGTGGTGACGATAGATCCGGAAAAGATTGCCGTCTTGGACGACAATTCGGCAAGTCAATTCTGCGGTTGTTGCTGCCAGCCTCCGCCGAGTGCCCTGTAGAGTTGCACAAGACTCTGGTACTCAGTGCCGCGCGCCTCCGCGAGTGTGAGCTCAGCGGAAAAGAGGGACCGTTGGCCATCCAGGACTTCGAGATAAGTGGTGGTGCCTCCCTTGTAACGCATTTCGGACAGGCGAACGGATTCCTGCAAGTCCTTGACGGTGTCTTCCTGGCGGACCCGGACCTGATGGAATTTCTGATAGCCGATCAGCGCATCGGATACGTCCCCGAAGGCATGCTGAATCGCTTGCCGGTAAGCGATCAGCGCCTGTTGATTCTGCGACTTGGCTAGCCGCAGATCTCCGCGAAGAGCTCCCCCCGTGAAGATGGGCTGGCTCACTCGGGCGCCGTAGGACCAGATTCCGAGTTGCGAACTCATTAGGCCAGAGAATGCGCTGCTGCGTCCGAAGGAGCCGCCGCCGGAGCCCGTGAGGGAGATTTGCGGAAAGAACTGGGCTTTGGCAACCCCGATTTCGGCATTCGCGGTGACTAGAGTTTGCTCGGCCTCGCGAATATCGGGCCGGCGCTCGATTAGCGATGAAGGCAGGCCTGGCGGCACTTCGGGAGGAAGCGGCTGCTCCACCAGCGGCTGCCCGCGCGGCACGGCCTGCGGGTAGTTGCCAAGGAGGATGCTGATGGCATTTTCTTCCTGCGCGATCCGCCGCTCCAAGTCAGGGATTTGAGCATTCGCCGAATCGAGAACTTGCTGAGCCTGCAAAACGTCGAGCTTTGTGGCCACACCGTGCTCGACGCGAAGATTGGTAAGCTTCACGGAGTCTTCCTGCGTCTTGACAGTCTCGCGCGTGATTTGTAGTTGAAGGTCAAGTTGCAGGAGCGCGAAATAATCACTCGCCACGTCGCTCACGAGCGTTAGTATGACCGTCTGCCGCGCATCCTCTGTGGCAAGGAGCTGTGCGCGTGACGCCTCGGTCGCGCGACGCAGCTTACCGAAGAAGTCCAGCTGGAACGCTGCGTCGGATGTAAGTGTCAGAAAGTTTGACCTAGTCTGGAAGGTATGTTCTTTTCCGCCGGTGAAATCGCCGCTTCCTCGCACCTGCGGAAAGAGATTGGAGCGCGTGATGGCAACCTGCGCACGCCCGGCGTTGATGCGCTCCGTCGCAAGTTGCAAGTCGTAGTTTTGCTTTAGCGCTATGCGGATGAGTTCTTGTAATTGGGGGTCCTGGAAGACCTGCCACCAAGGAAGATCAGCATAGGACGCTGCCACAGCCTGGACCTGTGGATTTTCGCTCAGATCACGGTAGGCCGTAGGAGATTGAATGACGGGTCGATGGTAGTTCGGCCCGACGCGGCATGCAGCGACTAAACCCGAAGCCATAATGGCGGCTATGATTGGCGCTAGATTCTTCATAGCTTGCTCCGCCTTTCTTCCTTCGCGCCGTTCTCGCGGTGGTCCATCTCAGTCTCCCTCCGCCGGAGCTGGCGTTGCCGGCAACGCTCCCGAAACGTGCTCCTTCCCGGCACCTGACCATTTCTCCACCAGGTAGAAGATCGCCGGCACGAAGAAGATTCCGATCACGCTGGCGGCCAGCATCCCGCCGATAACCGTAGTGCCCATGATTTGGCGGGCAACCGACCCGGCGCCGGTCGCCGTCCACAGCGGCACGCAGCCCAAAATGAACGCGAAAGACGTCATCAAAATCGGCCGCAGGCGAAGCCTGGCTCCTTCAAGCGCGGCATCCGCCAGAGGCTTTCCGTTTTCGTACTGCTCCTTGGCGAACTCGACGATCAAAATCGCGTTCTTAGCGGCTAAGCCGATGAGCATGACCAGCCCGATTTGTGAGTAGATATCGTTCTCGATCTGGACCATGTAGGGCGGCAGGAAAACGCCGAGCAGCACGCGGCGCAACCACAGGATTCCAAAGGCTCCAAAGATCGCCACGGGCGTGCTCAGCAGCACGCTGAACGGCAGCGACCAGCTCTCATACAACGCCGCCAGAATAAGGAATACGAATAGCAGCGACAGTCCGAAGATCACCGACGCTGGTACTCCCTCCCGCGCTTTCTGTTCCTGATAGGACATGCCCGAGTAGTCGAAACCCATCTCTCGCGGCATCGTCTGTTTGAACACGTCTTCGAGGGCCGCCGTGGCTTGGTCCGCGCTGTAGCCCGGCGCGGCGCCACCGTTGATTTGCGCGGAACGATACTCATTGAAACGCATCGTAAACTCCGGCCCGAACCGCGGCTTTACGCTGGTTAGCGTGGATAGTGGGACGTTCTCCCCTTTGCTGTTACGAACGTAAAACTGCCCAACGTTTTCCGCCTTGGCGCGATCTTCACCTTCCGCTTCGATATAGACCTGCCATTGACGGCCGAACCGATTGAAGTAGTTGATGAAATATCCGCCCATGAACGCTTGGATGGTGCGGTAGACATCATTGAGGGGTACACCCTGTTTCAGCACTTTGTCGCGGTCCACCTCGACGAACTCCTGTGGCACGCTGGGCAGGAAGGTAGTGCTCAAGCCTGCGATCTCGGGGCGCTTGCGAGCCGCTTCCAGGAAGGTCGCCAGGTTCTTGGCCAGGAACTGCACATCATTTCCGGCGCGATCCTCAAGGACGAAAGTGAACCCACCGGAAGTACCGACGCCCGGAATAGCGGGAGGAGAAAAACTGAAGGCAATGCTCGAAGGCAACCGGCTCAATTCTCGATTCAGATGCGCCTTGATCGCTTGAAATTGTTCGGCTCGTGTCGTGCGCTCATCCCATGGCTTGAACGTGACAAAAAAGAACGCGTTATAACTGGTGCGCACGTAGCTCAGCAAACTGAAGCCGACTACGCTAGTCGTATATTGAACACCCGGGGTATTGGCCAAGATTTTTTCCACATCAGCCGCAGCCGCGGTGGTGCGTTCCAACGAGGCTCCGTTCGGGAGCTGGAGATTGACGAAGGCATAGCCCTGGTCTTCGTCCGGAAGGAAGCTCGACGGCACTCGGTTGGCAAAAAAGCCGCCCGCCAAGCCAAATCCCACGAGCAACACGACTACGACGACGGCCTTTCGGATGAGTGCCGCGCTCCAACGGACGTAGCCCTCGGTTGCACGCTCGAACCAGCGGTTGAACCATTCGAAAAACCGCCTCAGCAATCCCCGGCTCTGTGTCCGTGGCCGGAGCAGCAGCGCGGCAAGCGCGGGACTGAGCGTAAGCGCGTTAAACGCCGAGAGAAGCACCGAAATCGCCACGGTGACGGCGAACTGCTGGTAGAGCCGACCGGTAATGCCGGGGATGAAGGCTGTCGGCACAAATACGGCCGAAAGCACCAGGGCGATGCCAACAACGGGGCCGGACAGTTCTTCCATGGCTTTCAAGGCCGCGTTCTTCGGTGTCATGCCGTCCTCGATGTGCCGTTCCACACCTTCGACCACGACGATGGCGTCGTCCACCACGAGGCCGATGGCCAGCACGAGACCAAAGAGAGAAAGCGTATTGATGGAGAAACCGAACGCCGGGAAGAGCACGAACGTGCCGACCAGCGAGACGGGCACCGCAAGGAGCGGAATCAGCGTGGCGCGCCAGCCCTGCAGGAAAAGGTAGACCACGAGGATCACCAGCGCGAGGGCGATCAAAAGCGTTTTAACGATTTCCTTGATGCCTTCCGTGACCGCGCGAGTCTGGTCCAGCGCTACGACATAATCCATGTCCTCCGGGAAGCGCTGCTTCATCTGGGCCATTAGCTTCTTGACGTTTGCGGCTGCGTCGACGGCGTTGGAACCGGGCAACTGATATGTAGCGATAATCGCGCTCGGTTGTCCGTTGAGGCGGCCAAGAACGCTGTAGTCCTGGGAACCCAGCTCGATCCTGGCGACGTCCCGGACACGCACAATCCCGCCGTCCGGCGTTTCGCGCACCACGATCTGCCCGAATTCATCCGGCGACACGAGACGGCCTTGCGCGAGAACCGAGTAAGTAAATTCCTGGCCCTTCGGTGCCGGTTCGCCGCCCGCCTTTCCGGCTGGGTTCACGGTATTCTGCGCCTGAATGGCACTGACGATTTCAGGAACGGTGATGCCCAGCTTTGCCAATTGGTCGGGTTTTACCCACAGCCGCATCGCGTATTGGCCCGCTCCGAATACCTGAACGTTGCCGATGCCGGGCGCGCGCGTGATCGGATCGGTGATATTGATGTACGCGTAATTCGCCAGAAACTTGGCATCGTACGTTCCATGCGGCGAGTACAAGGCAACTAACATGAGAGGAGCACTTACCGACTTTCGGACGGTAATTCCGTAGTTGTTGACATCAGCGGGGAGTTGCGAGGCAGCTTGCGTCTCCCGTGCCTGGGTGAGAATCAAATCGGTGTTCGGATCGGTTTTCACATCGAAGTTCACGATCAGTGTCGTGTTCGAGTTGCCCGTGGCATTCAGCGAATACATATAGTTCATGTTGTCCACGCCGCTCATCTGCTGTTCAATGGGAGTGGCGACCGCCTGCTCGAGGGTTTGCGCGTCCGCACCGACGTAGGTGGCCAGTACTTGAATTTCCGGGGGAGCAATGTTGGGAAATTGCGCGACCGGCAGACTAAGGATCGTGATGGTGCCTACAATCACCATAACGATGGAGATGACCATGGCGACGATGGGACGGTTGATAAAGAACTTTGACATCGGGTTACCTTCCCTTACTTTCCACGGTGAACGGCTTGGGGTTCACTTGCATGCCCGGATGCACCTTCTGCACTCCCTCGACGACCACGCGTTCGCCCTGCTTTAGTCCTTCCGCAATAATCCACTGGGTGCCGACACGGTCGCCGACTCTCACAGTGCGGATGCTCACTTTGTTCTCGCCGTCCACAACCGCTACTTGATAGCCGCCTTGCAACTCCGTAACCGAACGCTGAGGGACAAGTAGCGCATCTTTCTGGACGCGGACAGCCGTGCGAACTCTGCCGTAGCCGCCGGGGCGCAGAATATTTCCAGGATTCGGAAACAGCGCAGCAATGCGAATCGCGCCCGTGCTCTGATTCACCTGGCGATCCGCAAAGTAGAACGTACCCTCACGTGGATAGGGGGAGCCGTCGGCCAAAATCAGTTCGAGGCGCAGACTCTTGTCAGCCGCTAGCCGAGTCGTCTCCGTCGGGAATCGTTTGTTCCAATCGAGATACTCGCTTTCGCTCACGGTAAAATAAACCTTGATAGGGTTGACGGTGGACACGGAGGTCACAGGCCCGCCGTTCGGATTGACCAAGGCACCCACTTGAAGTTGAGCCTGCCCAGCGATGCCGTCGATGGGTGCAATGAGGCGGGTAAAATCGAGGTTGATCTTGGCCGTTTCCACGGCAGCCTCGGCCGTCTTAATTTGAGCTTCGGCCGTGGCCACCGTTGCCTTTGCCGCCATGTTGTTCTGGACGGCGTTGTCCAGATCTTGCTGGCTAGCGGCTTGTTCTTTGGCCAACGGCGTGTAGCGGTCTACGTCTAGCTCGGTCCTGCCCTGCACAGCTTGGGCGTTGGCAAGCATGGCCTTGGCCTGCGACAACTGCCCTTTGGCTTGGTCAAGGACTGCCTGAAAGGGCCGCGCGTCAATCTCGAAGAGTAACTGACCCTTCTTGACGAATGCGCCTTCCCGGTAGCCCTGCCGCAGCAGGTAGCCCGTGACTTGTGCCCTAACGTCGGCATTCGTAAATCCGTCGAGCGTCCCGATCCACTCGCCAAAAATCGGAACGTCCTTCTGCCCAACCGGGACGACTTCTACTTCGAGCGAAAAGCCCGACGGAGCTCCCGATACGTGCTTTGGGCGTATCGCTCCAATAATCACGCCGATGATGGCCAGGCAAAACGCTCCGCCTATCCAGAGTTTGTATTTCGAAATCACGTTCATGTCCCCTCCGAGAGTGAGACCTTCCCTGGAATCGAGATTCGCTGTTTCCGCTTCCCGCGGGATTGCATGAGTTGATGCTCCGTCTGGCGAGGAGGATACAAATAATGCCGCAAAGCTGATGAGAGCGCTCAGACTGCGTGGACGGCCTCCGCGGGGAAGCGCTTGGCAGCGAGAACCCCAAGGACAATGAAAAGCAACATGACCACGACCTGCCTCCCGAGGAACGGCGGTTCTGATTGCGTGGGCGCCAGGGCCTTTAGCGGTTTATTGGCGGTTTTGGCAGGGACAGCGGCTACCGTATGCACCGCAGGCGAACCGTGCGCTATGTGCGAAACTTGCAACCGCCTTATCCTTAGGGCTTTACGGCAAGTTGTTGATTCCACGGTTGGGGACGTAGTTCAGTTGGTTAGAACGCTGCCACGGTTACCAAGGTCGTCAAAACGCTTCCAATACTGCATCCGCGGTTTTGTTCGCCAAAACACACAAAGCCATAAATTCAGTTCCCACAGCAAAGTTACAGGCCTCTCCACATCTTATTCATTTAAAACGCATTTTGGCTTTTGGCGAGAGCCAGAGACAACGCTCATCATTGCAATGGAGGGCTGGCCCAGACGACCCCGTGGACGGTCTGGCTTTGCCAGTCGTGCTCAACCACGGAAAGGCGTGCTCGCGGCCGGGCTGTCACAATGAAATGCCTCTATTCCACGAGTTGGAGGTTCAGGGCGATGCGCACGCCGTTCACCAAGACCACACTCTGATCAAGTAGTTGCTGGTTCGTGATCTCCGCGTTCACGAATTGTTTGAGAGCGGTTCGCGGACAAATGAATTCAATCGCCTCGGAACTCCCTTTCACGCCGGGAGAAAGTCTATTCAGGACGGAAAAGTCGAAGAGTTGAAATTGCAAATCCGGCGAAATCCTATCTGATAGATCCTTGAGCTGAGGGGCCAGGAACAAGTCAAAACTCTGCGCGGCTCTTTTGTAAATGGATCCCTTCACACGCCCGAACTGGATGGAATTTCGCAAGGTCATCTGGAGGGCGATCTCATCGCGAAAGACCATGAAGGTGGGCGGGGCGTAATCGGCGAAATGAAACTTCGTTGCGCCCTCCTTTGCCAGAGCAGCTAACTGTGCTTGATGCTTTTCGTTCAGACGCTCGGCGTCAGCCGGCGCTGGCAGAGAACTCGCGGGCGAAGGATCAACAGCCCTAGGCGAAGGCAGAACTGGATTGCCGCTTGCGGGATTGGGGTCCCCCGCGGGGGACGGAACATCCGGTGAGACGGATGGCCGCGAATGAATTGATTTGAGCAAGGAAGAGCGGGCTACAAAGGTCGAAGAACGCGCGGTAGAGGTTGCATCCGGTTTGGCAGGGATGGAGCGAGGCAGTGCTTGAACATTGAGGGGATCGCGTTCCGTGAGCGAAAGGCCAAAGTCGGTTCCGCTAACATACACTTTCGAACGATTCAGGATTTCCTGGCGCGCGGAATCCGTGGAGGCGCGGGCCAGCGCCCAAGCATCATCGCGGTCGAGCACCACGACGAGGATTTCTTTTCCTTCGTAGTCGTAGCTGCGCTCCCGAGTGTGGACGTGATGAGAAATTTCGAAACCGATGCCATCACAAGCCAAGTCTTCCGGCACAGCAGCCGTCAGTTGTTCCAGAATAGGAAGGACTACGGTGCGGAACGTACTGGCAGCACGCTCGTTCTGCGTGAGGCGCCCGGTGTCATAGGCCACGTTGTAATTTCCAGTCGCTTTAAGAATCACGCGATCGTGAAAACGGGCGAACTCCAAGCCGCGTGAATCGGCCTCTGTTTGGTGCGCAGGGTCGAGGCCGACGAAGCGGCTTAGATAGAAAGGAAAGGGGAATTTCGTTCTAGCGATCGACTGATTAAGAGTCTTCAACTGCTGGAAATAAGACTCTTCGAGTGCCCTGAGATCAGGATTCAGGATTTCAGACGGGCTTACCTGTGCGGACGCAGGTGGCGCGGAAAAACTCGTCGCCAGTCCAATCGCCAGGAAAAGTGTTCGGCGACTGAAGCGGAAAGAAGGCCTGAGTTTCATAGCTCGCACAAGAGCACCTCCTATTTGGCAGAATATTGCGATTCGGCTCGTGCCGGGGGCTGATAGGGCGGCTGGGCGATGGCCCGCGTGAAAGCAACCACGGAGCGGATCTCCTCCGCCGAAAGCATACGTCCGTATGGCGGCATCATCGCCGATTTGCCCATCGCAGTGCCACCGAGTGCAACGATGTTCTGCATGTACTCGTCGCTTTCCGCGTTCAACGTTGCACGGTCATTCAGCAAGGGTGGAACAGGCGTCAGGTTTGAACGGTTAGATGGGCCGGCAGGCGTAGAGTCTGCGTGGCACCAGACACACTGTTGGTAAAAAATACGCTTCCCTTGCGCTTGCTGAAAACTCAGAGGAACGACGTGTTGCGCATCGTTCCAGTCGGCCTCGGTATCGTACGCCGATAGAAGCGGATCGGCTTTGGCAGATTCTGCATTTTTGCGGCACGCTGCGGCGCCTGCGAGAGTCATCAATAGGAGGGCGCCGAACCAGACATGGAATTTCATCGGCCGGCCCCTTGAGTTGCAGCGTGCTTTGCAGTGGTACTAGCGGTTTTTTGTGGTTTGATGCTCTGTCGCAAGGTCGTCAGGTACGCCGTCAAAGCCCTGACCTCATCTGCAGTAAAATTTCGTCGCGGCTCGATGGTATCCGGAACGAGTGCCTGAGGATTTCTCAACCAGGCCTCGATCCATGCGGGTGTCAACCAGTCGCCCGCATTGCTCAGGTTGGGCCCGACGTATCCGCCGGTACCGCCGATCGTGTGGCACGACTGGCATTGATACTTCACTTCGTAGAGCTGCTTGCCGAGGGCAACCATCGCAAGCGTGAATTGCTTGGCGTCGACAGCCGTGGGATTCGCTGCGGGATGCTGGAGCACCATGGTCATATAGTCAGCAAGTGTCGCGGCGTCCCTGCCGCTCATATTGAATTGCGGCATGCGCAAGACGACCGTGGGGCGGAGCGTTTGCGGGTTCTTCAGAAAGTCCACGATCCACTGCCGCTGGGCGCGGCTGCCTTCGTAGGTGAGGTCAGGCGCCAAGTCCCCGCCGTAGCCGTTGAATTTGTGGCAGGAATAGCATTTGTAGCGTTCGTAGACTTCCTCAAACGCGCCCGTGGGATGGAAATCAACTTCCTTGCGTGGCACAACCAGATTTTGCAGCGCGCTGGTTGGCGGAGCGCCTTTCATGCTGAGGAGGGCTGTCGTAATGGCGTCGAGGTCGGGCTGGTTCCAGTTGTATTGGGGCATGCGCGCGGCAGGATTGACGGAGGCGGGGTCCTGCAGCTTGGCCTGAATGTAGGAGACAAGGTTGTGCGGAATTTTTGAGGCGCCGAATTCCAGCTCGGAGGTGTTCTTTCCACCGATAGCGCTCAGATCCGGCCCGAAATCTTTTTGTGGGTTCAACCCTTCGATCACATGGCAGCTGGCACAGCCTTTTTCGAGAAATAGGCGACGCCCGAGCTGAATTTCGTCTTCTCTTGGCTGCCCAAGCTGCGGAACGCCGGTTAGGAGGTCGGGATCGGTCAGCTTGGTGGCGATGTATCGTGTGACCTTGAAGAGATCTTCATCCGACCAGCCGTAGCGCGGCATGCGAGTGTGCGGGAGATAGCCCTGTGGATCGCGGAGCCAGGTGATGAGCCAATCGGGATTGACCTTGCTGCCGACTTTGGTCAGCTCCGGGCCGATGTCGCCGCCGATCAGCTTGGTTTCGCCGGCGCGCGTGACGGCGAGGGAGTGGCACGTCGAGCAGAACATCTGGCGGAAGCGCAATTCGCCTTGCGAAGCCAGTTCCGGATTTTTGGTCCAGGCAGCAACGACGCGGGCATCGAGCTTGTAGGACACAAAGGCTTTGGCTTTCTGCACGCTGAGATAAGCAGAAAGCCCGCGGAGTTCGGTCTCGGTCAGGCGGAACTTCGGCATGCGCGGCTCATCTTCCGCCTCGTAGCCGTTCACGGTGACGTTGCCGTCTTTGTCGACGATGGTGCGCGGTTCCTTCAGCCACTTGTAAATCCATTCGCGGCTGACTTTGGTGCCCACGTTTGTGAGGTCGGGAGCCAGCATCGCGGGACGTTCGACTCCGGGCAGACGGTGGCAGCCCTGACAATTCAGTCCGGCGAGAAGCGCGCGGCCGCGGGTCAGCTGGGGCGTCTGGGGCAGGTCGGCGTAGTGACATGTGCCGCATGACGCTTGAATGAAGCGGGTTGGCAAGATCGGTTGCTCCCACGCGAGTGTGGACTTGTGGGCTTCGGCGACTTCGGTGGCTGGACCTTGGCCGCGATGACAGATGGTACAACCCCAGTCGCGAACGTTGTGGGGAATCGGTGGATGCGCACGGAAGGGTTGCGGGACCGACTGATCCGCGAGGCTCGCTTGCGTGATTCCGTAATGACAAGTAGTGCAGCGATCGACGACGTTCATGCCCGGCAGCCAGATTTGATCAATGTCGGGGCGGTAGTCCGCCACTAGTTTTTTTGTGTCCGGACGAGTTTGCGCAAAGCGCAAGTACGAGTGCTTGTACTGCTTCCACTCGCGACGAAAATCCTTGAAGGGTGAAATGGCCAGCACGGCCAGGAACATAACGCTGGAAACTGCGAGGACCAGCCGCGTGCGATTCGTCAATTTGCCCATTTCTTCAGAAAAATGTGCCCACGACAGTCAAACAAAGGGCAACAGCAATAAACCAGGTCATGACCCACCAGGAGACGGGCTTCCTGGCCAGCACTTGAAACGAGCCTTTTTCTCCAGCCCGCGCGGTATAAGAGAAAAGCAGAAGAGCCGCAACGAGCGCCGTCGGCAGGAAAATCGTCCATGCATAGAACACGGCAAGAAACGCCAGCAGGAGGAATACGGTGACGAGAACTATTCTCAGATTTTGTGCGGGCCGCGACCAGATTGCCTTGCCTTCGACGTTCACATTGAAATAAGGAATGACCACGAGCGCGATCACCACCAATGTCGGAATCAATATTCCGGCCACGAATGGCGGGAAAAAGTGCAGCAGTTCCTGGAGGCCGAGAAAATACCACGGGGCCTTGGCGGGATTCGGGGTAAGCAGCGGATTCGCGAGTTGCTCGAGCGGCGCGTCCCAGAAAAGTGCGACGAGCACCATAACAATCACGAGCAACTGAAACGCGATCGCCTCGCGAATCAAGAGATGGGGGTAAGTCATCAACTGAGGGCCGGGATCGCCTACTACCTTGGCAGAGGTCTTCTTGGCGACAAAAACGACGCGGCGTGGCTCCTTCTTCGCGTCCGAGCTAAAGCCGGTCTCGATTTTATTCTTTTCCATCGTCGTCCTTGGGCTTTACGGTCAGACCGCCGTCCTTTTGCACACGCCAGAAATGAATTCCGATGAGCAAGAAAGCGACAAGAGGAAGGATCACGACGTGCAGCACGTAGAAACGCAGCAACGCGTTTTCTCCTACGATGTTCCCACCAAGCAGCAGGAACCGAATTTTGTCGCCAACGAAGGGCATGGCGGAAATGATGTTGGTGCCAACGGTCACGGCCCAGAAGGCGAGCTGGTCCCAGGGCAGGAGATAGCCGGTGTAGCTGAGCAACAGCGTGACAAGAAGGAGCACGACGCCGACCACCCAGTTGAACTCGTGCGGCGGTTTATAGCCCCCGCGGTAGAACACGTGAAACATGTGCCAGAACACGGCGAAAACCATTAAATGTGCGGCCAGCCGGTGAAGATTACGAAGAAAGACGCCATTGGAAACGACGAACTGAAGATCCTTCATGTCCCGGTAGGCATGGGGCGCGGCTGGGTGGTAGTAGAACATCAGTAGAATGCCGGTGACGAACAGAACGATAAAAAGGATGAAGGAGACCGAGCCCAGATAGTACGAGGCACGCACGCGGAGGGACTTCTCCCGAACCTTGACGGGCAACCAATGGAGGAAGAGATTGCCGAAGACGGCGAGGCTGCGCGTGCGGTTCGTATTTGCAGGGCCGCGGCGAAAGATGGACTTCCAGACTTTCCTATCCCGAAGGTTCTGCAGCGCGGAATGAAGAGTTGAAGCCATCGTTTCCCTTAGACTTTCAGAACCTGCGCGGGCTTGATGTTTTGCAACTTGTCGACGAGCAATTCGCCATCCGGTGTCACCGAGATAGCGAAGTGCGGGAGTGGCCGCGGCGCGGGACCTTCGATTTTTGTGCCGTCCGCTTTGAACTTGCTGCCGTGGCACGGGCACGCAATCATGTCGGCATCGGGCTTCCATTCTGTAACGCAGCCAAGATGGGTGCAGACGGCGGACACTGCATAGAAGCCCTCGGGCATGCGCACGATGTACACCTGCTGGTCCTGAAGAAACGTTACAGAATGGATGGGATAAAGATCGGGATTGCCGGCGCGAAAAGTCGTCGGGGGCTCAAACAAAACGTTGGGTGAAAAGAATTGATAGGTCACGGCAACGGAGCCTAGACCGGCAATGCCGAGGGCGCCTAGAGTGATTTCGTTCAAGAAATCGCGCCGGGTGATCTCATTAACGGCATCCCCGGAGAAGGGCACTCCAGGGAACGAAGGGTGTTTTGTTTCACTCATGCGTGGAGAACTATCTCCTCAATTTGGACTAAATTTGAGTCGCGATCGAAAACCTCAAAAGCTTCCATGGTGATGGTGTGAACGGGGCAGCGCTCCGCGCAAAGGCCACAACGGATGCAGATAGTTTCGTCTTTCACCATCACCGAACCAGGGGCAGTGCGTAGTTCTTCAGGCGAGAGGTGGAGAAGTTCGTTAGCCCGCGAATCGGATGTGACGGACAACTGTTGTGTCGTGTCATCGGAAAATTCGAATTGGCTTAGTGGCACGAGCTGTAGGCAATTTTCCGGGCAAACATCAACACAGCCGCCGCAGAGGATGCACTCGCTGCCGTTCGCCTCGGTCCCTTCAAAAATGGTGTTGATCCAGCACTGAAGACAACGCGACGCTTCTCGCCTCGCCTGTTCTTCCGTAAAGCCGGTTTCGACTTCGGCTATGCCGGTACGGCGCTCGAGGGGGATGACCGGCACAGCCAGGCGGGAATATTCGTCGTACCGCCCCGCCATTTTGTGATGATCAAGAACTGTGATTTGTACATACTGGGGCTTGGGCTTCCACTCGGATCCCCGAATAAATTTGTCGATTTCTTCCGCGGCTTTTTTGCCATCCGCAACGGCATTGATGATCAGGCGCGGACCAAAGGCGATGTCCCCGGCTGCGAAAATTCCCGGCGCCGTGGTCATAAGTGTCGCGGGATCGATCTTCAAGGTGCCTTGCCGCGTGGTTTCGAGGCCATCGGCGGGCTTGAGAAAGGACAGGTCGGAAGCTTGCCCGATGGCCAGAATGATTGTGTCGCATGGGATGATTGTTTCCGTGCCGGTAGCAAAGGTAGGGCTGAACCGCCGCTGCGCGTCGAGTACGGAGGTGCAGCGGATCACTTCGAGACCAGTTACTTTGCCATTCTGACCGACGAACTGCTTCGGGCCGAGCGAGGGATGAATCCTGATCCCCTCGACCAAGCCCTCTTCAATCTCTTCTTCTGAAGCGGGCATTTCCTGGCGCGATTCGAGGCACACAAGGTGTACTTCACGAGCCCCCATGCGTAGCGCCTGACGGGAAACGTCCATGAACTCTTTCATAGCGACATCTATCTCGCTGGAAGTCAGTTCATTGGGAAGCCCCGCGGTGTCTGCGTCCGCTGCGAGTTTCTGTTGTTCGCGCATAGCCGAGCGCGCCACGTCGATTGCAACGTTGCCTCCGCCGATGACGACGACTTGCTTGCCGATGGAGAAGCGGTAGCCAAGATTGACGTTGAGAAGAAAATCGATCCCTTTCACTACCCCGTCCAGCTCATGCCCCGGAAGATTGAGGTCACGGCTGCGGTGCAGGCCAAACGCGAGCAGCACGGCTTTGTAGCCCTGACGACGGAGGTCTTCCAGAGAAAAGTCACGACCGAGCCGCGTGTTCAGGCGGAGTTCCGGCCCCAGGTCCAGAATTTCTCGAATCTGGGCCTGCAAAACATCGCGCGGCAGGCGATATTCGGGAATGCCGAGATGCATCATTCCACCGGGCACCGGCGCGGCTTCGAAAACGGTGACGGGATAACCGAGGAGCGCCAGATCGTGCGCCGCCGACATCCCGGCCGGGCCAGAGCCGATAATGGCAATTTTTTCCGGCCGGACGGGCCGGGGCGTTCCAGCAAAAACATCGATGGAATTGCGCGATTCCGGTCCATGGCGCTCGGTGACGAAGCGCTTCAGGGCGCGGATGGAAATGGGCTTGTCAAATTGCCCGCGGCGGCAGGCTGGCTCGCAGGGATGCCCGCAGACGCGGCCACAGATGGAAGCGAAAGGGTTGGGGACTCGGGCGTAGCGGTACGCTTCCTCGTACCTTCCCTCGGCGATCAGCGCAACGTAGCGTCCGGCTTGCGTATGGACAGGACACGCCTGCATACAGGGGAAGTTCGACTCAAGCCACTCAAGATCAACGAGTTTGGTGCGCGTGCTCACTTGATTGGCTGTCTCCGGGTTCCCAATCTGTTACTTCTTTACCGTCAGGTCAACCGTGACGGTTCCAGCGGCAACGTCCACAGCCTGCGTTGTGGGTTTGCCGTCTTCGCTCCACGTCTTCAGCGTATATTTCCCAGCAGGTACATTCTTGATTTCAAAATTTCCGTCCTTGTCCGTCACCGCAAAATACGGCGTGGGAACAACGACGACATAGCCGGACATTTCCGGATGGACGTTGCAGAGTAAAGAAGCGACGCCGAGATCATTAAATTGGAATGGCTTCTTCTCTCCCTTCGGCCAGGTGCCGAGATTGTGAGAGAGCTTTTTGTTCCCACTGATCGAAGGCCAATAAACGTTGTGGCCAACGGGATCGCTGTTCAGAAATTCGACCGGAGTTCCCTGCTGCACGGCCACGACATGGGGAATGAACGCCATTTTCCGCTGGTCAATCACGACATGGTCTTTCGGCGCATCGAACTTCTTGTCTGGAATCGCATCCACATATACGGCGATGCTTTCTACGGACTTGATCCCTTGCACGCTCACCTTTCCTTTGATTTCATTCGCCTGGCTTGCGCCGGCCATCACCACGATGAGACTTGCTGCGACTGCTGCCTTTGCTGCGATTCTCGATGGATTCATGACGTTCCTCTCGTATTTGATGTGCGGGCGATTCAAGTTCCGAGTTCGATATTCTCAAAAGACGTAGTCGATGCCTGTCTGGAACGTGTTTGGACGGAAGAAGAGTGTGTTTCCTGCTAGGTCTGTGTAAGGCCGCCCAAAGGTGTACTGATATTCGCCAACGACTTTGATGTTGGCGCGTACGAGCACCTGGAAGCCCGGGCTGAAGCGGTTCCGCGTGCGGTACTGCGATGCCGGCGCGCCGTTCACGAAGTCCGCATGGGAATTCACAGCGTCGTAATGGAAGGTCCCGATCAGCCATGGATAGAACCAGTAGTTGGCGCCGGCAAACCCGCCGGAGAATTTCACGGCAGGAGCAACGCCGGTGGTCGCGGGTGGTCCGGCAGTGAACAAGTGATTGTCGTCATGGCCGAACATTCCGAGTCCGAATAGCTCCAGCTTCCGGTATTTGAACCGCATATCGCCGCCCACGCGAAAGAACGGTTCCTCGATGGTCGCCAAACCCGGAAAGGGTACGCCGTCCTGGTTCTGTTGGTTCTTGCCGTAGTAGTAGAGGAACCCGAGCCGGATTGACGTGTGATCCCGAGGGCCAGTTGGGCCCGCAGCTTGGATGGCATTGCGGCTTTCCGGATCGCGCTCCAGGTTGAATTTTTGGGAGAGACGAACGTAAACGTCTTTCGAACTCCGCGTCGCAGTTCCGACATTGCTTCCGTTGGTGACGGCTACCGACCAATCGAAGTTTCCATTGTTCGGCGTGCCGCCGAACTCGATGCCTCGCTGTGGCGCCCCAAAAATCGTCGAATTGTTTGCGGTACCCAGAGTGCCCGCTACATTCCCTTCGCCGTAAATGTCAAAAGGAGAGAGATAGATACTCTTTGCCTGTGTAAAGGGCAGATCCAATTCAAACTGACCGAACCGGACGTTCAGCGCGTTCTTCGGCAACCCGATGCCGTGGCCCAGATCGCTATATTTGAGCCAGCCGTCTCCCATGCCGCCATTGGCATTGGCCGCTCCGACTGAGATGTCATCATCGATCCAAAACGAGAGGTTTTGCCCGAAGGTCCCCACAGCGAGGATCGTGAAGGTGTTTGGAGCAAAAATGTCCGTCCGCGGTGTGAATCCGTTCTGCACGACGCCGCCTGTGGGCTGCTTGCGATTCAGAGTGAAATTCCCTTCGTACCGGAACGCGATCGGCAGGTATCCGGGAATCTCGCCGGGATAGACGGCACCAGGAAAGGCCTCTTTCTGCGCTTTTGAACCCAACAGGACAGGCGGTTCTTTTACAAAGACCTCGTCGTCTTTCGGAAACTTGAACCCGTTCTTCTTGAATGCTTCTCCGAAGTCGTTCAGTTCCGGATAGTTGTTATGGCAGGTGGTGCACGACGTCTGGTACTTCCGTGAAAACGCGGGGATCGCGGAGGTCTTAGGCACAGACGCAAGCATTCCCCACAAAACGACCACGACCGCAGTCAGACTCGCCATAATGCTGGTATTCAGTACGCGACCCTTCATTCCCTTATCCTCCAAATCTCGCCCGAAGAACTGCGGGCCAAGTTCCTGAACTCACCGCCAGGCTTCAACGGTCTGCATTGTTGCTTGTAGTTCAGATGAACTGCCGTGACGCACGTCACCGATTGATGTGACGGACACCACAAGCCAGACTTTGAAGGGGGAGAATTTCCGGGAAGGGGAAATAGGGACCTAAGTGCTCACAACTCTTTCGAGCCCTGCCATATTTTTGATGATAACTGTCGAACCTTTGACTTGCAGGAGTTGCTTTTTCTTGAAATCGGCGAACAATCGCGTCACCGTCTCTCGGGAGGCCCCGATCATCTGGGCGATTTCTTCGTGGGTGAGGGTAAGCGTAAGCCTCACCTCGCCCTTTGCTTCGTCATGGTCTGCGGAGAGATCGAGCAGGAAGCGAGCCAATTTCTCACCTGCGGAATGAGACAGACCAATCGTTCGCATTTCCGCGATCGCGGAATGATACGTTTCACCGAGCTGCTGCGCCACGCGTAGTGCTGCCTCGCCGTGCTCGCGCAAGAAAAGCAAGAAATCCGTCCGAGAGATGAAATTCGCTTGCGTGGGTTCGATTACATCGGCCGTGAGCTCATAAGGTTTCCCCGTGACCGTCGCGGGCAGGCCCAGAACTTCTCCCGCTTGCGAGATCCTAAGAATGAGGCTTCTCCCGTCGGCAGACGAGGTCGACAGTTTGACCTTGCCACTGCATAAAATGAAGACCCCACGCGGTGACTGCCCTTCCACGAAGAGAGTTGCCCCCTTCGGATAGGCCGCTGCCGAGGTGATGGCGGCCAGCCTCTGCACCGCAGGAGGAGGAAGATTGCAAAAGAGCCGGTCCTCGCGGTGGGGGCAGGACAGGCAGCTCTCAATGATTTCTAAGCCGTAAGGGGCGCGCATGAGTTCACCGCCTCGGAGTATACCTCCCTCCCTGCGCGACACAAAACGAAACCCGCTTGGCATACGCAGCCTTCCGGTAGATGACAACCAATTCCCTTGTTTCTACTGGAATCCAAGGTTTCCTGTCTGTGATGGCCGTCACACTGCCACGTGACGAGGGTCACAGCACTCCTCTTTGGTTGAGTTTATATTTTGACTTGAGTGGGAGGTCCAAAATGCAGAAAGACGAGCGCGATCTTTTGGAAGTTTTGAAGAGCGCCCCGGCCAGTCGCGGCGCGAAATCCAACGCGAGAAGGACTCAAATCATGAGGAATAATGAGTTTCGGAAACTGAGCCTCTGGGGCGCACTGGTCGCCTTGGCCCTTCTGGGAAGCACTGTCGCCTGGAGTCGATCGACGCCCCGTCCCGGCGCCCCTGAACCGCAAGCTGCGTCGGCAAGCGAGTCACAGTCGGCCGCGTTCTCCAGCTATGTGGTCCGGACGATCGAGGAATCCGCCACCGGAGCGATTTCTGGCCGGATCCTGTATAAGGGAAAGTCAGTGCTGCCGAAGCGCTTCACAGTAACCAGTGACACGTCGGCCTGTGGAACTACAAAAGAGGTTTATCCCGTAAGGATCGAAGAGGGAGGAATCGCCGACGCAGTCGTGTGGATCGATGACATCACCAGCGGCAAGGCTTTTAATTTCTCGAGCCCTCTAATCGATCAAAAAAAATGCTCGTTTGTCCCGCATATCCTCCTGATGAAGGGGGGAGGCCTCAAGCTGGGAAACACCGACCTTTGCTTGCACAACATCCATGTTACTTCCTACGCTAATCGGGAAGTGAACAAGGCCATCCCGCCCGGTGCGGCCACCCAGGAAATAACGCTGGCGCGCGCGGACCGAGTAACGGTTCGCTGCGACGTGCACAAGTGGATGAGCTCATATGTTGTCGTTGCAAAGAATCCCTACTACGTGATTTCAGCAGCGGGAGGCAAGTTCCGCATTGAGGGTGTCCCTGCAGGTCATTACCACCTGAAGGTCTGGCAGGAAAGCTTGGGCGAACTCGATGAGGAAATCACCGTCGAACCGGCCAAGAGTACAGAGACAGGCTTCACCTATCGAGCAAACGGTACATAGCTGTTCGCCTGGTTAAGTGAGCCGACATAAGGATTGAAAGAGAGACACCGAATGCCTGCTCAGGCAGATGAACAAGCGCTACGTTGAGCTGATGACTGATTCTGGAAACAGAACGGGAGGTGCAAAATGCAGAAAGATGAGCGCGATCTCTTGGAAGTTCTAAAATTTGAACTCAAATTCCTCGAAGACGGACGCTATGGGCATTGGCCTAGGGCGCCCTGGAGACCTCAGTATATCTTCGAAGACTCCCTTACTTGCATGAACTACGATTCCAAAGAGAATCCCGGTCCGTGCAGTGATTGTGTTCTGATGCAACTGGTGCCGCCCGAACGCCGCTCCGAAAAGATCCCCTGCCGCCACATTCCGTTCAACGTATCCGGATCCGGTGAAACGCTGGATTCCCTTTACCACTGCAGTGATCAAAACGAGATCGAAGAAACAGTTGGAAGCTGGCTGCGGACCACTATTCAGCACCTGGAAGAAGAGCGCGTGGCCGCACAAAGGGCTCACAGCAATCAGCCAACCCCAACCGGCGGAACGTTGAGTGTAACCCCTCTCTATCACAAGGAGCATCCCAAGTGTGCAAACCCGGCGTGTCCGACAGCCTTTCATTGGACCGGTGGCGGCAAGTTTTTCAGATTTCGGCCTGATCCAGTTCCGGCAAGTGGGAGTGATGCAACAGCTAATTCCCCACACGGAATCCACGACGTAAGGCATTATTGGCTCTGCGAGCGTTGCTCACATGTTTTCACTCTGGTGTACGAGGAAGCATACGGTGTAACGCTCAAGGTGCTCTGGCCGGAACTTTCCGTCGCGGAAGGTCACAAGGAGTTCTCAACGGCTTAGCGTGTCTGCTGCTTTTCGACCGGCTGGTGCTCGTGTGAACGCGGCACTCCGGTCGTTGCCCTCATCCCGTGCATTCTGCTCACCGCGCAACAAAACGGGCTTCGTTCTTATCTTTCTGCTGATCTTGGCGGATTCTTATGCTCAGTCAGAGCGTATGAGCTGAGTCGTCAACTACTTGTAATAGTCTTTTCAAAATTGCGGGCATAAGATTGGATCGTGGCCCCGACGAGGACAGCTCTTTCCCCGGTCCGTCCAGTTAATGAGCGACTTCGATTCCACACAGGGAGGGCACCGATATGGCTTCAGTGGCACCCACAGGTTCATCAAAGCCTTACGAATCCAGACGGCCTCTGTCCGAAGAAGAGCTACGGAAGATGCATGCTTACTGGCGCGCGGCGAACTATCTTTCCGTGGGGCAAATTTACCTCTATGCTAATCCACTGCTGCATGAGCCGCTGAAAATCGAGCACATCAAGCCCCGCTTGCTGGGTCATTGGGGCACGACACCAGGGTTAAATTTCATCTACGTTCATTTCAATCGCCTGATCAAGAAGCACGATCTGAACGTCATCTACGTAACGGGTCCAGGTCATGGAGGACCCGGTTTGGTTGCCAACACCTATCTGGAAGGCAGTTACAGCGAGCTCTATTCCAACATCTCACAGACTGAAGAGGGCCTGAAGAGGCTTTTCAAACAGTTCTCATTCCCGGGAGGTATTCCCAGCCACGTCGCCCCAGAGACGCCAGGCTCAATTCATGAAGGCGGTGAACTGGGATACTCGATTGCACATGCTTACGGAGCTGCCTTTGACAACCCAGACCTGCTGGTTTGTTGCGTGGTTGGTGATGGCGAAGCCGAGACGGGTCCGCTCGCGGCCAGTTGGCACTCGAACAAGTTTCTGAATCCCGCTCGCGACGGCGCTGTTCTTCCCATCCTGCATTTGAACGGATACAAGATCGCGAATCCGACCATACTCAGCCGTCTGAGTGATGCGGAGTTGACTCAGCTTTTCACCGGGTATGGTTACAAACCGTATTTTGTGGAAGGCCATCAGCCGGAGACCACGCACCAACTCATGGCGCACACGCTCGACATGATCGTCGCGGAAATAGGCACGATTCAGAATAAAGCCCGGACGGGACGATCCACCGGATGTCCGGCGTGGCCAATGATCATCCTACGAACGCCAAAGGGATGGACCGGACCAAAGGTAGTGGAGGGAAAACCGGTCGAAGACACCTGGCGCGCACACCAAGTGCCCGTTACGAGTTTCATCTCGCACCCAGACCACGTAAAGATACTGGAAGAATGGCTGAAGAGCTATGGGCCTGAGGAACTATTCGATGGGAGTGGCAAGTTGATTCCCGAACTGGCGGAACTAGTGCCGAGTGGCATGCGTAGGATGGGCGCCAACCCGCACGCGAATGGAGGCCTGCTACTTAAGGACCTTGTGATGCCAGACTTCCGCGAATACGCGGTGAAAGTGACGAAGCCGGGCACTGAGACGGCGGAAGCAACTCGAGTCTTAGGAAATCTTCTGCGCGATGTCATGAAACGGAACGCGGACTCGAAGAACTTTCGGGTATTCGGTCCTGATGAAACGGCCTCGAACCGGCTCGATGCGCTATACGAAGTCACTGACAAAGTTTTCATGCAGCCAATGCTTCCTACCGACGAGCACCTTTCAAAAGATGGCCGGGTGATGGAGGTGCTCAGTGAGCACATGTGCCAGGGCTGGCTCGAAGGTTATCTGCTCACTGGCCGCCACGGGTTTTTCTCCTGCTACGAGGCCTTCATTCACATCGTAGATTCCATGTTCAATCAGCACGCCAAGTGGCTCAAGGTGACGAGAAATATTCCGTGGCGACGGCCGATCGCTTCCTTGAACTACCTCTTAACTTCTCACGTTTGGCGCCAAGACCATAACGGCTTCACACACCAAGATCCTGGCTTCATTGACCACGTCGTGAACAAGAAGGCTGACATCGTTCGCGTTTACCTGCCCCCGGATGCTAATACGCTGCTTTCCGTGGCTGATCACTGCCTCCGCAGCCGAAACTACGTCAACGTCATCGTGGCTGGAAAGCAGCCGGCGCTGCAGTGGCTCGACATGGAATCTGCCATCGAACATTGCACGAATGGAATTGGAATCTGGCAGTGGGCCTCCACCGACAACGGAAGCGAGCCGGATGTGGTGATGGCCTGTGCGGGAGATATCCCGACACTGGAGACCCTCGCGGCCGTCGACCTTCTGCGCCAGCATTTTCCGGACATCAAGATCCGCGTCGTCAATGTGGTTGACTTGATGACCATTCAGCCCTTAACCGAACATCCTCACGGACTTTCCGACCGTGAGTTCGACTCGATCTTTACAATAGACAAGCCGGTCATCTTTGCCTACCACGGCTATCCGTGGCTGATTCACCGCCTGACTTATCGGCGTACCAATCATGACAACCTCCACGTCCGCGGATACAAAGAGGAAGGAACAACGACGACTCCCTTCGATATGACGGTCCTAAACGATTTGGATCGATTTCACCTCGCAGGCGATGTGGTCGACCGCGTCCCTCGCTTGCAACGCGTCGGCGCGCATTTCAAACAGTTCCTGCGCAACAAGCTTGTCGATCATAAACAATTCATCCGCGAACATGGAGACGACTTGCCGGAAGTCCGGGATTGGAAGTGGCCCTATTAGGCCATGAAAATCCTTGTACTCAATTCGGGTTCCAGCAGCCAGAAAAGCTGCCTTTACGACATCGGAAAAACCCTTCCGGAACATCCGCCTGCACCAGCCTGGGAAGGCAAGATTGAATGGGACGGCAATCACGCCGACACCCGGGCGCAGAATTCACAGGGAGCGCAGCTGAAAGATCGAGTCCAGGTCGCGTCGCGCTCTCATGCGATCGACCAACTGCTGGATACGTTATGGAGCGGAAAGGTGCGCGTCGTTTCGGCGCCTTCCGAAATCGACGTAGTAGGTCATCGTATCGTGCACGGTGGCAAAGACTTCGACAAAGCAACAGCCATCACACCGGAAGTGAAATCTGCAATAGCGCGGATGTCCGCCTTTGCCCCACTCCATAACCGCGCCGAGCTCGACGGGATTGAGATCATCGAGAAACGCATTGGCGAGGTTCTCCAGGTGGCTGTGTTCGACACCGGCTTTCACAGCCGATTGCCGGAACCAGCTGCTGTATATCCCGGTCCTTATGAATGGCTCGCACAGGGGATTCGCCGTTACGGATTTCACGGAATCAATCATCGGTATTGCGCCGAGCGCACCGCACAGCTCATGGCAAAGGATTTGCGGTCACTGAAACTCGTGACCTGCCATTTGGGGAACGGTTGCTCTCTGGCGGCGATTCGCGAGGAGCGAAGCATTGATACAACCATGGGATTCACACCACTAGAAGGCCTGATGATGGGAACGCGATCAGGCTCTGTGGACCCCGGAATCCTCACTTATTTAATGCGAGAAGGTCAGCTCACAGGGCAGCAGCTCGACGACCTGCTAAACACGAAATCAGGCCTGCTGGGAATCTCTGGGGTCTCGGGCGACATGAGGCAGATCGTGGCCGCGATGAAAGACGGCCATCCGCGGGCCAAGCTGGCTTTTGAGATCTTCGTGCATCGCCTTCAGGCTGGTATCGGCGCGATGATGGCAGTGTTGGGAGGAATAGATGCTTTGGTGTTTACCGCAGGGATCGGAGAAAATTCACCGGAAGTGCGAGCCGCAGCTTGTGCCAACTTCGGATTTCTTGGCCTGAAACTGGACCGCACAAAGAATACGCAGTCTTCTGTGGACCAGGATGTTTCCCTATCCGATTCAACCGTTCACGTCTTAATCGTACGTGCCCAAGAAGATTGGGCTATCGCCCGAGACTGTTGGCGGCTCAAGTCCGCAGGTATTCGTGGCCGGGCAAGCGAGAACTAATCAAAATGCTGTGTAGCCACATTCCTGCGAGCCACGTCATCTTCGCGCCACTAGAAGCGGCATGACGGCAAAGGCCCCAAGCATTAAATAGTAGACTGTTCCCGCTACAGGGTCTCGGGCTGCAAGGTACTCTCCGATCGAGATTCCTCGAAGCCAGAGCACAAGAGCAAATTCCGCGATTAGCAGCAAGCTAAGGGCGATGCCACCCATACCGAGCCGACTCGACGGTGTGGGAGGCACAGCAAGTCTACCAACGATCCACCGCGCTGCCACAATTGTAATCACGAGCATGATAGGAGCTTCCAAGAGTTCCGCCATTCTCGCGCCGAGGAACGAGACGACCCACAGAATGCGAATGGGTCCCAACACGAGACCCGCTCCGAAAACGACCGCGAAATAGAGCACGCCGGCTTTCAGAATTTGCATTCCGGTTCGCCCCCTCCCAGTGCGAAGTCCCGCGCGAGCTGAATTTCCCTTGCAGCACGTTACGGCTTGATCGCCACCTTGATCACACCCTCTCGCCGCTCGCCAAACAGCTTGTACGCTTCAGTGATCCGGTCCAGAGGGAACGTATGCGTTAGAAGCAGAGTTAGGTCGAGACGTCCGTGGCGGACTAGCTCCATCAGCCGACGCATGCGCTCCTTTCCGCCTGGGCACAGCGTCGTGATGATCTTGTGGTCGCCAAGACCAGCCGCAAATGGCTCTAGCGGCACAGAAAGTTTGCCGGAATACACACCCAAGCTGGACAGCGTTCCTCCGGCGCGCAGCGCGCGCAGCGCATTCTCGAACGTGCCCTGGGTCCCAAGCGCCTCAATCGCCACGTCTACGCCTTTTCCATCCGTAAGCCGCTTCACCTCCGCAATCACGTCTATCTCCTTGAAATTGAGAACGACGTCGGCACCCATTCGCTTAGCCATTTGAGCGCGGACCGCGTCCGATTCCACAGCGATGATCAGACTCGCTCCTTTTAGTTTGACTCCAGCCGTGGCGCAAAGTCCGATTGGCCCTTGCGCAAAGATTGCAACGCTATCGCCGATCTGCAAATCGGCGCTCTCGGCCGCCGAGATTCCCGTTGAAGCGATGTCCGCCAGCAAAATCACCTGCTCATCGCGCAAATCGTCAGGAATTTTGGCCAGATTCGCCTGCGCATTCGGCACCAAGAGATACTCCGCCTGCGCGCCGTTGATCGTGTTTCCGAATTTCCATCCGCCGATGGGTCCGCCACATTGCGACCAGTCGCCGCTCAAGCAGTAATTGCACTGGCCGCACGGCGTAATCGCTCCCACCAGCACGCGATCGCCAACCTTGTATCCGCTTAGCCCTACACCGAGCTCGTGGATGATCCCCACCGGCTCGTGGCCGATGATCAGCCCCGTCTTCACCGGATATTCCCCTCTGAGGATGTGTAGGTCTGTGCCGCAGATCGTCGTCAACGTGACGCGAATGACCGCTTCACCCGGTCCGGCCTTTGGGATCGGAACGTGCTCGATCCCGATCTGATTGGGGCCGCGAAAAACGAGCGCCCTCATCGTTGAAGTTGCTGTCATTTGTTTTTGCTGAATTCTTTCCTGAAAAATCGTAGCCATGGCTAACTCCCTTTTAGACACCGTTTCTTATTCTGGAATTCGCGGAAAGGTACGAGGACGGTGACTCCGCCTCGGAACAGCACCGCATATGGTGGTAGTTCTCTCGTCGACCGGCCCTTGGGTTGGAGCTCATGATTGTTAGAAGGCCTTAGTTGTCGAGCCCCAATCCCGTTGCGGGCAACCTGTTGAATGGAGGCATCACTGGGCCTGTCGATGTTCAGCCATGCTCAGCCACGAACCGTCAGGACCGGGCACGTCGCCTGTGACACAACCTTGTGGACTGTGCCCATGTTCAGATGCGTTGCAAGCCCTTTTGCCGGCCGGGCTCCCAGCACGATCAGATCAGTGTGCCGCCGTTTCGCAACGTCAAGGATTTTCTCTGCCGCTGGTCCTTGCTCGACGATGTAGGTGGGGTCGCACCACAATCCGGCTTGCTGGGAAACCAATTGCTGCAGCTTTCGCTCCTTGACATCCACGACCTCTGGGCTGTCCACCAGGTCCCCTGCCTTAGCGTCTTCGATCACGTGCAGCAACACCAGATGCGCCTGGTTCTCCTGCGCCAGCGATACGGCATAGGGAGCCGCTATTGGGAAGTCCGCCACCAGATCCGTGGTGTACAGGATTTCACGCATCTTTGCGTATTCGTCGGACCAAAGGTTCACGTGTGGGCTAACCGTCAGCACCGGGCACGGCGCTTGCCTGAGAATCTGTTCGGCAACCGAACCGAGTAGCGCCCTTCCAAGTCCCGTGCGCCCGCGGGTCCCCAGCACGACCAGATCAATTTCCTTCTCTTTGATCAGGTTGGACACCACTTCCCAAATGTTGCCTTCGCCGATCACCGCTTCGTGTTCGATGCCTTGGAACTGTTCATTCAGGCGTCCAGCATCTTCCTTGGTCTCTTTCTCCGCTGCCTCAGCCATCGCTGCCCAGGCATTGGGTGCAGCAGCCGTGTAGTCGTCGAATCTGTTCACATGTACTCCATACACCTTTGCGCCATAATGCCGCGCGATCTGGATCGCAATCGGTGCAGCCGCGTCTGATGCCGCTGAAAAGTCCGTTGCAAACAAAATGTTCTTCAGTGCAATTCCCGTTCTTGCTTGAACTGCTTTCATGGGCCACCTCCCTGCGTCCCATGAATACAGCGAGAGAAGGCCGTCTGGCTGTGACCGCCATCACTTTCGAGCGTGACTCAAGCCACATCGTCGTATGGGCTCTCTTGTTAGGGTTGAATTCCTGACGAGGGCCAGAATCGGATGCTGCTCCCGCAGTGAAGATGAGAGGAGAAGGAAATGCAAGTTCACCATGAATATCGGGTCAACGCATTCGGCGCGGGCGGACGCAACGGCGTCGTCCACGCGGAAGGGGTCCTGCCTTGTATATCCTTCAGCGCCCCACCGGAGTTCTTGGGGGAGCCGGGGCGCTGGACGCCGGAGCGCGCCGCAGTGGCAAGCTGTTTTGTTAGCACTTTTTCCGGCATCGCGGAGAGGGCCCGCCTGGAATTTGCCTCTTTCAACCTGGACGCGGAAGGCATGCTCGACAACGAGGATGGTTTCTGGCGTTTTACGGAAATCAAACTGCGACCGGTCGTCACTGTCCTGAAAGAAGAAGATCTTGACCGGGCCATCCGCCTTCTTGAGAAGGCCGAAAAATCGTGCCTCATCGCACGGTCCCTTCAGTTCAAAGTTGTCCTCTTCCCCGCTGTGAAGATCGAGGAGGAATTGACTGTGCCAGCAAGAATTTCAACTGAACATACCCAGCGTCTCCAAGGCGGGCATCGGAATGCAGTCCAAGTCGGCGCTGCATTTCAGCCTGGATCATCGGCTAGCCAGTTGTAGCCGCAGCGCAATCATCCTTTCTTCCACGTGTCGTGTTGCCGTTGCAGAGCGAGCGCGTTGCCCGTGATGTGGGCAATGCGGTTGACTTCCTCCTGCGTCTTGCCAACCAATTCCCTTATGTCGGGGGCGGCCGCGGGGTGTCGCTCAAGCTGCGAGAGCAACCTTACCAACGTGTCCAGCACGTCTTCGATCTCGCGAGCCATATTTGTCGCCAGTTCGCCAGTCGCTCCCAGGCGTTCGGCCCGGCGCAGCGCTTCCCCGAGCTCCGCATTGAGTTTCTTGATCTGCTCCTCGGCGTGCTTGCGCTCAGTGATGTCGCGGACGGCGCTGGTGACGAAAAGTCCTTGGGGGGTCCGCAACGGGCTGAGACTGATTTCAACGGGAAACTCCGTCCCATTCTTACGCTTGCCGAGAAGCTCCTGCCCGGCACCCATCGGACGAACGTGCGGCTCCGCCAGAAACGATGCGCGATGTCGTACGTGTATGTGGTCAAGGCGTGCTGGGATGAGGATCTCGACAGGCCGCCCGATTAACTCCTGCCGGCTGTAGCCGAACAGGATTTCAGTTTGCGCATTGACGACAACGATCTTTCCGTCGGCGTTGACGATCACCATCCCATCCGGCGCCGAATCCAGCAGGTCACCAACGTCGGGCCGCACCCAATCGGGGTGCTTGCTGGCGACGTAAGCAGCGAGTCGGCGGAAGAGACCCACAAATTCCCCTTAGTTGAATACCGGCATTGGGCTCGATCATACTGCTACATACACGGACTTCAAAAAGGAAATGTGGGATCAAATGATCGATGACCTCTGTGATCTTATCGGTGGAAGTTAGGGAACAGTGTGAAGATCGGTCCGGTTAGGGGCGACGGTACGCAGACGCTTCATTAAGGCTGCTAGATGTGGACGATCCTGGTCAGTGACCGCGGTCAGCTTGAGGCCAATGCCGTCGCCAGGGACGATGTGGCGGACAGTGCCTTCAGCGCGAATTTGACCTTCTTGGACGAGAAAATCAAGTTTAACTGTCAAGCCCAGCGTGCTCCCGTGCAAGGTTTCCAGGAAGAGGCCGGCGACGCCGAGATCGCGAACGCGTGAAAGGTCGTCGCGTCCGTTGCATTGCCAGTGGATCCAGACCAGTTGATGCGGATTTGTACTTATGCGGGGATTGAGGCGTCTTGAAGGGATACTTGCTCTTTGCAGCATAATTCGTCCCGACCAACCGGTGGCCCGAGTAGCTTCAGCGTGATGGGTTGATTCAACTTCGCTCGTCAAAATCTGGCCACACCTCGGGCATCTCCTTGAGCGATAGCTTGGATTCTGGAGCTTGACCTCAGCAGGATACATGGGAACGCCATCAGTACGACAACTAACTCGCGGCGGAATAGCTGACTCAACAGCCCCAGGGCTAAATGTCACGCGCTAGGTGAATATCTGACTCCACAGTGAGCGACTTACGGGCCTGCAGCTACAGGTTTTGGCGTCGAGCATGGCGTTTAACTGCCAGCGGCCCGAAAAAACCTCCACAACAAAGAGAGGTCATTTTAATTATTCTATATTGACCGAGACGATAATGAATGTACGAGCGGCTCTGTGGTGACCGGGAGTTTAAAGCGGTGCGGAAGAGCTCCGATGAGTTGGCGCGTGTAAGCGTGGGTCGGATTTGTGAAGATTTGCGCGATTTTTCCTGACTCGACGATGCCACCTTCGTGAAGGATGACGACGCGGTGACAAAGCGAAGCGACCGAGAGCAAGTCGTGGGAGATGTAAAGGATCGCGGTGCCCAACTCTCGATTCAACCGACCGAATAATTGCATGATTTCCGATTGGGTGATGGAGTCAAGGGCGCTCGTGGGCTCATCCGCAATCAAGAGAGCGGGCCGGTGCAGGATCGCGATCGCTATCAGCACGCGCTGGGCCTGGCCAACGCTTAACTGAGAGGGATAACGGCGCAGCAAGGTTTCTCCATCTTCCAAGCTCACGCTACGGAGCGCCGAAAAAATCGACTGAGTGCAATCGTCGTCCTGCCCGTGGGAGTGTGCTCTCCATGCCTCCTTCAGTTGGGTGCCAATCCTCAAGGCGGGGTTCAAGGCAGAAAGCGGGCTTTGCAAGACGAGCCCGATCCGCGAGCCGCGCAACTCACGCATCTGGCGCTCCGAAAGCCACATTAGATTCTGACCTTCAAAACGAAGATCACCTGTCGCGACTGCCCCCTTCGTTCGAAGCAGCCTCAGAATGGCCAGTGCCAAAGTGCTTTTTCCGCACCCGCTCTGCCCTACCAAGCCGATAATCTCCCCGCGATCGATTTCCAGTGCCAGGTCACGGAGAACTCCGGGCTTGTTCGGGTAATCCACAGAGAGTTTTAGAGAGAGCAAGGGATTCAAATGAGTCACTAGTGGCCGCCTGGCCTCTCCGGAGCGAGATACAGGTCCTCCGCGTTCCAATATGTTTGCGGTCGAATGACCACGGGAACAGCGTTCTTAAGGGAAGGGGAAACAGCGGAGAGCGCATTCTTGTTGACCAGGTAGATGAAGGGCTGTTGTTCCCAGACGATCTTCTGGACCTGATCAAAATAGACCTTGCGCTGGTTTTGGTCCGTCGTGGAGGCTTGCGATTTCATCAGACGGTCAATTTCTGCTTCCCAGGGAGTCGCTGGCGCTTTCTGCTCCGGGTTCCACTGATGATTGCTGGATGACGTCAGCCAAACGCTCATCTGCGCGTTGGGATCCAAGTCCACATTGACGAGGCCGAGCAAGCACAGCTCGTAGTCGAAGGTGTGGGAGATTCGCTCGATCAGTGAAGGAAAGTCCAATGTGACGACGTTGAGGCGAATGCCGATCTGTTCCAGATCCTGCTGGATCATCGCAGCCATTTGTTCGCGAGATTTGTTTCCGGAATTTGTAATCAGTGAGAACTCGACGGGATGGCCACCAGCATCGCGCAACACGCGGCCATCAAGACGGAATCCATCTTGTTGCAGCCGGCGCAGCGCTCCTTGCGGACTGTGCGGATGCGGCTGGAGAGAGGCGTTGAACCAGAAAACGTTCGCGGGAGACACCGGCCCTACGGCAGGGCGGGCATGGCCACTGAACACGACCCGGCAGAGGTCTTCTCGACTAACTGCCACAGAAATCGCCAAACGAAAGTTCGCAGAACCGAACCATTTTTTCTTGTAGTCGGGGCCCGGCGCGGCCGGAACCTGATTGAACCACATCTGTTCAGAGTCGAGCGAAGGACCGCTGTCCCGCACGGCCGCGGGCGCTTCCTTGGCGAGACTCTCAAAGTACGAAGCGTCTAGACTGTTGATCAGTTGAATTTCGCCGCGCCTGAAGCGCAACAGTTCGAGATCTCGATTCTGCTGGATGTCCAGTCGGATCGAATCCAGATAAGGAAGACTTCGGCCCTGCGCGTCCTTCTTCCAATAATAGGGATTCCGCTTCAGCAAAACGTATGAGCCGGATTTATAGTCGCCGACAATAAATGGCCCTAAAACGGCCGCCTCTTTCTTCGGCGAGTGCGAAGAAACGATGGCCACTTGATCAAACAGCCGGTCGAGTGCTGCAACAGACGCTGGAAATTCGATGCTTACGTCGCGAGCGCCCAGGACGTCCACATGGATGGACCCCTCTGACGAACGGAAGGAATCGCCGGTCGGTGAGTGAAGGTTGGGATCCATCAACGCCCGCATTGTGAAGGCCACATCTTCGGCGTTGAAGGGAGTCCCGTCGGAGAAGGACAGGCCGTCGCGCAAGCGGAACTTGATCTTTTTCCCGGCTTCGGATACTTTCCACGACACCGCTAATTCGGGCTCCAGCGCCTGCGTTTTCCGGTTGAGCCGAATCAACACGCCCCCGGTGAGGTAGCGGATCGTCTCCGAGGATTCATCATCGACCAGCATGGGGTTGAAAGTTTTTGGTTCCGAGCGCAAGACGAAGCGCAACTCTCCGCCAGACTGGGATCTCGCAGGGAGACTCGCGCCCAAAACGGCTATAGCAAGGAAAGCGAAGTTGATGCGCCTCATTCCACAAAGCCCTCCCGGGGCAAGATGAGTTGAAAGCTGCTCACCGCGAGCAGCAATAAGACTAGCGGGGCGAGCCTCCAAGGATTCGCTTGGACAGTGCTCCAGTTCTCGATCCCGCGCAGCAGGCTGCCCCAGGAAGGCAGGGGTTCCGAGACACCGAGGCCCAGCACGCCCAGGTTTGCCTCCGTCAGAATGAAAACGGGAACGGAAGTCAGAAACTGTGCGAAGAGGATGGGGCGAAGGTTTGGCAGCACGTGGCGCAGAAGGACTCGCAACGGTGTAGAACCACAGGCCCTTGCCTGCAAGACGAAGTCAGAACTGCGTAGACTCCGTGCCCCCGCGCAGACCACTCGTGCAGACGCTGCCCAGCCGAGCAGACCGAGGAGCATGAATGTAATAAG
>QHZB01000498.1 GCA_003224525.1 Acidobacteriota bacterium | reverse complement strand
CGGAGCAAGCTGGAAAGCAGTAGGATGGCGCCAAAAGAGAAGCAAACAATTGAAATCGAAAAAACTCACGGAGACCCCTTACTTCCGTTCAATCAAGCAGTTACGGTGGACTGCTCGGACTTTCTTGGGACAGCACTGATGTGGCCATTGAAAACCTCCCCACAAACGGCCGCAACTTCATCAATTTCGCGCTCCTCACGCCAGGTGTCACCCTTGACGTACGCGGCGGTGACATCAGCTTTGCCGGCCAGCGCGGCACTCTCAATTCCCTCATCGTCGATGGCTCGGACAATAACAACACCTTCTTCGGCCAGTCCGTCGGCCGCACCGGATCGGGGCGCGCTCCCTACCAGTTCAGCGAAGATGCGGTACAGGAATTCCAGGTAAACTCAAACTCTTATTCAGCCGAACTCGGCCATGCCGGCGGCGCCGTAATCAACGTGGTCACCAAATCCGGCACCAACGAATTTCACGGCACTGGGTTCGAGTTCTATCGCGACCGCAGCCTCAATGCCAATGACCCCATTAATATCATCCTCCGCCGATCCAAATCACCGTATCACTTCAATCAATTCGGCGGCGATGTCGGCGGCCCCGTCCTCAAAGAGAAACTCTTCTTCTTTTTTGACTACGATGGCCAGCGCAACACGCTTCCTAATGTCGCTTTCCTTGGCGTCGCACCGCCTCCCACTCCAATTGCCAATGAACAGGTTGCCCTCGCTTATCTGCAAGCTCGTGCCTCTTCTTGGATACGCACTCAAAATCAAAACGTCTATCTGGGCAAAGTAGATTGGCGGTTAGGCTAAAGCGAACTGCTCGGCGTCCGATATAACGCCCAGCGCTTCGTCGGTAATGGCTTTGAAAATGGCAGGTCCCAGAACAGTGTTGAGCACACCGACGCCTCCGATGTAACTACGGACACCTTGACTGGATCGCTCACCTCCACCATTTCCTCCACTATCGTCAACGTCGCTCGTGGCGGCTACACCCGCGACAACGAACCTGGCCAGGCGAACAGCATCAATCCGGAGGCTACGGTTTTTTCCAGCAACAGCCTCGATCTCGTCGAATTTCTTTAGCCCGCGCTTTACGAACATTCATCGCGGCGAATTCGGCGATAACGCTTCCTTTATCAGCGGTCGTCATACGATAAAAACGGGACTCAATTTTCTTGTGGATAGGGTCGCCAACTTTTTCCCCGGCAATTTCTCTGGCGGCTATACGTTCAATTGCCTGGAAAATTTCGGTCGCAGCCTAGAAGGCCTGCAGCTGGTGATTACCACCACCGCACAGGATCCATGTCCAGCGTCGCGCACCACGCCCACAATTCCTGCGGATACCTTCGTGCAAGCCTTTGCTGGCGCTGGCACTACCGGACCTACTACCAATCCCAATCTTCAGGAATATTCGGCCTTCGCCCAGGATGAATGGCGCGTACGGAATGACCTCACTCTGAATTTCGGCCTACGATACGATCTCGACCTGATTGCCCAGCCGCCAGTGCTCAACCCCAATGCCAGCCTCGCGGCTGCGGGAATCTTCACCAACAAGATTCACAACGATCATGCCAACTTCGGTCCCAGGCTCGGTATTGCCTGGACACCTCTCGGCAAGAAGTTGGTCGTTCGCACCGGCTTCGGTATTTTCTATGCTCGCACTCCCGCGATCACCGTCGGCACCGCCTTCTCCAACAACGCTCTGAACGTACAGACCCTCAGCTTTACAGGCGCAAGCATCCCGCAATATCCGGCCACCAAGTGCGGCGCTCCCGTAGCAGCTGCAAGCTGTGCCGCGCCGGTCGGTGGAACCGCAGGCGCTCCCACCATATATGTCTTCGAGACGAATTATCACGAGCCTAATGTGCAGCAGGCGAACCTTGGCTTCGAGTATCAAATTCAGCCCAGCATGTCAGTTCAGGTTAACTATCTGTGGGTCAAAGGCACGCATCTCACCCGCACCCGGGACATCAATCAGCAGGGCCCCGAGACGCCCGTAACCGTCGGATTTGTGGGATCTACTCGAACTGCCACGGTGAACCGGATCACTCAGCCACGCCCCATTGCTGGCTTTGCGCGCATTGAGGAATTCCAAGGCAGTGCCAATTCTGTCTACAACGGCCTGACTGTGCAACTGAACAAGCGCCTCTCCCAGAATTACCAGTTTCTTGCTTCCTACACCTTCGGCAAGGTCATCGACGATACTCCGGACGCCACTTCGGTCGTTCCTTTCTCGGGCGACGACGCCAAGATGGTGCAGGACCCTCTCAACCTTCACGGGGATCGCGGCCCCGGCGTGAACGATCAGAGACATCGCTTCGTGCTAAGCGCGATTTGGAACCTCGACGGCTATACACATTCGCTGCACCGTTCGTGGCGCTACCTGGTCGGCGGATGGCAACTCAGCGGTATCCTGACTGCCGAAACCGGACAGCCTTACTCCGGTTTGGTGAACTCGGACCTAAATACAGACAGCAACAGCCGCACCGACCGTTCGCCGGGACTCGGCCGGGACACCTTCAATCTTCCCAACTTCGTTTCGCTCGATCCTCGAATCACTAAGAGCATCCCGTTCACAGAGCGCGTCAAGGTACAGCTCATTCTTGAAACCTACAACGCCCTCAACCGCATAAACTATACTTCGGTGAACACCACCCAATTCTCGACCGCGACAGGATGTACTGGTGCCGTGACCATCTGCCTGGGGCCACCGAGGACGCCATTCCAGGCACCGTTAAGCACACAGCTGAACTTCAGCCCCGGCTCGAGAATCGTCCAGCTTTCGGGCAAGATTACGTTCTAGGCCGCTGATTTGGCATTTGTACGCACTTACCCTAGAAGTAGTTCGTGAACCCTGAGAGGTTCCGACGAAGTCGAAGAAAATCTGCCCGAATGATGCCTCCACCCGGACTACGAGTTTCGGATCTAGAGGGTTGGATGCCATAGCGCCAGAGGGCTGAAGGAAGTATTAATTGTGATAACGGATGCCGACCAAATCCAGAAGCTCTGAATCTGTTGAGGACTGGATGATTCAGCCCCTGAACTCTGTGGAGTGAACCGTTCTAAAGTAATTCTCTTTTTTAGTTCAGGGTCGCAGCAAGCTGCCGGCCATCTCGGTTCACTTTTTTCTTTTAAATTAGCCTTTGCATTCGTGCTGAACTCTGCCGGCTTCAACGCGCGGGTGCGTGCCTGTCTGCGGCCGGCTTTAGATAGGTGCGGCCGGCCGTCTGAAGAGACGGAATTACAAATTCCGTGAATTCTCCTTTTTTGACAACCGCCAGGGATGCGCAGCAACCCTGTTCAGGGTTCTCGTATTGAACCGCAGCGAAGTTTCCTTTCACTCGAATTTGAACCTGCACGGGCTCTTCGGCATAATCGACGAACTCCATAATCATCTGATCGGATCCAGACGAACGATAGACGACTACCAAAGTCGTCAGCGAATTCCAAAGACTGACAGTTAAATTTTCATT
>QHZB01000369.1 GCA_003224525.1 Acidobacteriota bacterium | reverse complement strand
TTGTCAGTCCAGATCCAGGGTTTTCCGGCTTTCCAGGGCTTACACACTATGACCAGCGGTTCGCAAACTCAGGCAATCAGGTTAGCCTCGAGCCACCGGACCAAGGGCTGTGTGTGGGGAACGGTTTTGTTATGGAGGCGGTCAACCTTGCCCTGGCTGTGTATAATTCCTCGGGAACTCGGGTGAGTGGGCCAGCCGCACTTAGTCCGTTCTTTGGGCTGCCCCCGGTGGTGGACCGCAGCACTGGGGTTCGAGGCCCTTTCCTCTCTGATCCCCGGTGCTACTTTGACCCCGATATGCAACGCTGGTTCGTGAGTGTGCTCGAGATCTCTACCGACCCTGCGACGGGTGCCTTTACAAACCACTCTAATTTGCATATCGCGGTCAGTCAGAGTTCAGATCCGAGGGGCAGCTATTTTTTGTTCGCGCTGGATTCAACCGACGATGGTACCAATGGTACGCCGAACCATACTAACTGCCCGTGCTTTGGCGATCAGCCACTAATCGGCGCCGATGCCAATGGTTTTTACCTCACCACAAACGAATTATCCCTGCAGACAAACGGATTCAACGGTGCGCAGGTCTATGCCATGTCCAAGTCTGCTTTGGCCGCAGGTACGCTACCGCCAGTTGTCCACATCGATGCTGGCGCCATCCCAACTCCTGATGCAGGTGGCGTCTGGTACTCCATCCAGCCGGCAGCCTCTCCCAGCCACGACAATCAAGGCGATGCCGAGTTTTTCCTGAGTGCACTCGACTTCTTCGGGTCGCTCGACAACCGAGTTGCCGTGTGGGCATTAACAAATACGAGCTCGTTGAAGACGTCCAGTCCAATGGTTACATTTAAACATGTGGTCATCGGAAGCGAGGTTTATGGCACGCCCCGGACCAACGCCCAGCAGAAGGCAGGCCCGACGCCGCTGCGCGACTCTCTAGGGGACGTTGATCCACTCGAGCAGCTAGCCAGCAATGATGACCGCATGAACCAGGTCGTTTTCGCGAATGGCAGGCTGTGGTCAGGCGTGAACACGGTCGCGAGCGTTGGAGGAGAGCGACGCGTGGGCATTGCCTTCTTTGTCGTGAAACCATCTTTGGGCTCCAGCGCGCTAAGCGCCAGCTTGGACGACCAAGGCTACGTGGCGGTTCATCACGAAGATGTGCTATTCCCGTCCATCGGTGTGACGGCCAACGGCGCAGCCGCCATTGTATTTACCCTCTCAGGACAGGACTACTTTCCCAGTGCAGCATACAGCCCGATCAGCGCGAGCGCTGGGGACGTACGCCTAGCCAGTCCTGGCATTGGCCCTGAAGACGGATCTTCTGGTTATGCGGTTTCCCAACCCAACGGAGTGAGCAATGGAGGAGTGGCGCGATGGGGCGATTACTCGGCAGCAGTAGCCGACGGCGACGGCAACATCTGGATTGCGACGGAATACATCGGACAGACTTGCACTGACGCTCAGTACGCTGCCGATACCACCTGCGGTCATACACGGTCGTCGCTCGCTAACTGGGGTACCTTCATCGGGAAACTTCCTACCTGCCATGGGGCAGACGGCGATGGCGACGTGACCGGAAAGAACGGAGGCAGCGCCCGCTTCCACATCCATGAAAACGATTGCAATCAACAGCAAGACAGTGAGGATTTCAGTGATGCGGGTTCGGGAACTGATTTCCATTCCACGCAGGTCAATTCGGTGAGCTATGACAACGTGGCGCATACCGTCACGATCGCAGGATTGGGTACCAATAACGGCTTGCCGGTAACATTCACCATCGTCGCCGTGGATAGCTCGCTGGTGCCGCCAGGGACGTTCAGCATCACACTGAGCAGCGGCTACATCGACAGCGGCAATCTACTACTCGACGGCAAGATTGCAGTCCACTAACTGGTTCCGGATGGTGGCTGGGAGTCGACGTACAGCAAGTTTCCCAGCCTCACCATCCTGGCTTATCGAGCACGGCGCAAACAAAGTGTATCCGGTAGTACTCGTAAGCGGGCTCTGCGAGCGCCAGAGTAAAACGGCCTCTGTCGCCAACGCGGCTGCACAAACGCTACGCCATCTCGGGCTCATTTTCATCCTTCGTTGTGGCTCTCCGAGAGCCATGATTTACTCGTAAACGAAATACATCGCCGGCAGAACCCCATCCATTTCAGTCCACCTTCGGTCCAATTCAAGGGCGAGATAAACGACGCGTTTCCCTGTAAGCGACACCAGAAGCGGCACTTAGAGTCTTGTGCTGCGTATCTTACTAACAAAGAAGGCAAAAATTCTAAATGCTTTGCTGAGCGTCGCTTGCAGGCTCTCTCTCCCGAACTCTCGCCCCCAGTTGTACCGAAGTTATACCGAATTCGCTGTGCTGCCTCGGCCACGAGGAGTTCTGGTAGTCACTCGAGTCGTCTACTTACGGTGTACGAGTCCCAGCGACGCGCGCGCGCTGTCCTGCCAACATCCCCCATGCCGTTTCTGGACCGCAACAAACATACACCGCGAAGGCGCTAAATCGGGGACACGGGAACGTTCAGTTCTGGCCCAAAATGGAGTCGAAATACAACAGCATCTCTGCAGAATCCCACTGTTGCGGACCGATAATCTTCCGAGCGATCTGTCCCTGACGGTCGATGACGTATGTTTCTGGGATCATGGAGGTGCCATAGGCAAGAGACACTTTCTTATTCCGCTGACAGTAAGTCGGAAATCCGATAGGGTGATCAACCAGGAATTTTTCGTAGGGCGCCGGGTCTTCATCTATGCTAATGCCCAGTACCACACCGCCGCGCGACTTGATTCGCTGCTGGAGGCGATCCAGGGAGGTATCTCTTCCACACACGACCCACAATACGAGGCCCAGAAATTCAGGACTACCACTTTCCCTTTAAGATCGGAGAGATGCGCCGATTTTCCTCCCAGTGTTATGTCGAAGTTTTCCGCACTTTTCCTGGCAATGGATGGCTCTCCCTGCCGATAGGTAGGCATGACGAAGGCAACGGGAACCAACGCGGCACACGCGCTTGCTCCTAATACAACAACGAGCGCACATGCAAGCACCAGCGGATCGCGCGCCGCGGCCCGAATCGAAGAAGCGATTTAGAAAAACACTGCTGGAGAAACACTAAATCGTTTGCTCAATTTCTCGATGTGGGTTTTATTGAGGCCACGTTTCTTATGCAAGACTTCGGATACGATGCTTTCAGAGCCAAAGATTGGAACAAGATCTTTCTGGCGCAGATCATTCGCATCCATCAACGTGCGGAGGACTTCGACCGGAGAAGCATCAGGAATGGAATGATGCTCTTCTTCGTATGCTTCGATTAGGGTCATCAAGACTTCGGCATACTTCTCTTCTTCAGTTGTTGGATTATCTTTGCTTGCCAGTTTGTCCAAGACGCTTAGGTACTGTCCATGTTGACGCTCGGATGTGATCGGCGTTGGAGAGCCAACTTCGAGTGCGTATTTTTCGGGCACTGCAATCATCATTTCTGCCACTCCTTCTCGTCGTATTCGGCGTGACTCAGAATGCGCCGGATGTAAACCATTCTCCATCTGTATTTGATAGTGGCAATCAACCTGCATTTATTATGGCTTATATCGAAAACAACGAAGCGCCCGACAACATCTGAATTTCTCCAACTGTTCCGAACCTCAGCAAAGTTTCTCCAATCCGCGTTCTTTGCGATCTTGTACCAAGCGTTTAGAGATGCGCCCCATTCGCTGTGCCTTGCGGTCGCTCCTCTAAGCGCCTTCCGGCTGACGATCCGCATGACAAATCTTCTCATTTTGCGAAGTTTAAGTCAAGTCGAAAAAAGACATTTCATTTGGCGGATTGCGGTCAATCATGAGAAGCAGGCGCCTTCCGTAAGACAGCAACAACTTCTGGATGGGGCAAGCGCCCGAGACGATGTCGGTGATGTTCTCGTTTGGATTGGAACCCGACCTTCGTTTTGCGGAAGCGGAGTCAGGTGGCGTTTGTTTCTCCGTTCCGCCCTGTCCAATTGGCACCAAGTCGCTGCAGATAAAATCCATCGGACCGGCAGACCTTGATCTGGAATTCTCCATCCCGATATTTGTTATCCAGGGCGAGAAGGATTTCACAACTCCGACCGCACTCGCTCGACAATACTTGGAATCGATCAAGGCGCCGCGCAAGGAGTTCGTGTTGATCAAAGGCGGTGGGCACTTTGCGGTGTTCATGCGCTCCGATCAATTTCTACAGGGGCTCGTTGCGGGGGTGCGCCCGCTGGCTCTAGCTACTTGAATCAAGCTCATGCAGCCAATTGTGTAACGACTCAGTGTCGATTTTCGCTCCGTGCGGTCCGATTACGGTCTTCTTGGACGGAAGCTCGAAACCAAGGCCGACTCGAACGATTCGCTCGCTAACTTGCGCGCAGGAGGTCTCCGGTCCAAATCCGGACGCCCTTTCAGCGGCAATCTTTAAACGCCAACTGGGCTGCCTTTTGACTAGCGCCGCAGGGTAGCCTCGCAGCCTTCAAGTATAGCCAGCGCCCGCTCGTCGTCATAGAAATCCATCAGCCTGGCGACGTCCCTAAAGGGGGCACTGGGCAGAGTTCCTTGGTTTAAATTCAGCGTGGGATTGTAGTGCCCTCAAGCTCCGTCATAGGTACCATCTTGATCTACTTGCTCGGAGCCGTGCTCGTAGGAAGCGGAGTGGCAAAGTTTGCTTAAAACCGAAAGTTGTGTCCCAAATGAGCGCCGTGAGATTCGACAACCCCAGGCTGATGCTGATTGCCATGCTTGAGGCGAGCGGTGCGATCTTGTTTATGATTCCGCGAACCCGAGCGCTCGGTCTGCTGCTCGTTTCCGCCTACCTCGGAGGTGCGATCGTTACACATCTGGGACGCAGCCAGTCGCCTGAGGCTGCCTCGCCCGCCTTCGTCCTCGCCTTGTTCTGGCACGACCACCCACCGGCGACCCCTTCGGCCGACGATTCTTCGATGCGTCCTCTCCGCCGTAACGATAAGAATACTCACCCGGCTTTTTCCCTGCCCGTCTCCTGGACTCTGCTCTACACTTTTCATATTGGGAAACCATCATGTTTCAACACTTTGATACCGTGATTGCTTTTGCCGCCCTCATGCTCGTTGCCAGCCTGTTCATCACGGCGGCCACGCAGCTTGTCGTCAGCTTGCTAGGCCTGCGCGGCGCCAATTTGCGGCGTAGCCTGGTGGATCTGTTCGAAACCGCCTGTCCGGATCAGGAAGCCAGACGCTGGGCAAAGGAAATTGCCCGCAGAGTCCTGCGTCACCCCGCGATTTCCGACTCGGTCTTTTCGCGCTTTTGCCTTCGCGCGGACCGGCTCCCCTTCATTCCGCCGGAGACGGCGGGGAAGCTGCAAGGCGCGGGCGCCTCAATTCCTCTGCTGCCGTGGATCGTGGGTGGGGTTGTAGGTTTCTTCGTCACTCCTATCGTTCTCCTGATTGCCAAGCGTCTGTTCGCCGCGGATACTTGCAAATATTCGGACCTTCTCGCCGGCTACGTTTCAGCGATCAATTTCTGCCAGCATCCCTGGCGCACCGGGGCGCTCGTCGGCGCCATTCTTGGCGGGCTGCTCAGCCGCTGGCGCCTGGCCACATCAGTCCGTGTCGAAGAGTTGCTCGCCGTCCTCGAAAAGCTCTCCGACCCGCTTCCCGGCACGCTGCCCGATCCTGCCCAGCGCGCAATGCTCACGATCGCGTGGACGGAGAATGCGCCGGGAGCCAGAGCGAAGCCAGAACCGGCGCAAGGAGGTCGGCCTGTCCACTCGAGGGCCTATTTCGATGAGGGCATCGTCCGCCGCGCCTCGAAGGCTGCGCCGTTGCAGAATGAAGCTCTCGCCCCGGCGGATGCGGATTTCGACGAAGGCATCGTTCGCCACGCCGAGCCGGTCGAAACGGAGGGGAGCGTCGCCGTCGCGGTGGAAAAAGCGACTGCACAAGCGAAGGAACCCGAGCCGGAATTCACTCCTGCCACGGGAGGCACGGGAGGATTGACCGCGGCGCCGGCTCCGCCCGAGCCGCGCTTGGAAGGCCTTCGCGCTTGGTTCGATCACGTCATGGACCGGGCCTCGCAGCGCTTCGCCCTGGAAGCACGCCTCGTAACGGTCGTGTTTTCCTGCATTTTCGCCTTTGTCGCGCACTTTGACTCCGTTCGGTTGTTCCAGTCGATGTCTCAAGGCGCCGAATTGCACGCACAATTGGCCGCCAGAGCGGAAGCCATTGACAAGCAGGCGGAGAAATTTTCACATTCAAAGGAAGGCGCTCATACCGTTGTGCCCGACGTCTATCGCAAGGTCATGGCTTCGGTCCTGCGCCCGGTCGCCGCCGTCCCTGAACCGCCAAAACCTAAGGTTCGTGCGGCTTCTCACACAGTCGCCCCGCCCTCCAGGAATTCACAGCAATCGGCCGGCAACGGCCTTTCCATGGCTCTCAACGAAGACAAAGTCACCGCGGAAGCGAAAGCCAAAGCGACGCACGCCCTCGAAGTTGTGCCGGGATTTGCCAGCCGTGAGGACGCGGAGTCTTGGCTTCGCACGACCCTAGATGGAAACCCTGCGCGCGAGAGCTTGGCCGCGGCCTACCAGCAAGAAGTGAACGCCGAGCTGGTCAGCGATTCCGACAAGCTCATTGACGAGTCCGCTTCGCTCAAGAGTGAACTTGTGCGCTCCGAGTTCAAGCTCTTCCCGGACGGCCGAGGCTGGACGCAGTCCTCGAATGAAGTGCCGGGTCTTTTGGTCACGGTGGCATTTCTCAGCCTGGGCGCGGCGTTTTGGTACAACACGCTGAAGAGCCTCGCGAGCCTTCGCCCGCAATTGGCAATCAGGCAAGATCGCGAGCGCAAACACGAGAAGCTGGCCTAGGAATTCCCCAGCCACCGCCGACTCTGCCCAGTTCGATCGCGCGTGAGTTCACACCCTTGCTTGTTCCTGTGTACTCGTCCCTACCGAAAATGTTATACGGCGCGAATACCTTTGAAATCAGTGATTTTCAAGAAGATGAAATTGAAGCAGGCTAACCAGGAGATCGGAATGTAACGCATGTTGCATTGGGCGTTGAAAACGACTGGATGGAGTTTTCGGTAAGTCGGACACAGCCGAAAAACGTCTGCCGCGCCTCGGGTCTCCTCTACTCAGCGCGTTAATCTGCTGTTCGCGTGGCGCATCAGTTCCTGAGTGGTCTTGCTCCATTCGCGGAGAGCCGTGGCCAACGCGCCATCCATCGAAACCGGTTTGTAGCGCGCGAAGAGGAAGATTTTTCAGAAATAGCACCACGCGCTCTAATTCGCCGCGAAATAGCAGTCTGAGGAGAGCGCCGTATTCTTCGCCACATCCATCCAGCACTGCCTTTCTTTGTTAAAACGCTTCTTCAGGGCGGAGGGGCGCAATTCTGTGGTTTTGAATTCGCCTTCGCCATTCTCCGGTTTGCGGGACTCAATGACCTTGCGCAACATTCCTGCCGGGGAAGTCAGAAAGTAGGTTCTGACGGTGGGGGTTTCGCGGAAGATGACGATGTCTCCATGGTTTTTCACGGAAACATTGAAGCCGATCATATCCGTTCCTCTGATTTTAGCGGCAACCTGCTTCACCGCCACGCCCTCCGGGTGTGGAGTCAGGCCCAAGAGGGAGGAAAGCATAGGGGGCATAAGCGCGTCCTTGCCCATGTCGTGGAGCGTGCGGCGAACCATCAGGGCCAGGGGCTTCTCCGTGTTTTTGGGTTTTTGGGCCAAGGCAGGCAAGCCGGCTAGCACCGCCAAAGTCAGCACGATCACTCGTCGCACGCCTACCTCCGCAGGCCGATTAAGTGCCCGCTCTATCCTTTGGTCAGGAAAGCTCTGGAAGTATACACGAGGGGATAGAAGGGGCGGATTGGGGGCGTGGGGATGCAAGGGCCAAGGGAAAGGAAAAAAAACCCGAGACCCTCCCGCACCAGCGGCTACTGCCACATTTGCAAGCGGAAGATGAGCTTCACCAACTACGGGCGTGGCGATCGGCGCAGGCATCGGGGCGAAGATCGGCCACAGCCTGAAACCAGATTGAGAAACTCCCGCTGCTCGCCGGTTTGTCCGATCGACATGAACTTGGTTGCGACATTCGGCGAAGCTTGGAAGACCGTGCACGACACGATCAGGACTGTAACAGTAGCGGGGAGCGACGCGAGAGCCACCCCCCAGCTCATCGTTCCGATGAATCTCCCGCTGGCTATTCCTTGGCGAGTTGCTTTCCAGCAGAGCTCGCCTCTGCTTTATCAGCCGAGCGCCATCCTGAAGGAGAAGAGGAAGTTTGAGAAGAAAAACCCAAAAGCTGCAGGTGTGCCAAATAATTTGTGCCATCTTACTTAAATCCGGCGTTTAACCGGCCAACAACTCTGACCCACACCACTAGAAGCTGTCGCTGAAGACGTCGGCTCGTTCAGACCATCTTATCGAGATGAGGACACCGACCCACCGCGATCTCCCTTTCAGCTCATTTTCACGACGGCGTTGGGAGTGCCCCCGAGAACTTTCCCATCGCTTACTTTCTACTATCTTCGGTTGATACGGTATGCTTTCGTTGTCTGTCGTTCGTGGTGCACGTTATTTAAGATCGTCGGTCCTGTCAAGCAGAAAGGCGAGAAGCGGCTAGATTCTTGGCGCAGGTCGTATCGATGAAACGCGAGAAATCAGGCATTGGGAAAAGCGAGGGTGCCGTGAAAAAATCGACTGGCGAAAGATATGGTCCCGAAGGACCAGGGTCTTCTCTCGTGGCGAACGCAACCTCTCGAGTTCTCTTTCCGGTGGCGTTGTGCTTGATCACATTCGCAAGCGCGCTCTCCGGAACTGGCGACGACAAGATACCCAATTACGTTGCCGGGAAACTCATTCAACTCAACGACAACGGCGCCTGGTCCTGGTTTATGGATCCGCGTGTCATCGTGGATAACGGCAAATTAATTGTCGGATCCGTTCGTGCCATCGGTACCTTTCAGACCGGCGCAGCCGATCTACGCTGGGGTAACGTTGAGATAGCCGTCTACGACGTTGCGACTGGGAAGGTCGCCACCACGGTCCTGCATCCGCACCTCGAGCAAGACGATCACGATGCG
>QHZB01000497.1:2632-3467 GCA_003224525.1 Acidobacteriota bacterium | reverse complement strand
AGAAAAAGAAGGGTCGGTGAGTGGCGTCTAGTACCTTGCGAGAAAAAGAAGGGTCGGTGAGTTTTGCACTGAAACGAAGGGGCCTGACCAGTTCAGCTAAGCCTAGGGCTCCTGATCGCGACGGCCCTGTAGCCATCGAAGTCTTGTTTTTAATTCCTCAAAGGCGTTGAACGCGATCGGACAGATCGCAACATTGTCAATCACACCCATGAGCCGGGTTGTGAATCCTGGTTGTTCTAGGTGAGGAAACGACCTGCAAACCTCGGGTCTATTCTCGTAAATCGAGCAAAGTTTCCCGTCCAGCATCGGGCACGGCGGGTTCACCATGCCTTCTGACATAAATTGTTTCTCGAACGCTTTTATCGATTGCCCGAGCGTCTTTGCAATCGTGCAAAGCTCGCTTTTCTTGAATTCCGTTTGCAATGATCGGCAGCAATTTGCGCACTGGGTGCAGTCGATAAGGGCGAAGTACTTCTGGCTCAGCGCCTTGACGATGCCATCGATGTTATCTGGAGCGTTCTGCTTTAGCCACGACCGGAATTCCCAGTTTTCGTTGTCTTGCTCTTGTGAAAGCTGCTGAATCCTTGATAGATCGGTCTCAATCTCAGAAGCGGCGAGCTGCTTCCGCTTCGGCGGTTTCATTCCGGGGTCGTAAGCCATCCTGATTCGTACCTAGCCTAGGGACCACTCAAACGAGGGTATCCGCATTGGCCGGGGGGCTACTAAGATTTTTCGTACAGGGGTCGAATCTGCCTCAGGAGCTGATCGTTTTGGTACTAGGCCGAACTTTACCGGTAATAACCGAGATCCTGCAAGAAGTCGGCTGATTCAGCCC
>QHZB01000497.1:0-2577 GCA_003224525.1 Acidobacteriota bacterium | reverse complement strand
AACTTTGCCGCTGCCCAGCACGTCGAATTGATCACCGTGCAGCACGATGATCGTGTTGGGGTCGATCCCGATGCCGAGCAGCTTTGGATGCGCCGCCACTACCGGTTCCATGTCATGTTCGCGATGTCGCTCGGAAACATGCTGATCGATCGCGCTGTTGGGCACAAAGGCAAAACCGCGCTCGTGACCTTTCGCCATCACAACTTCTGGACCGCTGGGATCACCGCGTACGAGGTAAGAAGCCAGAATGCTGGCGCCCGCGGAGTTGCCCGCGATCACACCACCCCGCTTCAAGACATTTCGCAGTTCGCGTTCCACACGAGTGCCTAAATACGCATCGACCAATCGCCATTGCCGTCCGCCATCGATGAATACGAATGTGGCCTGCTTTAATGGCGCGACGAACTCGGCTGAGTTCGCCTTCGCACGATCTTTCGTGTCAAGCACTGAGACGTCTTGAACGCCGAAGACTTGTTTTAGCCCGTTGACAACTGGGGCGATGTCATCGCCGGGGTTATTCGCCGTTGGAATGAGGACCACCTTGGCGTTCTTTCCACCACCCAGGCTTTTCCACTTTTCATAGATTTCTGGAGTTCCGTTGCCGCCGCCCATGGCGATCACGAAGCCTTTGTTAGCCGCCGAAGCCCGACTTGCGAAACTGGCGAACAACAGAAACAGTGTGAGGAGCCGGGGTATCGCCGCGTTCTTACGCTTCATGGTCTTCCTCCTTGTGAGGTATACGTGGCGAGAGAACCGTTTGTTCCCTCAGAAAAAGGCGGCACTGTCAATTCGGATGGTTGCGGGGTGTTACGAAATAATTGAAAGGAAATCAATTGTAGNNACCGTCCGAGACCCGCTAGCACCGCTGCCCGTTGGGCAGGCGCTGTTCTCAGAGTGTGTAGGTGTAGTGGGGATCGAAATGATCCATCGATGCCAGAGTTAGGAACTCTCCAATCCAAAACGCCCTTCACAACGTCAACGCCTTCCCTATGCAAGAGCGGCGGGTGAAATGACCTTTGCCTTGAGCCGTTCTTGCGGGAAGTCCTTGGGATTTAGCGTGACAATGAATCCGCATTCCCTTCTTCGCTGCAGAGGCAGAACGGATCGTCTTTGGGATCAGGAGAGATTTCGAAGGATACGCGAACATTCACCTGTTCGGCTCGCTCGCGGATAAGGTTGATCACAGCGCCGATGAGATTTGGTCGAACGCCCAAGCGCCTCAAGATCTCCTTGTATTCGTCCAGAATGTCATCCGTTACAAGCCAGACGAAATTGCCTTTCTCGGCCCATTTGTGCAACAAATCGGCGCTAGGATTTTTGCCTCGGACATATGGCTTCCTGAAACCCGAAATGCCCGCTACGAGAACGTTTGTGTCCACGACGCCGCGAGACTTTTCCTTCTTACCTTTCCGCGACAACGGTGATCTCCGGCGCTCGTCTTTCCTTGCGGCAGGCGCGGACTGTCTGCAAGATTTCCTCATCCGAGACTTCGCCGATGTCTTTAGCCGCCTCGGTCAGCGACTCGAGAAACTCCTTCTTCCAGCCCCGGCGTTTGCGGCCTCGAGGTAGATCCCTGTACAGGTCAGCCCGCGTCATTTGCTCCTGAAGCTGTTCCCCAAGTGCGCGGAATGGCACGCCGACCTTGATGGGGTCCTCTTCGGCTGAAAGCCGGCATTTAAAGACGATGTACTTCGGATTGTCTGACTTGAACTCCTTTTCCGATGCAAGGAATACGTCCATCAGCTTGGACAAAACACGTGTGCGCGTCCCCAGCGACTCTTTCAGACAGAACGCCACCTTGGCTACCATAAGAGTGTTCGTGTCGAAGAAACACGTTCCCGCAAACCGCTTGGGCTTCACAATGCCGAATTGGACCAGGTTTTGTAATTCCTTCGGTTCAATCTGCAGGACAGCGCTTGCCTGCTTCAGCTTTAACCTTTGCTTCTGCATGACTCCTCCATTAACATCTAAATATTAGATTGTATTAGGAGAAGTGTCAAGAACCAGCGCGCCCCACTCACCGAGCGGAAATGAGAAGCCGATATGAAGAAATGATGGGCCCTGTTATAGCCACACAAGGGCTCGAACAGGCCGGGTACACTTTCGCCTCCCTTTCGCTATGGGAAAAATTCGGGGGACTCCATGCATGCGCAGCGACAATTCGGCACATCATGCCACTACCAAATATTTTTCTAACTCGTTTGTTTTGAAAAACAATATTGAAAAGGAAGGGCTTCCAGGAGGTGGCCCGGCTGGCTTGGGCGCAGGAGGTCCCGAGTTCAAATCTCGGCGCCCCGACCAACCACTTCCTTGTTTATCAGCAACTTTGAATCCCTTTCATTATGGTAGAATTCCCGCCGTTGAGCCATTACCAGAGGAACGATCCAAGGGTCACGCCCAGTTAGAAAGAACGGCTAGACCGTAGACCCGATACCACCAAGGCAGCGACAGGATGGCGAGTCCCCGCGCCAGCTGTTGGAAGCGTCTCCAGAAAGGGGGCTCTAAAAAATGCATCGGATCCCAGTTTCCTCCAAGCAAATCACACAGGTTGGATACCAGGAGCATTCTGAAACTCTC
>QHZB01000230.1 GCA_003224525.1 Acidobacteriota bacterium | reverse complement strand
CAATTCCTTGCGGTTCAGCGTACCCATGATGTTCTGCTTAGGCTCCCTTCGACCAACGGCCGCGCGTGAAAGGCGGGCTTCGCTTCGGACCGTCCTTCTATCGTCCGGCTCGGAGGCGCGTCCCACAAGGGGTGTGCGGTACGGTGTAGCGGAAACGCTACTGTCCTTTGGGGAAAAGGCAAAGTGATGATCGGTGATGATGTAGCGAGGTAAGGAGGCAATGAGCGGAATCGTGGGCGGTGACCGGGTCGGGGCAGGTTGGGCGGGCGGTGCTCTCGGAAACGGGAGATTTTGTCACTGGTGAGGAGGCGGAGACGCGGGAACTCGGGGCGGAACAATCCAGCTGGCGGCTAGTAACCACAATTTATATTAACATATAAGTTCAATACTTGTTAAGATAAACTTGCGGCGAATTTGTAAGTGATTGGCGTGACAGGTGTTAGAGGTGCGGAGAGGGAAGCTGGAAATCAGAAACTGGAAACTCGAAAATGGAAACTGGAAATTAGCAGGAAAAGAGGCCGGAGGACGGGCCGGGGCCAAATCAATAGAAACAAAGAGGCTAGCGCAAGGCGCCCCCCCGACAGGGCCGGATAACCGCCAAGCGAGCATACTGCAGAAAGGATGGGTGACCCAGGAGTGCGCCAGCGGGGCGGGGCGGGGCGAGGGCAGGCAATCCACCCGTGTTCCGCCTCCATGATAATCCGCAAAATCCCGGAGGCTCGCACCCATACTCATAGAAAGGAGGCACAACCGATGATGAATGATAGCGAGGGTCTTGCGAACCAAGGCATACAACGAATCCTTGAACTATCGGCGGATGCACACATACGAAGACGAGGAACGGTCAAGGATTCTCCGGAGTTTCACAGTCTATCCGGGGCGATAGCCGCTTATGGAAAAGCGCTCGAGCTTCTCACAGCAATGCAAGAGCTGGAAGAATTCTACGCCATGATCGATCAGCTTGACGTTCCAGCCAGTGCGCAACCGGTTTGTTGAGGAAAAGGCAGGTGCAGTATGTGGCGTAAGAATTGTCCCGTCTGCCGGGAACCGATGGCAAAGAAACATCCCACCGAGTCGGTGCCTTGTCCGTGCGGGAAGTACGTCTGGAAGGGCTAGACCGGCTAGGCGCCCTGATTCAATACTTCTGTGATGGCCGGCACCCCTCTCTGGACCGGCGGGGCCCTTTTCGGGCCCGCACCTTCGACACAAGTATTGCGCGTAACAGAGTCTCTTCGCGAGGGCTGCCACCGGCCACTTCTCAAGGTGTGTTATGGCGCACCTCTATGCGCGAAAAGATCGCCATCACGCCGCGACGTTCTGTCGCGCCGTAGGCGCTGCTGTCCATTGCCATAGTGATTGTTTCCTACATTCTTGTAATCGTTCTCGCGGCTGGGTGCGTCCCTTACCTGTGCTGCAAAGCGTGGAACATCCCCAGGTGCAGCTCGCCATCTTGTTCCTTGGGGGCATTCTCGTCGCTGGGGCCATGCTGTGGTCGCTGGTGCCGCGGCGCGAAAAATTCGAACCGCCGGGCACGCCGCTCAATCGGGACACCCGTCCTCTGCTGCTCGCCGAACTTGACGACATCGCTGCCAGTCTCAACGAGCCACTGCCCGGCGAGGTCTACCTGATCGGCCAAGTCAAGGCCTTCGTTGCGGATCGCGGCGGCATCCTTGGATTCGGCAGCCGTCGAATAATGGCGGTCGGCCTGCCACTTCTATCCGTGCTCAACATCTCTGAGTTTCGAGGCCTCGTGGCGCATGAGTTTGGTCACTACTACAGCGGGGACACAAGTATCGGCCCGTGGGTTTACAAGACACAGGCGGCGATGATCCACAGTTTCCAAAGTACTGGCCAACCGATGTACGGCCTAATCGGCTTTTTACTTAAGTAGTACTTCGTTGGATTTCTTCAGGTGGTCAACTTCGTTTCCCGCAAGAAAGAACATCGCGCCGATGAACTCGCTTGCCTGGTGGCGGGGTCGGCGTGCATCCAAGGCGTGCGCAAAATCCACGGCGGGGGCATGGCCTGGATGCCTTACTGGAACTCAGAAGTCCTGCCCGTACTGGAGCGTTGAATTGCAATTTCTCAAATTCATCAATCCCAAGTTGGAAGAAAACACGCTTCGCCGTGTCGGCTGGGACGTGCTGGGAACCATGGTCACGATTCCCACACGGAAAACGGCAGTCGTCGCCTATGCTTCTTTCCTGCAAGGCGTTACCGCGGAAGCTCTTCCCGAAGTAATTCCAAGACTTTCTGAAATCGGCAGGCAAATCCGCGATCCTCAAGGCATGCTGCTGACACCGAAACAACGCACGGAACGGGCTGGCAGACTCCTGGCTTCGGCGCTAGCCCTAACCCTGCTGGAGAAAAAAGTCGGGCAACTCGAAACTCAGCCGGGCCAGTTCTACTTCCATCGTGGGAACGAGAAAATCAATGTCTTCGCACTTATGGACGAGCTAATCGCCGGCAAACTAAGCGGAGATGCTTGGGTCTGGCGCTGCAACGAACTCGGCATCAACGGCGCCCCGCCGCAGACCACCTACCGTGTCATCGAATTGAGGTGTCTTCCGATATGGGAGAAGATTCAAAAGCAGAACGGGCGCCCGCGGTTTGAAGCGGGACGCCCGTTTTGCATTCTTGTGAAGTGCGGCTGAAGCCGGCCGTTTCGGAGTTTAGCCCGATGCGGCTCCGGATCAGCTGTCCATTAGAGGGGCTGTACGTTCGAGGCCTGCAGGCCCTTGGGGCCCTTGGAAACTTCGAATTCAACCGCCTGGCCATCGTTCAACGTCTTATAGCCATCAGCCACGATCGCGGAGAAATGGACGAAAACGTCCTCGCCGCTCTGGCGCTGGATGAAGCCGAAGCCCTTGCTGGCATTGAACCACTTCACTGTACCTTGTTCTTTACTCACTGCTTTACTCTTTTCTGTCAGCCGGGGACCGGCTGAGCACAACATTAAGCTATCTGATGCCCCAAGTCCCGAGCCCCTCAACAGAGCCGCGGCCGTCTTCAAGCTTCGTTCGGGAGGACTACAAAGCAGTCCACCAAACAAAAAAATAGGCCGCAAGTGTGACCTTGCGACCGCTTTACTACCCAAAGGCGATACAAGAGCAACAAACGCAAAGACAGACTACCACAGCTTTTGGGACTTGGCAAGGGAAATTTTTATCCCTTTGAGGTCAATCGGTTAGCGGGTGAGAAGAGCAAGAAAACAACATTCGGGAAAATGCTTGACAGTTGCTAGCCGCAGCGCTTCCGCTGGCGGCGCAATATTTGCTCAAACGTGCAGAAGTGTAAGCGCCAGCGGCGCTGATGATTTGTGCCTAGCGGGTGTTATCTTTGAGGTCGAGGATGATCTTCAAGATTTCATCCGCCAGGAGGTTGGTGTTCACGTTGTCCATATTGGCCAGCACGACTACACCTGCGCGCCGGTCGGGCACCATCAAGAACGCTGTGTCGGTTCCTTGTTGTCCGCCAGTATGGCCCGCGGTTCGAAGGCCAAACTTTTCGGCGACGAACCATCCCAAGGCGTAGTTGCTGGGCTTGCCTTCTGTAGGTTGCAGAACGGTCCACATGACGTCGCGCGTGGTTCGTTTTAAGAGCTTGTCCGCCAGAATCGCGGCCTCAAACTGCGCCATATCGTCGGCGGAAGAGATCAGCCCGCCACCGGGGATCTTGTAACTGGAATCCAGAACGCCGGCGTTGTGGACGATCCCGGACTTGTCCTTGTGATACCAGCGCGTGCGGTGGGGGATGACGACGAAAAAATCATCGGCTTGGGTTTGCGTCATCCCTGCGGGCTTGAAAATATTCTCCCATACGTAGCCTACGTATTTCTGTGATGCGGCGCCCTCCAGAACGCACCCGAGAAGCGTGTAGCCGTAAGTCGAGTAGTTGAATTTCGTTCCAGGTTTCGCGACCAGGGGATCGGCCGCGAAAATCTGCAGCGACTCTTCCATGCTCGAGAAATGCCGGGCGCTGTCTTCAGGGATGTCACCTTTTCCGTCGCTGTTGTAATGGCGGATGCCTCCGAGGTGGCCGAGCAGTTCGCGCGAAGTGATCGGCCATTCTTTCTGCGGGAACGCGGGGCAGTACTTCTGAGCAGGCGCATCGAGATCCAGTTTGCCGCGCTCCCAAAGCTGTAAAACGGCTACGGCGCTTATCGGTTTGGAAATGGATCCGAGCCGAAATAGCGTTGAGGAGGTCGCCGGAGCAGAGTTCTCCAGATCCGCCATGCCGAATCCTGCGGACCAGGCGGGTTCACCCTCCAGGACGACGGCCACCCCGATCCCAGGCACGCTGTTTGCCGACATGAAACTCGAAACCGCTTTTTCGATTTCGGCGCGCTTCTCAGTAGAAAGGCTCTTCTGCTGCGAAGAGATGACCGGAGCGCAGGCGAGGAGCAAGGCGAGCAGGCAAACGACCAGCGTTCGGAAGCGGTTGGCTTCGGCAAGTCGCGCACTGGTCTTCACGGGATCACCTCCAGCGCGAGTCTATCCCAAATCAGGGTGGCCAGGAACAGCGCCGAAGGAAGGTCCCGGGTTGTACTGAGAGCGTCAACCCCTGTTTGCCGGAATGCGTTGACCTTAGGGTGAGCGGCTCCTTACCATGAAGGGATGACACAACGCCTGCACATCGCGGCTGGTACCCTGCTCTTCGCGGCGGGTCTGCTGGGCTGCGAAGAGGCAGGTAAAAAACCCGTGCAGGCAAGAGTTCCGGCGCTGGCGCCGGCGGCCGCGCCCCAGGTTCAGGCGGAACTTGCGCTTTTGCCGGTAGTGAATCCGCCGCACCGCTACTACGTCTGGCTGTTGCCCGCGGTTCCGGACGGGAAGGACTACCTGATCCAGAAGGTCCAGGAAAAATTCGCCTCCGGCGAGCAAAATTTTAAGGCCGGCCACCTCGAAGCCGCGCGGAAGGATTTCGACGACGCCGTCGACTGGATGCTGGAGAGCGGCTACGACCCCAATGGCGATCCGCGATTAAGCGAACTGTTTCACCGCGTGGTGGACACGGTGTATGCCTACGAGCTGCAGGCCTTCCGAGCCGGAGACGGCTTCAGCGAAGCTCCCGCCGTTCCAGCGGCGATTGACGAAGTGGCGGAGATGACCTTTCCGGTCGATCCGCGACTGAAAGAGCGGGCCGAGGAAGCGGCTAAGAACTTTTCCCACGACCTGCCGCTGACCGTGAACGACCAGGTGCTTTCCTTTCTCAATTTTTTCCAAACGCCGCGCGGCCGCGCCATCGTGGAAACCGGACTGCGGCGTGCCGGGCGTTATCGCGAGATGATCTCCCGCGTGCTGCGGGAAGAGGGCCTGCCGCAGGACCTGATCTACCTGGCGCAAGCCGAAAGCGCCTTCCAGCCGCTGGCGCTTTCGCGCGCCGGTGCGCGGGGGATCTGGCAATTCGTGGCCTACCGAGGGCAGCAATACGGCCTCCGGCACACCTGGTGGATCGATGAACGCCAGGATCCCGAGAAGGCCACGCACGCGGCGGCGCAGCATCTTCGCGACCTCTACAAGCTTTACGGCGACTGGTACCTGGCGATGGCTGCTTACAACTGCGGCCCGGGGAACGTGCAGAAGGGCATCGAGCGCACCGGTTACGCTGATTTCTGGGAGCTCTACAAGCGCAATGTGCTCCCGCGCGAAACGAAAAACTATGTGCCCATCATCATCGCGCTGACGCTGATCGCCAAAGATGCGGCGCACTACAACATCCAGGCCGAACCGGAGGCGCCGGTCCCGACCGACGTCGTGAAACCGGGCCGCGCCATCGATCTGCGGTTGGTGGCCGAAACCATTGACGTCGACGCGGAGACACTTCGCTCGCTCAATCCCTCCCTGCTGCGCCTCGCGACTCCCGACGAGCCTTCTTTCGAACTGCATCTGCCGCTCGGCACGGCGCAAAAATTCTCCGCGGAGATCGCGGATATTCCTGCGGACAAATGGGTCAGTTGGCGGCGCCATCGCGTGGAAAACGGAGAAACACTCACATCCATAGCCAAGAAATATCGCGTGACGGCTGCGGCCATCGCCGATGCCAACAATCTGGAGCGCAAAGCCGCGCTCGATGCTGGTGAGAAGCTGATCATCCCCGCGACACAGCCGCAATCGGAAACGAAACGTCGGCTGGTGAGTTATCGTGTGCGGCGCGGCGACACGTTCCTGGGAATCGCCGACCGCTTCAGCGTGAGTGCGGACGACTTGCGCAAATGGAATCGCTTGAAGGCCAACAAAGTGAGCCGCGGCATGGTGCTGCGCATCTACACCCTCGGCGGGGCTCCTGAAACTTCACCAGCGCGGGCGCGATCCAAGTCAAAGAAAAAATCCGCACCGCCCGTGGCGGGCAATACAGCCGGAGGACCAGTCGCCGCAAGTCACAATTAAGTCTTTTTGTATAAATAACTTACGAGCGACAAAGCATTTCGAAGGGTCCTGTACTACGGGTGGCCCTCGCTTCGCCTCCCTTCGTCCCAGAGGTCTCTTGCAGGGAATACCGCAGAATGCTTGACAACTCCCGGCGAGTACGGTAACAACGGCTCAAGGGCGGGGTGGAATTTCAGGTAACTCCGGCCAGAACAGCGACCCGTGGACCCCCTTTGCAAACGGGGGCCAAAGATTCCCCCAGGGGAGGATGGAATGGAAATCGAGAAGGACAATTTCGAAGACGACAACGAGCTGTCCAGGCTGGAAGACGACGAGGAGTTGGCGGGCGAAACCGAAGAGACCGTCGAAACCGAGGAAGAGGAGCTGGTAATCGTCGGCGAAGAAGCCGAGGAAGAGACTCCCGCGCCAAAACCGGCAGCCAAGCCAGCGGGGAAGAAACCGGCCAAAAAAGCGGCGAAGAAGAAACCTGCCAAGAAGAAAAAGGCAGCAAAATCGAAGCCCAAGAAAAAGGCCGCCAAGAAGAAAGCGAAGAAGCCGGCGAAGAAGAAAAAGAGGCGGTAGATCTTTTTCAGACAGCGGAGAACTTGTTGAGGAAGAAGCCGAGACCATCGTTCCGGCTTTTTCTTTTTGCGGAATCACACCTCCCGGACTGGGACTATCGCTACCCTAGCTTGTTTCCCACATTGAATACTGTGTTTTTCAATTCAGGAATTGACCTTGTTTCCGAGACGAAGGTGATTGACCAGGGCTTTTGCTTCAAAGCCGGGGAATGGAATTTTCCTGACGCTCCGCTGCGCGGTCTTTACGCGCGCAACCGCGTGTACCAGGGCGCGACGGGAATGGAGTCCTTCGCGCCGTGGCTTGAGCGCATCGAAAAACAGCTGACCGAACGCGCCCTGGATGAGATCATCCGGTCGATTCCCCCGGAGTGGTACGCCGACGACTACGACGCGCCGCTGGCGCTCCTCGAACAACGGCACCGCCGCCACCGCGTGCCGGACCTGATTCTGGAGGACAAGAGATGCAATCGCCAGCCATTTCCGAACTGGATCTGAATCATGAATGAAGATTCTCTAGAATCGCCTAGTGCCGGGAGATCACCGGGAGAAAGAGCCTGCGCCTACGGCATCCTCCGCTATACCCCGAACTTTGTTCGAGACGAGTGATTGAACATTGGTGTCCTGACCTTCGATCCCAAGACCGGAGAACGCCGGCTGCGCCTGATCGAAGAACAGGACGAGTATAACCGCATCCGGCGGCTCCATCCGCAAGCCGATGAAATGCTGCTGCGCGCGCTCCGCGATGACTTGGAAGACCGTTTTCAACGGGCATCCGCCAACGGTTCGAATGGCCGGGGCGACTGGCAGCAGCTCCTCGGCAAGTGGGACGACACTCTGTCCAACGCCCTGCAACTTGCCACGCAAAAAGGTGTCTTTGCCGTGGACCTCGACGCCGAACTAGAGCGCCTCTACGGCGACCACGTCGTCCCGCAGCGGGCCGTGTCGGGGCACCCGGCAGCCGCGCCCCAATGCGCTCGTACTGCTCGCAGGTTTTCCGGCAGGCCCACCTGTGGGACCGCATCGAAAAATCCGTTCCCAGGCAGCCCCATGCGTCTCGACTACAGCCACCGCCGCAACGGTACGCGCGGTTTCGTACAGAGTCTCTCCGTCACCCGCGGTCCGGCCGACGCTAAATTCCTGGCCTACACCGCAGAGCGCATCACCGCCAAGGTTTCCCTGAAAACCGAATTTGCCGCCGTCACCGATGTGGCCTTAAACGCGGAAAATGACCGCCATCGCTTCGTGCGCGACACCTTGCGCGACGCCGGCATCGAGCCCATCGCGATGGAAGGATTTGCGGTTTGGGTGGCCAAGCTGAACCGCTACTGCAATGAGGGAAACGGGAAATCAGAGGTAAGCTGGACTCAGCGAGCAGTTTCCTCGAGTGCGGTCGGGAGATGGTCTCCGTTCCCGTGTCTTTGTGCACCAACGGCAAGCACCAGCAGCGTGGCATCGTCCTGCCAGCGGCCCCCGCAGAACTCGGCTACCACGGCTAGGATTTTCGCCTGCAATTCATCGGCGGACAGCGCACGGTGATCCTCCAGCAAATGCAGCAGGCGGGTTTCGCCGAACTCCTCGCCCGCCGGGCTGCACGCTTCCGTAACGCCGTCCGTAAACAGAACCACGCGATCGCCCGGGGACAACTGCGCCGCACCCATCTCATAATCCCGGCTGGCGAAGACGCCCAGCACGGCGCCGCCCTCCCGCAATCGCTCGTGCGAGCCGTCGGAGCGCATCACGAATGGCGGGTTGTGCCCGGCGTTGACGTAAGTCAATCGGCGGGCGGGGCCGTCCAGTTGTGCGTAGAAAAACGTGATGAAGCGGTCGCTGTCCGTATTCCGGTAGACGATGGAATTCAGGCGGTTGCAAAGGAGATGGGGCGCAACGGAAAGCGAAGAGAGCCCGCGCACGGCAGCCTGCAGGTTGGACATCAGCAGCGCGGCTGGCATGCCTTTTCCAGACACGTCGGCGATACACAGTCCAAGCGTTTTCTCGTCGAGTGGAAGAATGTCGAAATAATCGCCTCCCACCAAGCGGGCCGATTGCCAGGCGCTGGCGATTTCATATCCCGGCATTTGCGGAATTTCGCGTGGCAGAAGTTTTTCCTGAATCGCTTTGGCTTCTGCGATTTCCCGTTCCTGCTCCTGAAGATGGAGGATGGCTTCTTGCCGCGCCCGGAGTTCTTCCAACTCCCGCAGGCGCGCTTCGCGGCGCTCGCGGCCCAGGCCGACTTGCTTCTGGAGAATTTCCAGCAACCGCGTGTTGGTCCACGGCTTCTCGACAAAGTCGCTCACGCCGTATTGCATGGCTTCCACGGCCAAGCCCACGGTGGCCCATCCGGTCATGGCCACCACCGGCGGAGCATCTTCGATCTCCCTCAGCCGGCTGAGCACATCCAAACCTTCGCGTCCGGACGTCGTGTCGCGCGCGTAGTTCAGATCAATGAGAAGAATATCGAATTCGCGGCCCGCCACCGCCGACAACAAGTCCGCCGGAGAATTCACCGTTTCGATGCTGTAGCCGTGCCCCTTGAGCAGCAGCCGCAGCGCGTCCAGAACGTCCTGCTGGTCGTCAGCGATAAGGATTCGGGGCTGCATCAATTGGCGTTTCCTTTCCTTGAAATGGCCCGCACTTTGGTTTGCAACGCAAACTAGCTGGCATGGCAGATTAGTTTGCGGCTGACTCTAATTTAAACATGTTCAAATCAGAATGGGGGCCTTGGGCCCGCCCTTGCGCCGGTTCCGGGAGTTCTTAGCGCAGCCCGGCTTCCAGCCTGGAACAGCAGTAAACCTTTTGATTTATGATACTTCCATATGAGGTGGGACAGAGAAAGAACTCAGGAATGGTCACTCATGGGAACGCTCGTCCCAATTTCGGGCAGGATTCGGACGAAGTCCAGGCCACCCTATGTAGTGGAGAAATCTCCATCCGTTGAACCCGCAGAGTGCCCCGTGAGGAGCTGCAAGCCGAGTGACAAACCCTTGAAGTCTCAGTCTCTGCTAACCTGGCTATCATCCCGATCACCGTCTCCTAAAGCACCGGCTCCGACCAGTTTTCGAGCGTTTCCTTCACCTTATGCAAGAACTGGTGGGCGATCGCGCCGTCCACCACGCGGTGGTCGTAGCTGAGCGTCACGTAGCACATCGAGCGGATGGCGATCGAGTCATTGATAACTACCGGGCGCTTCTCGATGGCGCCGAGACCGAGGATGCCGACGTTCGGCTGGCTGATCACCGGCAGCCCGAACAAGCCGCCGAAGACGCCCGGGTTGGTAATCGAGAATGTGCTTTCCTGAACTTCCTCGGGCTTCAGCTTTTTCGAACGCGCGCGCTCCGCGAGGTCGTTCATGTTGCGCTGGATGCCGAGAATGTTTGAGCGCCACGGCGATCCCGATGTTGATCTCCTTGTGCAGGATGACGTTCGTTCCATCCAGCGAGGCGTTCAGCGTCGGAAACGAGCGCAGTCCGGCGACCGCGGCCTTCACGAAGAAGGGCATGAACGTCAGCTTGGTTTCGTAGCGCTTTTCGAATTCGTCCTTGGACCTGGCGCGCAGCGCGGCCACTTTGGTCATGTCGATTTCGTCGACCGAGTACACATGTGCCGAAACACGCTTCGACGCCACCATGTGCTCGGCGATGCGCAGCCGCATGGCGCTCATCGGTTGCACTTCGTAATTGCCGAAGTACATTTTTTCGCGCGGCACTGCCGTTTCTAGTGCGACGTGTGCCTGCCCGCCGGACACGCCTGGCGCGGATGCCGTTGGTGACGGAGGCGCCGGTCGCGAAGATGCCGCCGGCGCCGCAGCGGGGGCGCCGCCTGCCGCGATCACCGCTTCGATGTCCTGCTTGCTGATTCGCCCGCCCGCTCCGGTCCCCGTCACGTTCGAAAGATCGATGCCATGCTCTACGGCCATGCGGCGAACCAACGGCGAGCTGTGAATCCGTTCGCCCGTGGAACCCGAGGAAGCAGGAGCAGCCGCAATCGGCGCGGCGGCCGGAACAGGAGCCGCGGGCCTCGGGGGTGCCGGGACTGGAGCAGCGGCGACGGGGGCTTTTGCAGGAGCAGGAGGGGGCGCAGCCGTTTTCACTGGGGCAGGCGCCGCGGCCGCAGAGCCTGCCGCATCTATGACGCCGACAATGGTTTGAATCGGCACGGTCTGCCCTTCGCCGACCTTGATCTCCTTCAGCACGCCGGCTGAGGGCGACGGAATTTCCGCGTCCACTTTGTCGGTGGAGATTTCAAACAGCGGCTCGTCGCGTTCCACCTTGTCGCCGGGCTTCTTCAGCCACTTGGTGATCGTCCCTTCGAAAATACTCTCGCCCATCTGGGGCATTACGATGTCTACGGCCATGGTCGCTCTCCTCTTCTCGTGAGAAATCTAATACCGCGCCAGCTCCTTGGCGGCGGAGAAAATCTTTTTGGCGTTGGGCAGAAAATATTCTTCCAGCGTCGGCGCGTACGGCACCGGCGTATCGAGCGAGGTCACGCGCATCAGCGGCCCGTCCAGATCGCCAAACGCTTTCTCGCAGAGAATCGCCGCAATTTCGCCCGCGATTCCACCCGTCTTCGTGTCTTCGTGCACCACGAGACATTTGTTGGTCTTTTTCACCGAATTCAAAATCGTCTCTTCATCCAACGGCAGCAGCGTCCGCAAATCGACCACTTCCGCTTCGATTCCTTCCTTCGCCAGGGCTTCGCCCGCTTCGAGCGAAGTATGCGTCATCGCCGCGTAGGAAATGATCGTCAGGTGTTTCCCTTGGCGGCGCACCACGGCTTTGCCGATCGGCACGGTGTAGTCCCCGGCGGGAAGTTCTCCCTTGATGCGGCGGTAGAGGAACTTATGTTCGAAGAAGAGCACCGGGTTATTGTCCCGCACCGCGGCCTTCAGCAAACCCTTCGCGTCGTACGGCGTCGAGGGATAGATCACCTTCAGCCCCGGCGTGTGCACAAAATACATCTCCGGATTCGCGGAGTGGAACGGCCCGCCATGCACGCCGCCTCCGGACGGCCCGCGCACCACCATCGGCGCCGGGGCATTCCATAGATAATGTCCCTTGGCCACGAAATTCGTAATCTGGTTGAAGGCGCAAACGATAAAGTCGATGAACTGCATCTCGACAATGGGCCGCAGCCCCAGATAGCTCATTCCGCAGGCCGCGCCGATCATGGCGCTCTCGCTGATCGGCGTATCAATCACGCGTTCCCAGCCAAAGCGCTCCAGTATCCCCTCGCTTGTCTTGAATGCCCCGCCATACACCCCTACGTCTTCCCCCATCAAAATGACCGCTGGGTCGCGCTCCATCTCCTCGAACATCGCCTGCTTGATGGCTTCGAGAAAAGTAACTTGCGTGCCACTCGGCGCGCTGCCATTCGTTCCAGGCATGGTTATCTCCGCGCCTTTCTCGAAGCGCTCGCCGGGACGGCCTTCACGGTTTTCTTTGCCGCCGCTTTCGCCGGCGCCTGCACCGCGGACTTGCCCGCTTCAGCAGGTTTTGTCTCGGCAGGCTGCGTATCGCCGAAGTGAATCGGCGCGTGCGCGCCGCCGGAGCCTTTGCCCGAGCCGAAGCCCGGAACCGTCCAAACCGCTTCGACACTCGATCTCGGCGGGGTCACCTCCGCAATCGGGCGCTCCCACTTCGCCCGTATCTTGTGGCAATCGTCTCCAGTACAGTAGACGCCCGTCTCCGCAAACTCCGGCGGGGGCAAGGGAGAGTTCTCCGCAAAGTCCCGTTCCTTGGCGAGCAGGGTGTTGATCTTCTCCTCGATCTCTTTCCTGCCTTTGGCGTCGAGCAGGTTTTCACCCGTCAGGAATTTTTCATAGAGTGCGATGGGGTCGCGCGCTTCCCAGTACGCACGCATCTCTTTCGGGACGTATTCGGCGGGATCGTGCTGCGCGTGGCCCATCCGCCGAAAAGTCTTGGCTTCGATCAGAATCGGTCCTTCCCCCGCCCGCGCCTGCTCCACCGCTTCCTTGGCCGTGGAATACATCGCGAGCACATTATTCCCGTCGACAATGTAGCTCTCGATGCCATACGCCTTCGCACGGTCCGCGAGATTCTCGAGTGGCACCTGCTTGCGAACAGGTGTGGAATACGCCCACAGATTATTCTCGAGAATCAAAACAAACGGCGCTTTCTGCACGGCCGCAAAATTAAGCCCTTCGTGAAATACGCCAGTCGAGCTGCCGCCGTCCCCAATCCACGTCATGGCCACGATCCTTTGGCCGAGATATCTTCCCGCCATGGCCACGCCGGTCATCACCGGAATCAAATCGCCCAGCATCGAAATCGGCGAAACGATATGCAGATTGTCCAGATCCCCGAAATGGCTGGTGCCATCCTTGCCCTTGGTCGGCGAATCGTACTTCGCCATGTGCTGCATGAAAACGTCGCGCGGCCGCACGCCCTTCACCAATAGCGCCCCGATGTTGCGGATCATCGGCGCCAGCCAGTCCTTCTTTTCCAGCGCGTACGCCGTTCCCACGGAAATCGCTTCCTGGCCCAGACTGGAGTAAAGCCCTCCGACAATCTTGTTCTGCCGGAAGAGCTTCACCATCATTTCTTCGACGGCGCGGTTCAGCCGCATGTAGTAGTACAGATCCAGATACTGCTGCCGCGTCAATTCCTTCTTCATTCCCTGCTCCAAGTCCTACGCCGAAACCGCAGCCTGCTGCTCCACATGCTCCAGTTTCTCAAGCAACTCTTCTCGCGCCGCTTTCTTCATCTCCCGCCCGAACACTTCTCCAAAATGCTTTGCGAGACTTCGTGCAACTTCTTTCGAGTCCAAGCTGCGTCCCAGCAATTTTTCCAGCGACGTCGCCTTACGGTTCGCTATCCCGCACGGCACGATCAAATCGAAGTAACGCAAATCCGTCGAAACGTTGTACGCAAGCCCATGTGAAGTCACCCACCGGCTGATGCGCACGCCGATGGCTCCCAGCTTTTCCTCGGTGTCACCGCTCTTGACCCAAATTCCCGTCTTCCCTCTAACGCGCTCCGCGGTAATGCCAAACTCCGCGGTCGCCCGGATCATCGCCTCTTCCAACATCCGCACATACCAAACAACGTCGCGCCGAATCGCCCCGAGATTCACAATGGGATACGCGACAATCTGCCCTGGTCCGTGATAGGTAATGTCCCCGCCGCGGCTGGTCTCGTAATACTCCACGCCTTTCTGCCGCAACACATGCTCGGAAGCCAGCAGGTGCTCCCATTTGCCGCTCCGTCCCTGCGTGATCACGTGCGGATGCTCGCAGATGAGGAGCACATCCTCAATGACTTCTGCCTTGCGCGCCGCAACAATACGCTTCTGCAACGCGTAAGCTTCCGTGTAGCCAATTAGTCCCAAATCGATAGTGAGGCAATTTTTCAGCACGGTTCGATTTTCTTTGCAGGAGCGCAGCATGCTGCGCCCCTGCTGGCAAGAGCTCAAACGTTTATCTGCAATCCCCGCACGCTCGCAAAGGCATCGCCCATGGCTTCCCACACTGTGGGATGCGCGTGCATCATGTTCATCATGTCGTCGATGGTGCCTTCGAGATTCAGCACCGTGGCCGCCTCCGCCAGAAGTTCCGTCGCCAGCGGCCCGACGATGTGAATCCCCAGCACCTCGCCGTATGTTTCGTCGGAAACCACTTTGACGAAACCGCCGTGACTCCCCAGAATCGTCGCCTTGCTGTTCCCCACAAAGGGGAACTTCCCAATCTTTACGTCGTAGCCGAGATCGCGCGCCTGCTTTTCCGTCAGTCCAATCGAGCCGATCTGCGGCTCGCAATACGTCGCGTTCGGGATCCTGGTCTTCACGATCTGATGAGCCGGCTTTCCGGCGATGTGCGTTACCGCGACGATTCCTTCCATCATCGCCGCGTGCGCCAGTTGCGGCAGCCCCGCAACGATGTCTCCGACGGCATAGAGCCCTTTCTCGGCCGTCTCCATGTTATCGCCCACGTGGACGAATCCGCGCTCCAGCTTGGCCTTCGATTTCTCCAGACCGCAATTCTCCGTCATCGGCTTGCGGCCCACGGCCAGCAGCAGTTTCTCCGCCTGTAGCGTCTGCGCCTTTCCATCTTTATCCTTGAAGGAAACCGTGACACCCTTCGCATCCTTCTTCACCGATTCCACCGCACAACTGGTGAAAACCTGGATGCCTTTTTTCTGAAAGGCCTTGGTCAGCTCCGCGGAAATCTCTTCGTCCTCGACCGGCACAACACGCGGCAGCGCTTCCAGGATGGTCACCTGCGTCCCGAACGAATTGTAGATGGAGGCAAACTCCACGCCCACGGCGCCGGCGCCAACCACGATTAAGGTCTTTGGAATTTCGGGGAGCTGCAGAATGGAGCGGTTCGTAAGAATCGTCTTGTGGTCGGGTTCAATGCCTGGAAGCGATTTTGCCTCGGACCCGCTCACCATCAGGATGTTTGCCGCTTCGATCTCGGTTTTCTTTCCGTCATTCTCCACGCTCACGCGCCCCGTGCCTGCATACTTTCCCCAGCCCTGCACCCACTCCACCTTGTTCTTCTTGAAGAGAAACTCGATGCCTTTCGAGTGCTTCTTGACGATTTTATCTTTTCGCGAGAGGACGTTTGCCCAGTTGATTTTCAGCCCGCTGACTTCGAAACCCAGCTCCGCGCCGTTCTTGAACTGATCGTAGACCTCGGCGTGATAGAGAAGCACCTTGGTGGGGATGCACCCGACGTGTAAACAAGTCCCGCCCAGGTAGGGGTCCTTCTCCACCACAACCGCTTTCAGGCCAAGTTCGCCCGCCCGGATAGCCGCCACGTACCCGCCTGGACCACTTCCGATAATCGCTACATCGTACTTTGCCACTCGTAGTCTCCCTTCCGCAGGGGCCAGAACCGGTGAGTCGAGCTTCTCCTCTCCGCAATCACACTCGAAAAAAAGCTCGAGGGGTCAGGCCGATAAGACGGGTCGCCGGCGGTCTGCTTTGCGAACGCCTTCCCAAACGGAGAAAAAGCCGCCCGCGCTTACGGCGCAGACGGCTGCGTCCCAGCAAACAACGAATTTTAACAGCCGCTCGCCCCCCTCGCAACCTTTGCCCCCGTATTGCTTCTGCGGCATGCTTGTTGCCCGGATTCTCAGTGGGATGAGCGCCAGCAGGGCGAAGATACAGCGAACACCTGTGCTTTCCGCTCCCCGCAAGCCGCCTGTCGAACTTCCATTTGTACTAAGTCTATACGTAGAATTCGCATTAAAATGTCTTTTGCTTTTCAGTTTACTTATACTTATTTTAGCTCCCTGATGATCACCGGCCCAACCTGCTATTGCCTGTGTGGACGCCCAGCCGTTCTTGCTAAGGGAGGAAAAAGGGCCATGGTCATGAAATCCGGGGAGCGCCGGCATGGTATCAATCCAGCGTGTGGTTGCGCGGTTGTGATGGAATCCAACGGCGAAATCGAGGGACAAAATCCCGATGCGCCTGCGGCGGCATTGGGAGAAGAAGGGTTATTCCCCGCCCGTCTTTCGCTACCTTGATTTATTACGATTCCCGGAGGCGGCATTCGTGCACCGGGACTCTTCCGAGGATTGACCCATGCGCGACGGAGTCATCCATCAAGCTTCGGGTGTGCGTCCTTCCAAGTCCCTGGTCATTCGCGGCGGGCTTGTGCGCACCTTCGGGAGCCTGGCCGGCTTCCTCGTCGTGACCTTTCTTTTTTGGGGGATCCACACCCTCGAGGACGTGTTTCTAAATCCGCTGAGCGCAGGAGACGCGGCGGTGACTGGCGCGGCGTTCATTATCACGCTCGCGGCCATGTTGCTCTTCTTCCTCATTGAACCAGGGAAAAGTCCTCGAATGAACGGCCATGGCCACAGCTCTGATTCCGCGGTTCCCGCGGTGCGCCACTTTTTCGATCCGCCTGACGGAGCCCCGCGCCATGACAACTTGCGGAATAATTCGGCGTATCAACGCTTCTATGTCGATCATTCCCGCATCCGGCCGTAGACTCAATTGTCGATTCAGGCGCGCGGAATGGCCGGAAAGTAGCACTCTTCCAGGATGATGCGGTGGTGCATCTGGTGGCCCGCGGTGATAAAAGCCAGTGCGCGCACGGTCAATTCCTTCTGATTGGCCAAGCCGCGGCGCGGCCAGACATCTTCCTTGAACGAACGAAACAGGCCGATACTGGCGCTGCGCACGGCTCCAAACTCCTCGGCGAGGCCCGCGAGTGTCCGCTCGCCAAACGCACCACTCCGCACGTAGTCATCCTGATCGAATCCGGGTAGTGGTGTTTGATCGGCGCGCGCAAACCGCAACGCCCGGTAAGTAAAAATGCGCTCGGTATCCGTGATGTGCCCGAGAACTTCCTTTACCGTCCATTTTCCGGGCGCATACCGGAAGCTTCCGTCCCGCTCGCTTCGCCCCGTAAACAACTGCAGCATCTGTAATCGCTGGGATTCCAGAACGCCCAGGACATCAGAGCCCGGAACTTTGGATATGTAGTTCGCGTAGTAATCGGCATATTCGCTCGCTGCGGGTCTGTTCATGGTGGAACCTCTCTTCTGGAAACGGAATCATACCGCTGGGAGGAACTCCAGCGCACCCTGAAGTCGGCAGACGCCACGCAGAGTCTCGCCTGCCGAAAGGTCAGGTTTCTACTTCGGGAGAGCGCAGCAGCTGTTTCGGCTGCCGATTCGCCTCGTAGGAGAATGTAGCATCGCTGCCCCCCATGCGTTCCGGCAAAGTTTTTCCTGCCCGGAGCGAATCTTTGCTTCTTGTTTTGCGCCCCTTATTGCAAGATAGCGCCTGCCTATGAACATATCCGACCGCCAGACCATACGCGTGGCTTTTCAGGGCGAACCCGGCGCTTTCAGCGAAGCCGCCGCCATCCAGCTTCTCGGCGGCGCTATTACCACCGTGCCCCGCGCGACGTTTGAGGCCGCCTTCACGTCCATTGCCGAAGGCGCCGCCGACGCGTTTCTCGCCCCTGTCGAAAACACGCTGGCCGGATCGGTCGTGCGGGTTTACGACCTGCTCCTCCAGAGCCGCCTGACGATTGTCGAGGAAACCATCCTTCCCATCGAACATCATCTTATCGGCGTCCCGGGCGCTACGCTTGCCGATCTTCGTTCCGTGGCTTCGCATCCCATGGCCCTCGCACAATGCGAACGCTTTTTTTCCTCCCGTCCCGAGCTGAAGCGTATTCCCGCCGAAGACACTGCCGGCAGCGTCCGTGAAGTGCTTGCTCGCGGGGACAAATCTTCCGCCGCTATCGCCGGGCGCCGCGCCAGCGAGCACTACAAGGGCGTGATCCTTGCCGAAAGCGTCCAGGACAACGCCGAGAATTTCACCCGCTTCGTGCTCCTGCTCCCGGAAAACGAAGCGGCTGCATGGCTTTCTCCCGACGCCACCAAAGTTTCCCTCGCCATGCGTCTCGCCCACCGCCCCGGCGCGCTCCTCGCCTCGCTTGAGCCTTTTAGGAAGCACGCCGTAAATCTGCTCAAGATCGAGAGCCGTCCCATCCACGGCCGCCCCTGGGAGTATCAATTTTTCATTGATGTCGAAGCCGGTGATGTTGCCCGGCTCGACCTAGCCCTCTCCGAAGTCCGCCACGCCACGAGCGCACTCCGCGTCCTCGGCCGCTACGTTGCCGCTTCCCGCTAATCGCCAGGTCAAGGAATCTTCGGCCGGCCTTCCTTTCCTTCACTTCCAAAACTTCCTTTACGCCCTTTACCTCACAGCTCAGCAATAGCTGCACTCTGCATCACCCATACCACCCGTGATGCCGTCCTTCATCCGCCGCAGACGCCGCCCGAGCCGCTCGGCCATCTGGTGCCGCGCGCGCCACAATCGCGCCTTCAGCGTATTCTCCGTGACTCCCAGCTTCTTCGCTGCTTCGCCCGTTGAATATCCCTGCACTTCGCGCAGGACAAACGCCGTGCGCAGCAGCGGCGACAGCTCGTCGAGATTTTCGCTGATCATCTCTCGCAACTCGGTCCCCGCAAAAACCTGCTCCGGATTCGGTCCGTCATCCGCGAAGCGTTCCGAAGCGGGCAGCTCGTCCTCGCGCGGCGTTTCGTCCAGCGAAACCGCCGGACGCGCCTTTGCGCTCCGCCGCCTCATCAGCGCGGCGTTGATCACGATGCGCGTCAGCCACGTCGAAAACTGCGACCGCCCCTCGAACCGCTTCAGATTGCGATACGCCGAGAGCAGCCCGTCCTGCAGCGCGTCTTCCGCGTCTTCGGTGTTCCCCAGCACCCGCAGAGCCGTCTGAAACAACGGCCGCTGGTAACGGCGGAATAGGGCTTCCACCGCCTGCTCGTCGCCTCGTTGTCCGGCGCGGATTAGGTTCTCTTCGTTCAGTTGTATTCCCACTGCCGCTTGCGTTGCCATGGTAGTCCCCCCATTCGAATCAAAATTCTTGCGCAACCCTTGGGCGCAGAAACTGTTTCCTCAGTGAACCGGCACCCCACCCGCCGGCACTCGGGGCTTCCTCATCAGCACCAAAATCGGAATCACCGCGAAAAACACCACGCCGAGCATCTTGAAATTATCGATAAACGCCAGCATCACCGCCTGCCTCTCGACCGCGTTGTAAATCATTCCATGTGCCTGCGCGCTGGCGTGCCCCGCCGTCGAGCCCGCCGCGATCAGTTTCGCCTGCGTCCCGTTCAGTGTGTTGTGATACGCCGCGCTGAAATCGTTGACGCGCTCCATCAGCCGCGACTGATGAAACTGCGCGCGTCGGTCCAGCATCGTCGTCACCGTCGCAATTCCCACGCTCGCCCCGATGTTCCGCGCCAAATTAATGATTCCCGTGCCCATGTTGCTTTTTTCCTTCGGCACGTACGCAAACGCCGAGACGTTTATGGGAATGAACAGGAACGCCAGCCCGAAACTTTGCAGCATGCGCGCCCGCACCGCGTGCCCGTAATCCAGCCCGAGGTCCCACCCCGCCATCACAAACAACGCCGACGCCGACACGATGCACCCGAACGTGATCAGAATCCGCGTGTCCACCTTCGACACTAGGATTCCCACGACCGGCATCATGCACATGATCACCGCTCCGCCCGGTGACAGCGCCATTCCCGCCAGTTGCGCCGTGTATCCCAACAATTCCTGCAATAGCTGCGGAATCAGCACCGTGCTCGAATACAGCACAAATCCCAGGAAAAACATCGCGGTCGTGGCAATCGCAAAATTGCGGTCCTTCAACATCCTCAAGTCGACCACCGGCTCCTTCTCCCGCAACTCCCACAGAATTCCCGCGATCAGCCCAAAAATCATCAGCGCGAAAAACACCCGGATGAAATTCGACGACAGCCAGTCCTCGCGCTGCCCCTTGTCCAGAATAATCTGCATGCTTCCCAAGCCCAGGCTGATCAATGCGATCCCGATGTAGTCGATTCGGAATCCCGCTTTCACGTTCGCTTTCTTCATGTACGGCGGGTCGCTTACCAAAAAGTTCGTCAGCAGCAGCGACACGATTCCCACCGGCACGTTGATGTAAAAAATCCATCTCCACGAAAAATTGTCGGTAATCCACCCGCCCAGCCACGGCCCAATCGTTGGAGCCACGACGACCGCCAACCCGTACACTGCAAACGCCATGCCGCGCTTCTCCAGCGGAAACGTGTCGTTCAAGATCGCTTGCTCGCTCGGTTGCAATCCGCCGCCGCCCACGCCTTGCAAAATCCGGAATATCACTAGCACGCCGAGGCTCGGCGCCAGCCCGCACAAAAACGAACTCGCCGTAAAAATCGCCACGCACGACATGTAAAACTTTTTCCGTCCGATGAGCCCGGAAAACCATCCCGACAGCGGCAGAACGATTGCGTTCGAAACCAGATACGACGTCAACACCCAGGTGGATTCGTCCTGCCCCGCCGACAAATTTCCCGCGATGTGCGGGAGCGCCACGTTCGCGATGGACGTGTCCAGCACCTCCATGAACGTCGCCAGCGTCACCGTAATGGCGATCACCCAGGGGTTGATCGTCCCGTCCGGCATCCGCAGCTTGGCTAGAATCCTGTCTCGCATCGCGTCCAATCTCTGGCCCTGTTGTTTCTATGTATTACCGTGCCAATCCCTATCCTTATTCCCCGTCAATTCGTAATCACCGTCGCGTCCACATTCATTCCCGGCCGCAGAACCGCCTTCTCCGAGGAAATCGGGTCCAGCACGATCTTCACGGGGATCCGCTGCACGACCTTCACGTAATTTCCCGTGGCGTTTTCCGGCGGCAGCAGGCTCAGCACCGATCCTGTCGCCCCGGCAATGGAATCCACCCGCCCGCTGAACGTCTTCCCGTACGTATCCACCTTGACTTCTGCTTTCTGCCCCGCCTTTATGTTCCTCAGTTGCGTCTCTTTGAAGTTCGCCGTCACCCACACGTTCTCGAGCGGCACGACCACCAGCAACCCTTGTCCCGCCTGCACGATCTGTCCTGTCTCGACCTGCTTGTGCGTCGCTACTCCATCCACCGGCGCGGTGATCTCCGTATAGCTCAAGTTCAATTGCGCTGCTTCCAGCGCTGCCCGCGCCTGCTCCACCTTGGCGAGCTTCGCCTGCGCATCTGCAGCTCTCATGCTTACCTGCTTGACGTCCGCGTGCGCCGAGGCCACTCCCGCCAGCGCCTGCTCAACTCTTGCCTTGGCCGCGTCCAGTTGCGCCTTGGCTACTTCCACGCTTCGCTGCGCTTGCGCCTGTTTTTGTAGGTCCGCTTGTAGCGCGCTGGCGGTCGCATCTGCATTAGCCTTCGCCGCGTCATACTGCTGCTTCGATATTTCACCCTTCTCCATCAGCGGCAGGTAACGCGCCAGATCGGCCGTTGCCAGCTCTGCATTCGCCCGGCTTTTGTCCACGTTAGCCTGCGCCCAAGCCAAATCAGCAGTCTGTGCTTGTTCATAAGTCGCCTGTGCGCTTGCCAGGTCTGCCTGCGCGCCCATGAACTGCGCATCTGCGCTCGAATTTCCGCTCGCCACGTTTTCCCGCGTGCGCGGCACGTCCACCCCCGCGGAACGCGCCTCGCTCTCCGCCAGTGCCAGCGACGCTTTCGCTTGATCCAATGCCGCCTGGTAATCGCGTGCATCGATCTTCACCAGCACTTGCCCCGCCTTCACCGGCTGGTTGTCCTCCACCAGAACTTGCGCCACGCGCCCGTAAACCTTCGACGCCATCGGCGTGATGTGCCCGTCCACCTGCGCGTCGTCCGTCGTCTCGCGGTTGCGGAAATACAGTAACAATCCAACGATCGCCGCCAGCACCACCGCCCCGCCGGCGATGATCAGCCGCCTCACCTTGGGGTTCGCGAACCCTTTCGGCGTCTCCGCTAGCAACAGGTCTTCCGTGATCCGCGGCGCTTTTGCCGCATTTTCCAAGCCAACTTCGATCTCGATGCTCATCGTTCCCCCACTCTTACTTTGCGTAAACCTTTTCCATTTGCCCAATCGACCGTGCCAGATCCGCGCGCGCCTGATTGAAGCGATACAGCGCCGCAATCTGGTTGTCGTTCGCGCGAGCCAGCGAATCCTGCGCCTGAATCACTTCGATGTTGTTCGCCACGCCTGCTTTGAAGCGGTCCCGCGCCTGATCCACTTCTTCCTTCGATAGCTGCACGCCCAGGTTCGCCACTTGCACTTCATTTCGTGCCGATTGCAGATTTAGCAGCGCCGTCTTCACATCCAGCGCGATCTGGTTCCGCAGATCGCCTTTTTGTTGGTCCAGTTTTTTGATCTCCAGGTCCGCGCGAACCATCTCCGCGTGAATCCGTCCACCGGTAAACAGCGGCAAATTCACGCTGGCTTCGTAGCTGTACGTCGGCAGCGTCGTGTTTCCCGAAGTTCCCACGTACGCGAAATTCCCGTCGAACCGCAGCGATGGCAGCCGCGAATCCTGCGACGCTTTCTTCTGATATTCCGCCGCCTTGATTTGCGATTCCAGCGCCTTCCACTCCTGGCGCTCCGCCAGCGCGAGTTCGATGCTCGGCTCGACTTCCGGCTGCGGTGTGTCGAAGAAGCTCAGCGAATCACCCAGCTCGATGGTCTGTCGAGGATCCAGGTTCAATAAACGGCTCACTGCGAACAGCGACGTCTCACGGTCCGTTTGGGCCTGAATCAATCGCTGTTTCTCGTTTTGTAGTTCCACGTTGGCTCGCAGCGTATCGATTCCCGTTCCAACTCCTTCTTTCTGCAAGTCCGCCGCCTGGTCATACAATGCCTGCGCCAAATCCACCCGTGATTGCGACGCCTGCACATTCGCCATCCCGCGCAGTGTCCCGATGTACTGCGAAACCACCAGCAGAATGACTTGTTCTCTTGTCGAAAGGCTGTTGGCCTTGCCGGCGCTGACTGTGTCTCGCGCCGCCTGATATCTCCGCCACAGCGTCAAGTCGAAAACCGGAGTGCCGAAGCTCGGACCCGCGGAAAATACCTGATATGGTCCAAGGGTCTTGGGAAAGCCGGGAAACGGTGTCCGGCCTCCAAACTGGGCCAGCAGGTTTACTTTCTGCGCTTCGTCCGAGATCTTCGCATTCGCTTGTGGCAACAGATCGGCCCGCGCTATGTTCTTGTCTTGTTCGCTTTGCGCTGCTTGCAAAATCGCGATCTGTGCCGTGGGGTTCTGCTTGAGCGCCAGGCCCACCGCTTGATCCAGCGTCAGTCGCAGCACCTGCCCCGGTGCGTTTCCAGGCAACACACTCAGCTTGTCTGTGCCTTGCGCACGTGTCACCGTGGGCCCCAGCAGCAAAGTGAAGAATGCCGTATAAAAAATAATGTGCGAGCGCTTGGGACGTTCCTTCACGCCGTTGCTCCTACCTTGCTTCTCGCTTGCCACGATTTCCTGCACGATGGCCTGGTTCAGGCAGCCTTCCGCGATTAACTGGCCGCCCTGCCGATGAATCTCCATCAGCAACACTTTTCCGGCAGCATCGATGAAGCTCACGCCGCAGAGATTCACGTGGAACTTCTCGCGCGGCGACGCCGCGCGCAACTCCCGCCAGCATTGCTCGAGTGCCGCCACCCAGGGCCCCGCCAGTCGACCCTCGACACTAAGGAAAATCTTGCCGCGCTTGGTTTCAGTTGTAATTCTTAGCATTGATTCCGTCCTGTTGGTTGCTAGTTGATGCATTATTATCACCATCGGATGCAGAAATTTCTTAATGTGTAATGGAAACAAAACTAAAGGCTTACATCGAAACCGCAGTCATGTCGAGTCCTGGGAGGTGACAATATATTGGCGCTACATCAAATATGGTCTGAATTAATGTGACCATATATAGTCTTGAAGCCATTTGCGGCAATTGCCTTTGCCCCCTAATGGGTATGTGAGGTTGGGCTTCTGGCACCTCTTTAATTCTCTCCTCATGGTATTACCTGATTCCTATTAGGGTCTTCACCCGATTGTCCAATTGTCTGAAAATGTATAGAAGTGCCCGCATTCGGACAGGGGCGTGGCTTTGAAGCATCGGGGAGAGTGCCTTTTTGATTGGATAGGTTTGCCGTAGCTTCTCCCTTGCAAAGCCTGTGCTCCGCGTCTTGGAGTATCCGCCATGCCTGATCTTTCGGATAGATCCATTCAACAGGAGGGACGTCATATGGAGCGGTCTCAAAGGTCTGTGCGTAGAAGTGTGTCCTCACGCCCTTTCCATCCACTAATGTATTTCGTTCTGGCCATGTTTTGTGGCTTCCACACTCCCACGGCGGTCATGGGGCAAGCGGCCAACGCCGGGAGCGTGGCAGGGCTCGTTACAGACACTTCGGGCGGCGCCGTTGGCGGTGCCTCTATAACTCTTACCGATAAGGCTACCAGCACGCCCCGGACAACGGCCTCGAACGAAGCGGGGCGCTACTTGTTTGCGAACGTGCCTCCCGGCCCCTACGAAATCACGACAAACAAAACGGGTTTCCGTGTGGCCAAGGTCAGCCAAATCGAGGTAACCATCGGCACGCCTCTGACCATCAATTTCTCGTTGGAGGTCGGTACCATAGCACAAACGGTGGAGGTAACGGCGACGGGCGCAGAGCTACAGACGACCAACGCCACGGTAGGAACGACCATCTTCGGTGACGCTCTACTGATGCTCCCTAACGTCGGCCGGGAAACCGCCGCGCTGGCCACTCTCCAGCCGGCGGTGACGCCCAACGGATATACGGCCGGCGTGGTCAACGATCAGAATACGTATTTGCTCGATGGCGGCAACATCTCCGACGACATGGCGGGATCGAATAACATTTACACGCCGAGCTTCGCCAATACCAACCCTGTGACCACGGGCGGGGCGGCCACGGGCGTCATTCCGACGCCAGTCGAAAGCATCGAGGAATTCCGCGTCAACACCAGCAATCAGGGTGCGGACTTCAACGGCTCGGCAGGCAGCCAGGTACAGATGGTGACAAAACGCGGCACCAACCAATACCATGGCGCGCTTTACGAATATTATCTCAACAACGTCGTCGGCGGCGCCAACTCCTGGGATAACAACCGGCTAAGCATACCCATTCCCCAAGCGCATCGTAATCGTTTCGGCGGCGCTGTTGGTGGCCCTTTGACTCCCTCGTTCTGGGGCGGCAAAACTTACATCTTTGTGAATTACGAAGGGCTTCGCTATCCGTTCAGCACTACCTTGGACAAGTTAGTGCCCTCTGCCGCCCTCCGCGCGGGCGTTATTCAGATTCAGAACGGTGCGAACGTCTCCGCATTCAACTTGAACCCCTTCCCAGTCACTGTTACGGACCCATTCACACACCAAACTACGGCCTACGCAGCGGGAACCTCAGGCTGTGGCACGGGGGGCGCTTTGGCTTGCGATCCGCGCGGCATCGGCATTAATTCGTATGTCTCAACGATATGGAATAACATGCTCCCGCTGCCCAACGATCCACTGGGGGCCGCCAGCAACGGAACTGTGGGCGATGGACTCAACACTCAAGGTTATCGCAGCTCGGTCAGTTTGCCAGTGACTTCCAACTTTGGCGTGGCTCGCCTCGATCACGACTTCGGCAAGAATTGGCACTTCATGGCCAGCTACCGCTATTACCATTTCTCGAATGAGACCACCAATCAAGTGGATGTGGGTGGCGTGCTTCCCGGCGACACACTAGGCCAGTACAAATCCCAGATCCTCCGGCCACTGGTTCCCTCTTTTTATGTGGCCGGACTCACCACCAATCTTACCTCCTTTCTGACGAACGACTTCCACTACAGCTACACTCGGAATTTTTGGCTGTGGAACTCCGCTCTTGCTCCGCCCCAGTTCTCCAATCTCCCGGCCCCGCTGGAGATCGGCGGCGAAACCTCCAATGCGTTCATCCCTTACAACGTGGACACCCAGGATGCGCGCGAACGTTATTGGGACGGCCACGATCACGCCGTTCGCGACGACATGAGCCTGATTCACGGAAATCACCTGTTCCAGTTCGGCGGGATGTACCAGCACACCCTGGACATACACCAGCGAGACGATAATGGGGTCTCCACATTCACCAACCTCACCTATGTCAGCGGCGGGTCTTCTTTCAGTGCCATGGCCATGCCGACGGCGTATCAGCCGCCAGCTTGCAGTAGCTCGATTACCGTGAACTGCCTGCCTTCACCCCAACTCAACGGTACTTGGACGCCGCTTTACGAGGAGGCACTAGGAATCATCACTCTGCCCCAAATCATCGCTTCACGTTCGGGCTCGAACTTGGCCCTGAACGGCAAAGCGGGCACCACCGTTTATCCTCCCGTGACATCGCACAGCGTCATTCCCACTTACAACGTTTATCTCAGCGACGCCTGGCACGTGAAACCGTCGTTCACTTTCAGCTACGGCCTGGCCTGGACACTCGAAATGCCTCCCTACGAGACAACGGGGTTGGATACTACACTTGTCGATGCCAGCGGCCAGCAGGTCACCACCGAAACCTTCTTGCGGAACCGCGAGAATGCGGCGTTGAATGGACAAGTTTTTCTTCCACAGATTGGCTATGAACTGGTTGGAAATACCGGCAGGAAGTATGCCTACAATCCGTATTACGGAGGCTTTAGCCCGCACTTGGCGGGAGCCTGGAGACCGTCATTTAATAACGGGATCCTTGGGAAGGTCCTTGGCAGTGGCCACACCGTGATCCGCGGTGGATGGGGCCGCATCTACGGCCGACTGAACGGCGTGGATTTGGTTCTCGTTCCACTGCTGGGAGCGGGTTCGTTGCAGCCGATCACATGTCCCGGAGCGAGAATGGATGGAACCTGCGCGGGAGCAGGGAACGTCGACCCGACAAATGCTTTCCGTATAGGCACGGATGGGCTCGCCGCTCCTCTTCAGACACCCCAACCCACCCTGGCCCAGCCGAACTTCAGCGGTATCGTCTCCGCCAAGGCGGGCGACACATCCCAGCTCGATCCAAACTTCAAACCCTCGCGGTCCGATGAGTTCTCTCTGACCGTCCAGAGGGAACTGTCGCCAAAGATCATATTGGAGGTCGGCTACATCGGCCGGATTCTCCGCAACGAGTATCAGGCCATCGACTTGAGCTCTGTGCCATTCATGACCACCCTGGGCGGCCAGTCCTTCGCCACGGCATTCACCAACGTGTACAAGGCTCTTTGTGGTCCCGCGCCCGGCGGACAATGCGCCAGCAATCCCGCGTCGTCCGTTCCGACCCAGGCTTTCTTTGAGAGCGCCTTCGCCATGCCTGCCAACGCGCCAGGCGCAATTCAGAACGCGTCCGGCAACTGGGTGTCGAACATCTGCACTCCCACATGCACAGCCGCCGTAGTCGCGAGTCAAAGCAGCAACATCAAGAACGTGCAGCTCTATCCGCTGTGGTCCACCTTGCCAATGACTTTCGGCAATGCAACGCCCCTTAGCGCAAAAGGCGTGCCCACGGCCTTCCCCAGCGTTTACAGCCAGAATCAGCTAAACAGCGTATTCATGGAAACCAGCATGGGCTGGGGGAATTACAACGGTGCCATCGTTTCGCTTACCGCCCGCGACTGGCACGGGGTAACGGCGCGCTCCAATTTCACTTGGAGCCGTTCGCTCGGCACCGGAGACACTACGCAGGCTACCAGCTCGACCAGCGTGCCCAATCCGTTTGACCTCCACTACGGTTATGGCCCGGAGTCGTTTGACTACCGGTTCCTCTACAACCTCTCGTTGCTCTACCAACCTCCTTATTTCAAGGGTCAGCACGGGATTGTCGGGCACCTGCTTGGCGGCTGGTCGGTTGCTCCGCTGTTTACCGCCAACAGCGGAGCTCCTCTTCTGGTGCGAAATAACACTTCCGGTTGCCAGTCCGCATGGGGTGAAGTCTCTTGCGTCACCACGCTTGGCACCACAGGTGAGAACGCCGTCTTGACGGCACCTTATACAGCAGGTAATTCCGCGAATTATGGCGTGGTCTCTTCAACCACGGTGGCAAGAGCTGGTAATGCTAACAAAGGAACGGGCATCAACCTCTTTGCCGATCCCAACGCAGTGTACAATCAGTTTCGGTACGCTCTTCCGACGGACACCAATTCTGGCGGTGGAGGCGTCATCCGCAATCTGCCCGCCTGGGATCTGGACATGACGGTCACAAAAGATCTGACCATCCGCGAACGGTTGGGCATGATGTTCATCTTTCAATCCACGAATGTGCTGAACCATGTCATCCTTGGGGTGCCAAACCTTGCGTTAGGAAGTCAGACCACATTTGGGGTGATCACTGCGTCTGCGGCTTCCTACAATCCACGGCAGATGGAGTTTGGCCTCCGCTTCCACTTCTAACCCGCGAGGCCACGCGTTACGGCAAGGACGGGGTGCGAGTGTCTGGCCCACGCCCCGCTTCTCCGCCTGGGCTTCCTGCCAATCGGTAACTAATCCTTGCGTTCAATCCTTTGAAAGTCTTGAGGGTTGATTCTGGTTCACGGGCGAATAAAGTCAATTTTGTTCAAGGCAAGACCATCGCCGGAAGGCAAAGCGCGGCATATAGTTCGGTCTCTGATCAGCCAAACTCCGTGAAATCCGGTGAAAGGAGTTTGCCTTTCGCATTGTTCCCTTACTTCTTCACTGCGATGGCCTGCAATTCAAAATGCCCGCCACGCAGGAGAGATCCCGCTCCAATGAATTCCCGCGCCGGATAATCCTTGGTCGTGAAGTAACTCTTGTAAATTGGATTGAACTTCTCAAAAAGTGACAGGTCCGTGCAGGCAATCTGCACGTAAACCAAGTCGTCCATGGTCATGCCGGCGGCCGCAAGCACATCCTTTTCGCTATCGAGCAAAAGTTTGATCTCATCTTCAGTCTTTTCCGGCGCTTTTCCCGTCTTCGGATCCAGTCCGATTCGCCCCGCCAGATACAGCGTGTTTCCCGAAAGAATCGCATCGCTGAACGGCGCCTCTATCGGCCCACCCGCCAGCTTGATCACCTTCCTGGTGGGCTGTATCGTAACCTGCGAAAGCGCCCCGCGTACCGTAAGAAACCCTGCCACCGCCAAAACCACCACAAGGAAACTGATGCGACGATTCATACTTTGCCTCCATTCGAATGACCTGCCCGATATGCCGCGCGAGTGTAATACCCAAATTCGCCTTCGGCAAGGCCGTCCGCCGAATCTCGCTTGCCCCGGCAAGCAACTCCGTCGCAACCGCGAATTCATTCGAATCAGAACGCGATAAACCCCGTTTGAATGAAGTACAGCGAAGTCAATCCCACCCCCAGCCACAGCAGCACGCCGAGAAGAAGCGGGCGCCAGCCCACCTCTTTCAGCGTGGCGCGGGAGATCCCGCTGCCGATGAGGAACAGTGTTGCAGTGAGGCCGAGACGTCCGAGATGGAAGAGTCCGTTCGAAAGATGTGCGTGCGTCGGAAGGTATGTGCTAAAGACAGCCGCGAGAATAAAGAACGCGATGAACCAGGGAAACTGGAGACGGGAGCGGTTATGTTTGATGGCCGCAGTGGCGAGAGCGAGCGGAACGATCCAGAGAGCGCGGGCGAGTTTTACGGTGGTGCCGATGACCAAGGCCTGTGGGCCGTATTTCGTGGCGGCGCCGACGACGGAGCTGGTGTCGTGGATCGCCAGCGCTGCCCAGAGTCCGAATTGCGATTGCGAAAGATGGAGGGCGTTCCCGATGGGCGGAAAAATCAGCAGGGCGATCGAATTCAAAATAAAAATCGTGCCGAGGGATACCGCCATTTCCTCTTCATTGGCTTGAAGAATGGGACCAATCGCGGCGATGGCGCTGCCGCCGCAAATCGCCGTGCCCGCCGTGATCAGAATTGACGAATTACCGCGGACCTGCAAGAGCTTGCCGAGCGCCAGACCCACCAGAAGCGCAAAGGAAATCCCCAGCGCGGTATAAATAAATCCGCCGCGGCCGGCCTTCAAGACTTCGTGCAGATTCATGCCAAAACCGAGAACCACGACGGAACTTTGCAGGAGAGTTCGCGCAATTCCCCGGCTTTCGTTGATGAACGGATGCGAGAAGCTGAGACCGAAGAGAATTCCCAGAGTGAGCGCGATTGGTGGTGAGAACAATCCCGTGAAGGAAAGGACGAAACCAAGAGCAAAGAGAATCTTCGCGAGCGTGGGCATCGATTGCGAAAAGAGTATCAGGCCGGGAGCCGAACGGGCCAGAGTGCCGCAGGTTGATTGTGGGCGTCGAACACCATTGGCAATCCTGCCGCCTGAGAACGTTGAGATCTTTCAGCGCACGTCTTCGCTTCGCCTCAGATGGCGAGGGCTAGCGGCAGTGGGCGTCGGAAAGAATATGAGTGGCCGCCTATTCAAGAGGTTTCTCCGAAGTGGGAGGGGATGCCGAAAGGGCAGGCTGTGGCGGAGGAGAGTCGGGCTCGGACTTGGCGGGCGTGCGATGCGCGAGGGCGGCGATGATTTTCTCGGTGGCGGTTTTGCTGATTTGGCAGTTGCGGTCGTAGATGCGGCACTGGGCTAGGGTGTACTGGCAGCCGCAATTGCAACCTTCGGCGTTGAATTTGTGGAGCGCGACGATTTTTTGCTCAGGCGTGAGTTGGGAAAGATCGACGCCGGGAAGCTCGGTGGCGCGGACGGCGTTCTTGATGAAGATCTGGCCGGTGTCGTCGAAAGTTTCCACTCTGACGTTGCCGATGGGCAGGCCGAGAAGCGCGCGGATCTCGGTTTCGTAGAGACGTGGATCGCGAAGGCCTTCGTGTTTCTGAACGATGCGGCCTTCCGTGTCGAGCATGAACGAAGTGGGAAGAGCCGCGATGCCGCCGTATTGCATGCGGATTTCATTTGGGGCGAGCGCCACGGGATAGTTGATACCGTATTTTTCCACGACTGCTTGGATGGTGGCCGGATCGTCATCGTCGACAATCAGGCTGAGAATTTGGAAGCGCTCTTTGTATTTGGCCTGGAGATCGATGAGATCGTAAAGCTCTGCCCGGCACGGTCCGCACCAGGTGGCCCAGAAATTCAGAAGGATGACTTTGCCTTTG
>QHZB01000176.1 GCA_003224525.1 Acidobacteriota bacterium | reverse complement strand
GGCGGCAACTTTTTCTTCCTTTTCTCTTTACTTCATTACTTCTCTCCTGCTGTAAACTCGTCTCCCTTGTCTCCCCAATCCGCTCTCGACCGCTTGCGCATCGTACTTGTCAGTCCCCGCAATCCCCTCAACATCGGCGCCGCCGCCCGGGCGATGAGCAACTTCGGCTTCCTCCATCTTCGTGTGGTGAATCCCTATGAGCTGGCTTTTCGCGAAGCGCGCTCCGCAGTCGGCGCCGCGCCGCTGCTCGCCCGCGCCGAGGAGTTCAAGACCCTCGCCGAAGCCCTCGCGGACTGCACTCTCGTCGTCGGAACCACCGCCGTCGGCCTCCGTCAATTGCAGCACCCCGTCCAGCGCCTCGAGCGAGCCGCTCCCCTCATCCGCAAACGCCTTGCGGCCAGCCCCGTCGCCCTTCTGTTTGGTTCAGAGAAGCGCGGTCTCTCCAACGAAGACCTCAGCCACTGCGATTGGTTGCTGCGTATCCCCACCCGCGAAGAACATCGCTCCATGAACCTCGGCCAGGCCGTAGCCGTGTGCCTCTATGAACTCGCGCGCAATCCCCAAGCCGTTCCGAAACCGGAGAAACCTAGCGCCGCCACCGCCGCCGATCTCGAGCGCCTCACCGCTCTCTTGCTCGACGCCCTTCGCTCCAGTGGCTACTTGAAAGCGAGTCCAATTGGCTCCCAGAGGAGGCGCTCCGGCGCTCCCACCGAGGAAAAAATCCGGCGCCTCGTCCGCCGCCTCCACCTCTCCGCCACCGATGCCGAACTCACTCTCGGCATCCTTCGGCAAATCTTCTGGAAACTCGTTTCGGACAAAACTCCCTGGCCCTGAGGATTTTTTTTCGCCCGGCGTCTTGTCCACTCTAAAAGAAAGCTAATGAATTCCTGCTGCTTCCCTCATCAGACTCATCACTTTTCGACTTTCCACTCCCCACCGTCGACCTTTTCATCCATCGAAACTCGCAATCAATGCCCTGTTCACTGTTTGTGTTCACTCTGGTACAGTTTTCCGCCGTGCTGCGCGGGAAGATGGTATTCTTATGATTGCCTATCACGTTCTGCACGCCGGGCATTCACGCAGTAAACAAAGCAGATCGCCGGAGAGCACATGGAATTGACGGTAACGCAACAAGAGCGCCCCTGGGACCGGCCCTTCTGGAAACCCGTTCGCGGCAAAGAAGCCGTCTTCGCTTATATCGTCCTCATTCACGTTCTCGCGGTCGTCGGGCTGATCCTCTTCCCGGTGCCAAGCCTCAAGGTTGTCGGCATGACTTTGCTCAGCATCGCTTTTGGCGGTCTCGGCACGACCGTCTGCTATCACCGCATGCTCGCCCACAAGACCCTCAAGACCAACCGGATCGTCGAGCAAATTTTGATCTTTTGGGCCGTCTTCAACGGCTCTGGCCACCCTGCCAGCTGGGTCGCGTATCATCGCCTACACCATTCGGTTACCGACACGCCCGAGGACATCTCCAGTCCCAAGCAGGGCGGCTTCTGGTGGGCACATCTTCGCTGGCTCTATCAAACTCAGCCCGCCGACAAGAAGCGCTGGGCGCCTGAACTCACCGGCGGCGTGTACAAAATCTGGGGATGGGCCGAAACGCCCGTCATTGTCTTCTCGATCTGCATCGGTCTGATTCTCGGCTTCGGATGGATGGGCTTCTTCTGGATGGGTGCTATCCGCCTGGTCTACTCGCTGCACATGCAGTGCCTGGTGAACAGCCTCACGCATCTCAATCATGTCGAAGAAGGCGATTCCAGCATGAACGTCTGGTGGCTTGGCCCGTTCCAATTGACCGCGTGGGGCGAGAACTGGCATCAAAACCATCACACGCACGCCGGTTCCGCGCGACTTGGCCTTCGCTGGTATCAGACCGACATCGGCTGGTATTTCATCTGGATGCTCGAGGCCGTCGGACTGGCCCATTCGGTCAAGCGCCCCCGCGCGTCGTAGCCCGCTGCGTGCTACCCGGCCAGCTTTGTCCTAAACTGTAGATGCGGGCCTTAGCCTCGCGTCTTGGGCTTCATGTACGCACAAAAGTTCAACGTCAACGTAGAGATTCGCGGCGAATCCCGCGCTTGCCCGCTCGATTGGCTCGATCAATTCTGCATGCGCAACTTCACCAACTCCGCCGATTTTGACGACACACTTCCCGTGGCTGATGGCAAGGTCGAAGCCAGTTTCCGCCTTTCTCCCGAACGCTTCTCGGAAGGCCTCGCCGCCTGGCTAACGCAGCGCGGCAAAGGCGAAGGCCAGCCCGTGGCAGTACAGGTCACTCGCGAATAGACTTTTGGAACTTCCCCGTGAGAGAACTGTCCACAGAGATAAACAGTTCTAGGCTGCGGAATCCCGCTTTTCGCCCCGGAGCACGGCGCGAATTTCCGGCAAAGCCGCCAGCGTCGCGGCCTCGCCGGCTGCAATCATCTCCGGGGTCTTGCTGAAATCGTCCCACACAAAAGGTTTCACGTCCGGCTCGATGACTATGTCCGCCTGCGTCCGCCAGGAGAGATCGCTATGCCGCTGGATGATGTTGAAGGAGCGGCTGAGGACGTCCGTGAACGTGCGAGGCTGTTCGATGTTGTCCGCTTCCAGGTACACGGCGATGACCACGTCCGCGCCAAGAAGCAAAACGCCCTCGACTGGTACCGGCGCGGTGACGAATCCGTCGACCAGCGTCCGCCCCTCAAATTGAATGGGCACAAAAAGGCCGGGATAAGCGCAGGAACCGCGCAGCGGCGGCGCGATGGGCCCGTGGGAGTAGTAGACAGAAACTCCTGCGGTGATGTCCGTGGTGGCGATAGCCAGCGGCGTTTGCAATTCCTCAAAAGTTTTTACGTGAGTAAAACGCTCGATATATTTTTCCATGCGCTGGTTGGTGGCTAGTCCGAGCCAGGACGGCGTCCAGCGCCCGAAATCCGTGAAGCTTGTGGATGTGCCAACCCTGGCCATTTGTTCCAGCGATGCTCCCGCGCAGTAGCCCACGGCGATCAGTGCTCCGACGCTCGTGCCGGCCACGCAATCGATGGGAATTCCAGCTTCGCGCAAAGCGCGGAGGACACCGAGGTGCGCTATACCACGCGCAAAGCCGCCTGCAAGAGCCAAGCCCACGCGCGGGCGCTCCCGGGGTTCGCTTTGCTCGCCGTAGGCGAAGGCGCGAAACTTGTCCTTTGCCGTTCGAAACCAGCCGAGAGTGCTGGAGACTCTGCCTTCGTCCGTCATTTCTCCATTTTAGTACTATATCCAGGGATCTGCCGGCCGTTTGACCCGCGCATGCCGGTTTTGTAACCTGTCCCATCGAACTAAGTGGGCCGTGTAAATCCTGTAAAAAGGCGTGCCATGAAACGTCGCATCGAGAAGGCAGTGGTGCTGGGAGCGGGAACGATGGGCTCGCGGATCGCAGCGCATTTCGCGAACGCCGGGCTGCCGTGCGTCTTGCTGGACATTGTCCCCCCGAATTTGCCCGCCGATCGGCCGGCCGGAGAGCGCGACAAAATTGTACGTGCTGGATTGGACGCGGCAAAAAAATCAAAGCCAGCGGCGTTTTTCACCCCGGCGCTTGCGGAAAAAATTGCCATTGGGAACTTCGAGGACGACCTGGCGCGTTGCGCGGAAGCTGATTGGATCATCGAAGTGGTCGCAGAGAATCTGGAAATCAAGCGGAAATTGCTGGCGCGCGTAGCCCAGTTTCGCAAACCTGGAGCCATCGTAACTACCAACACCTCCGGGTTGCCCGTGCGCTTAATCGCGGAGGGTATGAGCGAAGAGTTTCAGCAGCACTGGGCGGGGACGCATTTCTTCAATCCGCCGCGATACTTGAAACTTGTGGAAGTGATCCCCGGGCCGAAGACCTCAGCTGATGTGGTCGAGTCCTTGAGCGAGTTTTGCGACCGGCGGCTGGGAAAAGGCGTGGTGCTGGCAAAAGATACGCCAAACTTCATCGCCAACCGCATCGGAACGTTTTCAATGCTGAATGCACTGCGCCTGATGGGCACGCTCGGAATGACGGTGGAAGAGGTGGACGCCTGCACGGGGCCGGCAGTGGGCTGGCCGAAGTCGGCGACGTTTCGAACGGCGGATATCGTGGGTCTCGATGTGCTGGTGCACGTCGTGAAGAACATTTACGAGACGGCGCCGAACGACGAATCTCGGGAAATGTACCGAGTGCCGGCGCTCGTGGAAGAAATGGTCAAGCGCGGCTGGCTTGGAGACAAGACCGGGCAGGGTTTTTACAAGAAGGTCAAGGGCGAAGGCGAAAGAGAAATCCTGACGCTCGATGTGAACACCATGGATTATCGCGCGCGGCAGAAAGGGAAATTCGCTTCACTCGAAATGGGTAAAGCCATTGAGGACACACGGGAGCGATTGCGCGCGCTGGCGGGGCCCGTGCTGGAAGGGCAGAAGGGTGACAAAGCGCAGCAGTTTTTGTGGGGCGCGCTTTCCGAGATGTGTTTGTATGCGGCGCGACGCGTGCCGGAAATTTCCGACAACGTTGTCGACGTTGATCGCGCGATGCGCTGGGGCTTTGCCTGGGAACTTGGACCGTTCGAAATCATGGATGCCATTGGCGTGAAGGCGTTTGCTGGCCAAGCGCGGAAAGAGGGACGCACGCTGCCGCCGGTCATCGAGAGAGTGCTGTCGTGCGGGCGGAAAGGATTTTACGAAGCGGAGAAAGGCACGACGACGGTTCTCGATATTGGCAGCGGCGGAGCGAAAAAGATCGAAGAGCCGAAAGGTGTCATCATTCTGAAATCGCTGAAAGATGCGGGCCGCGAAGTGGAGCGCAATTCCGGCGCTAGCCTGATCGATCTCGGCGATGGCGTAGTGTGCTGCGAATTTCACGCCAAGATGAATGCCATCGGGGCGGACTTGATCGCCATGCTGCAAAAGGGCTTGAAGCGGCTGGAAACGGATTTTGAGGCCATGGTCATTGCAAACCAGGCAGTGAATTTTTCCGTGGGCGCAAACTTGATGCTGGTTCTGGTGGGGGCCCAGGAGCAGGAGTGGGACGAATTGCACATGGCGGTAAAGCAATTCCAGAATATCAATCTGGCGATCAAATACGCGCCTAAGCCGGTGGTGGCGGCGCCGCAGGGACTGGCACTCGGCGGTGGCTGCGAAGTGAGCCTGCACGCGGCAAAGATTCAAGCGGCGGCGGAAGCCTACATCGGCTTGGTGGAAACGGGTGTGGGTCTGATTCCCGGCGGCGGCGGCACGAAGGAAATGCTGATTCGCGCGAATGAACACGCCAGTGGGACAGGCTTCAGCCTGTCCTCTTCTCCGGAATCCGACCTCGATCTTTTCCACGCCCTGAAGCCCAGCTTTGAAGCGATTGCGATGGCTAGAGTTGGCACGAGCGCCGAAGAATGCCGCGACTTGGGATATTTGCGCCGCGAAGACGGCGTCTCCATGAACCGCGACCGGCTGGTCGCCGACGCAAAGGAAGCCGCGCTTGCGCTCGTGCGTGGCGACTACAAGCCTCTCGCGGCAAGCTGGCAGGAAGGCGCGCAAACCACGCAGATCAAAGTGCTCGGCGAACACTTTCTTGCCGGCGCGAAGCTCGCGATCCACATGATGCTCCGCGGCGGCTATGCCTCCGAGTACGACGCGCATGTGGGCCGCAAGCTCGCAAACATCCTCGCCGGAGGGCCGCTGACGTCACCGCAATTGGTCAGCGAGCAGTACGTCTTGGATCTCGAGCGCGAAGCCTTTGTTTCCCTTTGCGGGGAAAAGAAAACACAAGAGCGCATCGCGCACACGCTCAAGACTGGCAAGCCGCTCCGTAACTAGGAAGCCGGTCTCACTGGAGCCATGGAATCAACGGTACGCACTCAACTGACGGGGGCGGAAAAGTGTTCATGAAGAATGCGCAGCCTGCCTTGACTGTCTCTTTGAAAGACATGAGTGGCGCGCACAAGATCGAGTTTTTCTTCGACACGCTTGCCGCCGCCGACGTCACGGCCGGTGGCCTGAAAATGAAACGTGTAGCTCGCAATGCCCGCATCGGAGCCGATCAGCACGACATCAATGAGGCCGAGCTTTAATTCCATCCGTGTATCGGGACGGAAGTATTCTCTAGCGCGGCGCATCGCGCCCAAGCGGCCGGGTTCAGCGCGGCCCATGGAGATCTGAAAAATCGTACTTCCCGGCGCATAGTAGGAATTCAAGGTGTCTTCCGACTTGGCAAGAAACGTGGTCCAGAACAGTTCAACCGCTTTGCGCACCTCCTCGTTCGTCAGCTTTTCCAAGAGGAACCCTCGCCGACGGCAAAACGCGCCGTTTCCATCTGTGCTTGTCGTATTGTAGTCGTTTGCCTCGCGGCCATTTGCTGGATGTGCTTGGAATGTTACGGTCGCGGCACACCGCCACTTCCTCCACAGGTTAAAACAAGAAAGAGGAACATCCAATCGTATAAAAACGTATTGCTAAGACGAACTGTAGTGCAGTATTCTGCGGATTCGCAGGAGGCGGATGGTCGAGAAGCTATTGGCGCCGAGAGAAGCAGCGAATATCCTAGGCATCAGCTATCCCACCTTGAAGCAGTGGATCTACCACGGAAAAATCAAATCGCTGAAAACGCCCGGCGGACATCACCGCGTGCCGGAGAGCGAGATCGACCGGTTATTTCCGAAGCAACTGGAGCGCGGAGATGTCGAAACGCGGCGGGGAAATCTTCGGAAGATCAGCGGGCGAAACCAGTTGATCGGGCGTGTGGTGGCGATCAAGTTCAGCGGTCTGCTGGCGCAGGTCACGCTGGCGATCGGAGAGCAGCATATTACCTCCATCATCACGGCGGATGCGGCCACAGAGCTGCGGCTGAAGCCCGGGGAGCGGGCTGCGGCGCTGATCAAAGCGACCGAAGTAATGATTTTAAGAGTCTGATAGGAGCGGTGATTCGTGACTGTTGGCAAGACAAATTGGCGCAAGTGGTTCCGCACATTCCCGCTCATCATTTCTGTTTACCTTGCGCAGTATGAGCTGCCAGCACAGGGGCAAGAAATCCGCATAGCGGCGGCGGCCGACCTGAAGTTTGCGATGAGCGAGTTGGCGGAGAAGTTTGAGAAGCAGTCAGGAACGAAAGTGAATGTGACTTACGGATCGAGCGGGAACTTTTTCTCGCAAATGCAGAACGGAGCTCCTTTCGATCTGTTCTTTTCCGCGGACATTGAGTATCCGAGAAGGCTGGAGTCCACGGGACTCGCGGAGCCCGGGACGCTATACGAATACACGGTAGGGCGAATCGTGATTTGGACGCCTGCGGATTCGAAAGTGGATGTTACCAAACAGGGATGGAAGACCCTGTTGGACGCAAGCGTCGAGAAGATTGCCATCGCCAATCCCGAGCATGCGCCCTACGGACGCGCGGCGGTAGCGGCGTTGCAAAACGCGGGAATCTACGAATCCGTCAAAAGCAAGCTGGTATACGGAGAAAATATTTCGCAAGCGGCGCAGTTTGTACAATCTGGCAATGCGCAGGCCGGGATTGTAGCGATGTCGCTGGCGGTTTCGCCGGCGATGCATGACGGGAATCGCTGGGAAATTCCGGCGGAAATGCATCCGGCGATCGAGCAGGGCGCGATTGTTCTGAAGGACGCGAAGAATAAGGAAGCGGCGCGAGCGTTTCTGGAATTTGTGAAAAATTCGGCGGGGCGCGCGATACTGACGAAGTATGGTTTCGCGTTTCCGGAAAAGACGAGAAAGGAAGAAAAAAGATGATGCCCAGGCGCCCAGGGCGCAGCGCAAACGCACTAGAAGCGTAGAAAAAAGGATAGCGAATGGAAGCGCTGTGGTTGTCGATGAAGTTGGCGGCGTGTGTGGCCGCGATATTGCTTGTGATCGGGATGCCGGTAGCGTACTGGCTGGCATATGCGAACTGGCGCGGGAAATTCCTGCTCGAATCGCTGGTGGCGCTGCCGCTAGTGTTGCCGCCGACGGTACTTGGATTTTACGCGCTCGTGGCCATGGGCCCGCGCGGGCCGCTGGGAAAACTGTGGATCGCGCTATTCGGCCATGGACTGGCGTTCACGTTCAGCGGACTGATTCTGGCGTCCCTGCTGTACAGTTTCCCGTTTGCGGTGCAGCCGCTGGTCGCTTCCTTTGAGGGAGTCGATCGAAGATTGCTGGACGCCTCAGCTGTCCTCGGCGCGGGAAGCTCGCGGACATTTTGCCGGGTGATCCTGCCGTTGTCACTCCCCGGAGTGGTCACCGCGGCGGTACTGAGTTTCGCGCATACCCTGGGAGAATTTGGCGTGGTGTTGATGGTGGGCGGAAATTTGGCAGGCGTCACGCGAACGGTTTCGATCGACATTTACGATCGCGTGCAGTCACTGGAATACGGCGAGGCCAATCGCATGGCGCTGGTTCTTCTGGCGATTTCGTTCTCGGTATTGTGCGTTGTATATGCCGTGAATCGCCGCGTGTGGACGCCGTGGCCGGCGAAGTAAACGCGACGATCCTCACCGCGCGAATTCGCAAAGAGCGGCGCGGCGCGGGCGCCTCCTCTTTTATCCTTGACGTTTCTATCGAAGCTTCTTCCGGCATTACGATTCTCTTTGGACCTTCCGGAGCCGGCAAATCCACGCTGCTGGATTCCGTTGCAGGGCTGGCGCGGCCGGACGAGGGACGAATTGTAGCCGGCGGCGAAGTACTGTTCGATTCCGCGCGCGGAATCGATGTTCCCGCGCCGAAGCGGCGAACCGCCTACGTTTTTCAGACCCTGGCACTATTTCCGCATCTGAGCGCGGAAGAAAATGTTTCATACGGCTTGATGGATTTGCAGGAGGAAGAAAGACGGAAGCGAGTAGAAGCAATTCTCAAAGCCTTTCGCGTCGAGAAATTGCGGAGACAAAGGCCCGCCGAGATTTCCGGAGGCGAGAAGCAGAGAATCGCGCTGGCGAGATCGCTGGTGACCGAGCCGCGCGTGTTGTTGCTGGACGAGCCGTTGACTGGATTGGATGCGGAGCTGAAAGCGGCCATTGTGGACGATTTGCGCGCCTGGAACGCGGCAAAGGGAATCCCGATTTTGTACGTGACGCACAGCCGCGAAGAAGTGGATGCGCTGGGCGTGCGCGTGATCGCGCTAGACAATGGGCGCGTCGTAAGCGTCGGTGCACCAATGGATGTACTAGACGCCCCGCGCCGGAAAAAACTGGCCCAGGCGGCGGGATTCGAGAATATGTTGAGCGCTACGGTGCTCGATCTGCGCGAGGCGGATGGCGTGATGCGCGTGAGGCTCGGCGAGAGCGCGTGCCAGATCGAGGTGCCGCTCGGTTATGCGGCAGCCGGGAACCGCGTGCAGGTAGCCGTTCGCGCGGGAGATATTTTGCTGGCGACGGAGCGGCCGCACGGATTGAGCGCGCGAAACGTGATGGACGGGCGCATCATTTCGCTAGAGCAACGCGGGACGATGGTGATTGCTCGTGTGGATTGCGGAGTGATCTTCGTCGTACACGTCACGCCCGGGGCGGTGCGGGCGCTGGAGCTAACGGCGGGGCATCGCGTTTGGCTGGTCTTGAAAACGCACTCGTGCCATCTGGTGGAGTAGAAGAAAACTCAAGAGCCCGGAATTTTTCAAGACTTCGGCTTTTGCGGAGCGGGCGTTGCAGTCTTGGCCGCGGCCGGGCCGGAGAATTTGATTTCGTCGGCCTCAAGGGTCTTGTCCTTGGGCGTGGCGTGGATAACGACCAGGTCGCCGGCGGCGAGGTCGCCGGCCTTGGCTGGCTTATCCTCATTGTTGGCCCTCCATAGAAAGACAGTCGAAGCGGCGAATTTCACTTCCACGGACTTCCCGTCCGCTGTTTTTACAACCACGGAATCGGCGCTGATTTTTTCAACCGTGCCTCTGACGTGAACTTTATTGCCGTGAGCCAAGGCCGTGCCCATGGCGAGTGCGAACAATAAAGCCAGCGAGGATATGCGAAGTTTCATGAAAGTCTCCCCTTGGAATGAGCGTCCGGCATGCTACGGCTTCATTCCTGGTGATGATCTTGTGATTCCGCTTTTCGTTGCGGTGTTGCTCCATTCAAAAAATCATTTTCCTGCTGTTCTTCCGCCCGGTCGTCCGGGCCTTTGGGATTATAGCGCTCCATTTCGATGCGTTCCGCGACGCTGAGGTGAGGAAGGTGGCGGATGAAGTGAACCAACTTCCAACTGTCTTGCATGCCTCCGTGCTCGCCGCCATTGGAAAACGCCGGCATTCCCGTGAACCGCACCCCATTCTCGATGATCCAGAACAGCTCGCCGTCGGTAAGACTTTGCGTTTCCGGCAGGCGCAGATCCGGTGGCTTGGGATAGAGGCCACTTCCAATCATGGTCTGCCCGCCGCCGTCGTTGGCATGGCAGACGGCGCAATGATCCGCGAAATGCAGCCGCGCATCGCGCAGATCCTCCGGCGAGACGAGCAGGGGATTCTGGGCCAACCGCGCGTTCGAAGGGATCGCCAGATGACGCACGTTTCGAGCCATCATGATTTCGAATCGGCTAGGTGTGGCGCGCGAACTGAGGCCATCATGCAGGATGGAAGCGGCCGTAGCGACAACTAAGCCGAGGAGCGCTACCGCGACGATGATCACGAGTGTTCTGCGTTTCATGGCTCTGCGAGTATGTTAATGGATGAGCGTCGGGGCGGCCAGCGGCGAATCATTCGGCGCTGACGAAGACGGCGCTGCACGGCTGTCCCCGCTCACGCTTAACTGGCGAGGAGCAGGGAATGCCGAGAAGACGTCTATTTTCTTATTTTGGCAACCCAGGCGTGTTCTTGAAAGCGAAGAAGCCTGCGAATATCGGGCATTTTGGAGAAGAGCGGCGAGGCTAATGGTAGAGCGCCCGGATGTAGCCCCGCGGGCGGCTTCCTCTGGTAGGATACTCATGAAATGGCGACCCCCACGATAAGCGGAAGCGGTTTGACGGCGGTGGAAACCTGTCCAGCGGAAGTTCAGGAGATTCTCCACGCCGTGACCACCGGCGCAGAGCTCACGTTCGAACAGGGAGTGATCCTGGCCATGGCGCAAGACGCAGCGCTGGAAGCGCTAGTGGCTGTTGCGGATCAGTTGCGGCAACAGACTGTCGGAGACGCCATCACTTACGTTGTGAATCGCAACATCAACTTCACGAATGTGTGTTTTGTGGGATGCAGTTTTTGCGGCTTTGGACGCGGGCCCGGAGCCGCGGACGCATACTCGCTCTCTTTCGAGGAAGTGGTGCGCCGCGCGCGCGAAGCCTGGGAACGCGGCGCCACGGAGGTTTGCGTTCAGGGCGGACTGCCGCGCGACCTCGACGGATTTTTCTACCGCGATCTGCTGCGCGCCATCAAGCATGCGATTCCTGAGATGCACGTGCATGCCTTCTCGCCCATGGAAATTGATTACGGCGTGACGAAAACTGGAATGGCACTGCGCGACTACCTGCGGATGATGAAGGACGAGGGGCTTGGCAGCATTCCCGGCACCGCGGCGGAGATTCTGGATGACCGCGTGCGGAAGGAACTAAGCCCGAACAAATTGCCGGCGGGGCGGTGGGTGGAGATCATCACTGCGGCGCACGAGCTGGGCATTCCGACGACTTCAACCATGATGTACGGACACGTGGAAGAGCCGCCGGATTGGGTGCGACACATGCTCCTCTTGCGCACGATCCAAAAACGCACCGGTGGTTTTACGGAGTTCGTGCCGCTGGGATTCATCCATGAGAACACGCGGCTCTACCGCCATGGGGGAGCGAGGCCAGGAGCGAAACGGGAAGAGCACCTGCGAGTACACGCCCTCGCACGGATGCTGTTGCACGGGGCGATCAAGAATTTGCAGGTCTCCTGGGTAAAACTGGGTTTCGAAATGTCGCTCGCGTGCTTGCAAGCGGGCGCAAACGATTTCAGCGGTACGCTCATGGAAGAGAGTATTTCCAAGGCCGCCGGCGCAACTTTCGGGGAATATGTCCCGCCCGAAGAATTTCGCGCCAGGATTCGATCGATTGGACGAGTCCCGGCGGAACGGACGACAACCTACAAAATTCGGCGCGTATTTGATAAGCCGGAAAATGATCCGCGGACAGCCGCGGCGCAACTCCCAATGGCTCGGACGGAGAGCCACGTGACATACACCGAAAGCGCCTACTGAGCGATTCCCATGCGGGCACTCCTCTTACCGGTCAAGGACCTGAACAATGCGAAGAAGAGGTTGATAGGTGTGTTGACGCCGGAGGAAAGGTTTGCGCTGGCCGACGCTATGCTCGCGGACACCATTCGCGCAGTGCGAGGCGTGCGCTGCGCTGAGAGAATTTTTGTGGTCACGAATTACGAGCCCGTCATGCAATTGGCCGAGGAAAATCAATGGGAGATTCTTAGGGAAGAACAGCAAATTTCGGAGAGTGATTCCGTGGATGCCGCTTCGCAGATCTGCGAACAACTGAGCGTAACCGGACTGCTGCGCCTGCCGCTCGATCTGCCGTTGATGCAATCGAGCGACATCGATGAACTCTTGACTGTGGAATGCCAAGCGCCGGCTTTGGTAATTGTGCCCTCGCGCGATGGAACCGGCACAAACGCCATGATGCGGACGCCGCCCACATTGTTTCCCTCCCATTTTGGGAGCGGAAGTTTCGCGAAGCATCTTGCCGAGGCCGAAAGGGCTCATGCGCGGGTGATGGTGCGCCGCAATGCCCGGCTGGAAATGGATGTGGACGACGAAGCGGATTTGCGGGCCCTGCTGGAGCACCATTTGAGCGGAACGGAAACGGGGCGCTGGCTGCGCGCGAGCGGCGTCGAAGCCAGGTTCCTGCCAAACATGCGAGCGGGGGCGATGAGCGCGCGATGAAGCAGAAACTTTATGCGAGTCTCGACGAGGCCGTGGCGGATATTCCCGACGGCGCGCAAATCATGTTCGGAGGGTTCGGAGGCGCAGGCTTTCCGAATAACCTGATTCAGGCGCTGGCGCGGAAAGGGACGAAGAACATCACCGCCGTCAGCAACAATTGCGGGACGCGCGAAGGCGAGCTTGGGCTGATGTTCAAGAACAATCAGATCAAACATGTGATTGCTTCGTTCCCCGGACCTCATGCCAACTATTTTCAGGAACGGTTCGCGGCGAAGGAAGTGACTCTGGAACTCGTGCCGCAGGGAATTTTGTGCGAGCGAATGCGTGCCGCTGGCGCCGGTCTGCAAGGCTTTTACACCACAGTGGGCGTGGGCACCGAAGTCGCCGAGGGAAAAGAAGAGCGGCTTCTTGAGGGCGAGCGCTGCATTCTGGAGTTGCCGATTCATGCCGACTATGCCCTGATCAAAGCGCAGCAAGCCGATGAGTTGGGGAATCTAACTTATCGCCTCGCCGCTAGAAATTTCAATCCCATCATGGCCATGGCCGCGAAGACGACCATCGCCGAGGTGGAAGAAATCGTGCCGGTGGGTACGATCGATCCGGAACACGTGATGACCCCGGCGATCTTCGTTCATCGCATCGTGCAAGCGAAAGGACTTCGTTATGCCGGGTAACGGCATACATGAAAAGGTCATGCCGGGTAACGCCATTCAGCAAAAGGTCATGCCGGGTAACGCCATTCAGCAAAAGGTCATGCTGGCTAAGCCGCGATTGGCCAGGGAACAAATCGCGCAGCGCGCCGCGCTCGAGTTGCCGGATGGCGCGTATGTAAATCTCGGCTGGGGAATTCCCAATCTCATCGCGGACTATTTGCCCAAGGAAATCACCGTTTATTTCCACAGCGAAAACGGAATTCTGGGAATGGGGCGCCGAGCAAAATCGGGCGAGGAAGATTTCGACCAGGTGGACGCGATGAAAGTGCCCGTGACGCTGATTCCGGGCGCTTCTTTCTTTCATCAGGCGGACGCACATCTGATGTCGCGTGGCGGACATCTGGATGTTGCCGTTCTGGGCGGATTTCAAGTATCGGAGAAGGGCGATCTTTCGAACTGGAAAATTCCCGGCGCGAAAGACTCCGGCGGTATCGGTGGAGCCATGGACATCGCCGCGGGCGCCAAGACATTGATCGTGTGCATGGAGCACACCACCAAGGACGGAGCTCCGAAAATCGTGAAGAAGTGCACGTATCCGCTGACCGGTTTGGCATGCGTGGATACCATCATCACGGATCTGGCGGTGATCGACGTAAAGCCGGAAGGATTGATTCTGCGCGAAGTGGCGCGCGGTTGGACGGCGGAGGAAGTGCAAGTATTGACCGGCGTACAATTGATCGTCCGGCAGCAAATTCCGGAGATGAGTTTCGCTTGATTCTATTTATGAGGAGGTCTAAATGAGCCAGATGATTCCAGAAAAATATATGGATTTGCTGGAGAAGCCGGCGTTCGGAAATCTGGGGACGCTGATGAAGGACGGAAGCCCGCAGGTCACGCCCATATGGGTGGACTACGATGGAAAATTCGTGCGCTTCAATTCGGCGAAGGGCCGCGTGAAAGACAAGAACATCCGGCGCGATATCCGCGTTTCGGTTGCGATACAGGATCCCGCAAATCCCTACCGCTATCTGGAAATCCGCGGCAAGGTCGTCGAAATCACCGAAAACGGGGCGGACGACCATATCAACAAACTCTCTAAAAAATATCTGGGAAATCCAGTTTACCCTTTCCGGAAACCGGGCGAAGTCCGCGTGACCTATAAAATCGAACCGCAAAAAGTCAGCGCCATGGGCTAGCACACCCACGGCTGATTCAGATTCCGACATCAAATTCTGAATTCTGTAACTGACCACCGAAAACCGACCACTTTCAACTCAGAGTCGCGCGGCGACGCGCGCGGCGATGCGGCCTTCCGCCGTCCGGAACACAAATACAAGACTGTCCGTGAGAGGCACCCCGGCGCTGGGGACAAGCAACTGATAGGACCACTCGAAGCGCTGAGGCAGTTCCGCTGCTAGAGCCGTAGCGTAGGGAACGATCGGCTCGACGGACGCGCCAACTTCCTTGATGTTCTTTACCTGCCGCAGATCCACACCGCGTTTCCAATAAAGAGAAAGCTGCAAAGCGCTCATCATTTCACGAGTCAAATACGGGCGCGTTCCAACTTGGTGGAGCCCGGGGCTGCAGGACTGGTCGTGGATGACGAAGGAGAGAAGAAGTTGATCGGGGAATTGCGTGACGGTTTCCACGCCGCGGCGGAAGGCCGTGCCGTGGCCGTCGTCGATTCGTTTAAGATTCTCGAAGAATTCCGGGGAAGTCGCGTTGCCGGAGACGCGGAAGCAGACGCCGTTGGGCAGCGCACCATCGGTTTCAAAAAGAAGGCCGCCGTCATATCTCCAGACGGACTTGTCGCGTTTTGACTGGCTGAAAGACGCGCCCGGAGCGCAACCGAGAAAAATCAGGAATGCGACGCCGGCGATTTTGTAGTTCCAGAAACGCATGAATGGCGGCCGTGCACAAGAAATTTTACTCCTTGCGGGCAGCGGCAAGAAGAAAAGTGAAACCTCCAAAACTGTGGATGACTTTGCCTTTCCCCGCCGGCTTGACGACGCCTTGGCTGGATCTCACCGCTTGGATGGCGTCGACGAGTCCCGGGAGCACCGCCGGCTGCGCGACGGGGATATTGTGCGCTCCCAAAACCAGTTTCAACTCCGGGGCCAGCGCCGCGAGACGCTTTACGGAAGCAACGTAGGCATCGAGATCGGTCTCCGGCCGAAAGAGCCAGATCGGGGCGGGATAGTACGTGTCGCCCGTAAAAAGCAATCCGTTTTCGCCGTCGAGCAGCGAAATCGCGTCAGGCGTGTGGCCCGGCGTGGAAATCACTTCCAGCGTGCGGCCGCCGAGATTTATTTTAAAGCCATCGTGAATGAAGTGCGAGATTTTCCAGGGTTTTGTGGCGTAGGTTTTTGGATTGAACGCCTTTGGCAAATCTCCGCAGAGTTGATCGGGAGTGATTTCCGCCTGTGCATCTTCGCGCGAACCTTTCGCATTCGTCCGCGTGAAATCGGTGTCCATGCCGTAAACGAAAGTGAACTGCCAGTTGCCGCCAACGTGATCGTCGTGCGTATGCGAGTTCAGCACCACCACCGGACGCGAAGTCAATTTTGTCGTGACTTTGCGAATGTCGCTGATGCCCATGCCGGTGTCGAACAGCACGGCCTGCTTGTTGCCAACAATCAGGTAGGAGATGACTTCTTCCGCTTGATGCGGTTCGTAAATGGCAAAGATTCCCGGCGCGACCTTGTAGACTTCAAACCAGGGATCTTCCGGAAGAACGCGCTGGAGCGATTTATATTCGGGGCGGGGGAGCGGGCGGCACCATTCGGGGATTTGCACGTTCGTTTGTAGGCTCGGCAGCAGTGGCGCAGCATGCTGCGCCACTACAAGGGAAGCCGAAACCACCGGAAGAAAAGGATTTAACACCGAGGACGGAGAGGCGGGAGTGCAGAGGGCACGGAAAAACCGTGGCGGGGTGACAGTCGGCGCCGTCAATGAGACCAGGAAAATGAGAGTCGGCGTTTTCATTTTGGGGAGGCAGAAACAAAGATGGATTTGGGGAGCATCATGTGGACGCCTTTGTTGCCGTCGACGAGTTCGGTGATGTGGAGGTCGGCGGCGACGCTCGCGAGCATGTAGGCATCGTCGCGGGAGAGGTGCTTTTCGGTCACGAGGAAATCGATCATCTCACGGACGGCGAGCGTGGCACAGGCATTCAGGTCATCGTTGAGACCCATGGTGATGTAGTGCGTGGGCGTTTCGGCGCGCGGCCACTTCAGGTGCTTGTCCTTGCGCACGATGAATTGAAACGTGCCGATGAGCGATGTTTCGAGTGCGGTGATGTCCACCTCGCCGTCGCCCTGTCCGGCATGGCCGTCGCCCACTTCAAAGAGCGCGCCGGGCGTATGCACGGGTATGTAGAGCGTGGTGCCGGCGACGAGGTCTTTGTTATCTAGATTGCCCGCCATAATCCATGGCGGCGCGCTGTTGAAGCGGCCCGCGCTCTCCGGCGGCGCGTCGCCCATGCTGCCAAAAAAGGGATGCAGCGGAATCTCGATGTCCGGCGCGAATTTCGCCACCATGCGCTTTTCATCCAGCGGAATGATTTTCATCTTCGCGTAAGGATAATCGTCCGGCAGATAGCCGCGCCCGGGGCCGAAGGCATTGTAGGCGTAAGGAATGGCAAGTTTTATGGCGAGAAGTTTTACTTCGAGCACGTCGCCAATTTCCGCGCCTTCGATGTAAATCGGTCCCGTCAAAATGTGTCCGCCCGGCCCCTTGTCCTTCACCTGATCGGTGATGTCGCGAAGCGATTGCTCGACCTGATCCGGCGGCAGGCCAGCATCTTCGAGCCGTTTCGGACTATTCGTGATAAGCGTCTGAATTTCCACCGTGTCGCCCGACTTGACCCGCAGCACAGGCGGTGTCTTTGCATCGTAGTAGCCCCACGCCACCGTCTTCGGCGTCGGCTTCAGCGTGTACGTCGTCTGCCCGTTCGCCTTAGGCATCCCCAAACAGAATGTGCAGATCACCGTGAGAATAGAGAATCGGATCGCCCAGCTTTTCACGGAGCCTCCTGAGCACTAGAAATGCGACATACACGCACTGCCGCAGTCAATAACAGTCCATAGTCGCAAAGGGCACCAAACAATCGAAACAAAACCAGACGTAGATCATGCCGACATCGCCGAACATAAAATGCTGTTTTCCGTAGTCTCTACGATTTGGATTGTTTTCGTCATTGTGCTCGAACGAGTCAATCTGCGCCACAAAGGACATTTTGAGGTGGCACTGCGGACACACGAGTTTGTCAGATCCGCTGGGCTGGACTTCGTCGGGGACACCGCCGAATTAATTTGGTGCGACGACCGAGGTCGTCCGCTCCAATCGGGCTGGACTCACTCCCAGGAACAATCCTTACTCGATACTCGCGCAGAACCTCAAGTCGATCCGCCACTAGACGGCACCTCCTGTCGGGTATGTCATGGATGTGTCATGTCCTCGGGTTTGACGAGGGCGTCGAATTCTTCGGCGGTGACGTAGCCGAGATTGAGGGCGGCTTCGCGGAGGCTGATGTGGGCCTTGTGGGCGGCTTTGGCGACCTGGGCGGCTTGGTCATAGCCGATTTTCGGGGCGAGTGCGGTGACCAGCATCAGGGAATTTTGGACGTAGTGGTCGATCTGCTCGCGATTGGCTTCGATGCCGTTGACGCAGTGCTCGACGAAACTGTTGCAGGCGTCGGCGAGCAGTTCCACGGAGTGCAGATAATTATAAATCATCACCGGTTTGAAGACGTTCAGCTCGAAATTGCCTTGGGAGCCGGCGAAGCCGATGGCCGCGTCATAGCCCATGACTTGCACGGCGACCATGGTGAGGGCTTCGGACTGCGTGGGATTTACCTTGCCCGGCATAATCGAAGACCCGGGCTCGTTTTCGGGAAGAGTCAGTTCGCCGAGACCGCAGCGCGGGCCGGAGGCGAGCCAGCGAATGTCGTTAGCTATTTTGAACAGCGAAGCCGCCAGAGTTTTTAACGCGCCGGAGGCAAAGACGATTTCGTCGTGCGCGGAGAGCGCGGCGAATTTATTGGGATGAGAGCGGAAGGGAAGGCCGGTGAGCTCGGCGATTTTGCGGGCGGCGCGTTCGGCAAATTCAGGGTGAGCGTTGAGGCCCGTGCCGACGGCAGTGCCACCGATGGCCAGATCGTAGAGGCCGTCGAGAGCGACGGCGACGCGGCCGCCACCGCGGTCGAGCAGATTCACGTAGCCGGAAAATTCCTGGCCGAGGGTGAGCGGCGTGGCGTCCTGCAAATGGGTGCGGCCGATTTTTACGATGTCCGCGAACTCTTTGGCTTTGGCGTCGAGGGCGTCGCGGAGAGTTTTGATCGCGGGGAGGAGGCGGCGCGCGGTTTCCGAAGCGGCGGCGATGTGCATGGCGGCGGGAAACGTGTCGTTGGAGGACTGCGACATGTTGACGTCGTCGTTGGGATGGATGGGTTTTTTGCTGCCCATTTCGCCGCCTGCAATCTCGATGGCGCGATTGGAGATGACTTCGTTGACGTTCATGTTGGTTTGTGTCCCGCTGCCGGTTTGCCAGACGCGAAGAGGGAAGTGATCGTTGAGTTTTCCGGCGATGACTTCATCGGCGGCTTGCGTGATGAGCGCGGCTTTATCCGGCGGAAGTTTGCCGAGGCCCTGATTGACGAGCGCGGCGGCTTTTTTAAGGATGCCGAACGCGCGAATCAGCTCAGTCGGCATAACGTCCTTGCCGATGGCGAAGTGGATGAGCGAGCGGGCGGTCTGCGCGCCGTAGTAGCGGTCGGCGGGGACGTCGATCTTACCCATAGAGTCGGATTCGGTGCGGGTCGGAGCGGAGGCTGCTGGCTTTGCGGCTTCAGACATGGGGACTCCTTGAATGGCTGCTGCCCCGATTCTACCAGCAAGTGACCCCGACAAAGTCGGGGCAGGCAGGTGACAAGTGACTTGTGACTGGGGCAAGCGCGGGGAGGTTGAAGGTAACAGGTGAAAGCAGAAAAAATGAATCAGAATTGACATCCCGACCCGGCCGCCCTCACCGGTCACTGAGAGCGCCCCCGACCGGGTTGGCGTAGGCCTGTGACTGATGGACCAGACGTTCCTTGGATTGGATTGCCAAGGTGCGATAGTTGCTCCGAAGAAATAGCTGGTTAACCATAACGGGCCCCCCTGTTTTTTGTAAGTGCTTAGTTCACAACGCTTGCGGGGAGATCCATAAGTGTTTCAGCTAAAGGACCTACGAGGAAGTCCTGTTGGCGAGCTATCGTTTTGTGCATGGAAGACGAAGCTGCCCGCGGTGACATCGAGGGGTCGCGCCATCCTCCTTATTACGAGGTCGGCTCCAGACTGAGGGAAACTGTGGGCTATTCATAGCGCAGAGCTTCCATGGGATCGACGAAGGAGGCGCGGCGCGCAGGAACGAAGCAGGCCAGGGCCGCGGCCACGAGGAGCAACAGTGTTACGCCGGCCAGGATGAGCGGGTCGCGCGAACTCTCCATCACCCACTTCGTGGCGAGTTTGTCGAAAGCGATGCAGAGCAGAAGACCTACCGCCAGCCCACCACCCACATTCACAGCCGTAGAAGACATGACGATCCGAAATACGTCGGCCGATTTCGCGCCCAGGGCCATGCGAATGCCGAATTCGTTCGTGCGGGTCGCAACGCCGTAGGACACCACGCTGTAAAGCCCGACGGCGGCGAGGACCAGCGCAAGAATCGAGAAGATACCGAATAGCGTAGCGACAAGACGCTGCTGCGCGTATTCGGTCTGACCGGTAATCCAGGCTTGCAGGTCGCGAACGCGCATCACTTGCTGTTCCGGGTCCACCTGAACGAGCTGGGCGCGAATGTCGTGCAGAATCGACATCGGCGCGAGGTGGGTGCGCACCAGAATCTGGGTGAACATCCGCAGCCTCAGAGTGTAAGGCACATAGATGGAAGGTTTGATGGGGTTTCGCAAGCCGTCGTTACGGGCATCCGCGACGACGCCGACGATTTGCAGCCAGCCTTCGCTTCCCGGAGCAGCCGGCGAGTAAGGCGGCTCACCTTTGAGATTGCGAATACGGATTTGTTGCCCGATGGCGTTGCCGTTTGGCCAATATTGCCGCGCCATAGTCTGGTTTATCACCGCGAGCGGGGCGCCGCGCATGGTTTCGGTCTGATCCCAGATTCGGCCCTGCGCCAAGGAAATGTGGAGGACAGGAAAGTATTCTGGACTTATGAAGTTGAGGCGCGCCTCCGGCTTCTCCCCGTTGTTCCCCATGATTTCGATTCTGGTATCGCTGCCATTCGATGGCGGCGTGGCGTTGGTCGAAATGCCGGCGGCGACAACTTGCGGCATCGCCGCGACCTTCGCGCGGAGCTGCTCGAAGTATTGGGAGCGGTCCTGCCATGAAACGTGGGTATTGTCGTGTACGGGAATGGGGACCGACATCGTGTGTCCCGGGTCGTAGCCGAGATCGACCTTCACGAGATGGAGAAAACCCTTAGCCGCGGCGCTTGCCACGGTGAGAAGGAGAAGCGTGAGGGCGACCTGGGCGCCGACCATGGCGCTGTGGGTACGCCGGGCATGCGCGCTTCCGGTCATGCGCCGCACGCTGCTTTGCATCAGCCGGGCGATGTCCGGCCGCGAGAGTTGCAACGCCGGCCAAAGGCCGAACACAACCGCGGTAGAGACGGCCAGAGCGATACTGAAGAACAGCACCGGCACGTTCATCTTAATAACCGATTCCGCGGGAAAGGAACCTTGCGGCAGGAATGCGGTGATCAGGGAAAGGCACTTCCATGCCAGAAGAACGCCGAGCACGGTTCCGGCGCCAGCGATGGCGAGAGACTCGGTAATTAACTGCCGGATGATGCGCAGGCGGTCGGCTCCCACGGCGGCGCGCACGGCCATCTCATGCTGGCGCTCGGCGCCTCGGGCCAGGAGCAAGATGGACACGTTCGCACAGCCGATCAGCAGTAAGGAAGCTACCGCGCCAAGCAGCAGATAGAGCGTCGGTCCAAGGGGCTTCGCGTACACTTCGATAATACTTTTCAGGCCGACGCGAAATTTTTCGGGATAACGCTCCGGCGATTGTCTCGCGAACTCTTCCAGTATCGGCTGGAGTTCGGCACTGGCTTGGGCGGCAGAAACTCCCGGGCGGAGCTTCAGCGAAGCGGCGAAGTCGATATGCGGGTCTTGCGTGACATGCAGCGGAAGGTAGACCTCTCCTTCGCCCCATTTGAACCGGGACGGCATCACACCGACGATCTCATAGGTCTTGTGAACGAGCTGCATTTTGCGGCCAATGATGCCGGGATCGCCCAGGAAATATCTTTGCCAGAACTGGTAACCGAGAACCACAACGCGTTGCGGATCCTCGCCCGGCGGTGCGTCGGAGGGAATTAACCAGCGGCCCTTCAGAGCGGGAATGCCCCAGTGGTTGGGAGCGCCCGGGGAGATGTGTATGGATTGAACGTCTTCCGGGAGGTCGCCGTCAGTGGTGGTCAGATTCCAAAAATCCATGCCAACGACGCTTTCGATGGATTTGGCTTGGCGAAGCCGCTCCATCTGAGGGCCACTCAAGCCCGTGAACCGGTCATTGCCGGCTTTGTCCACCAGGCGAAGCTCCATGATGCGATCGGAGCCTGGGTACGGGAACGGGTCAAGCAGGACCGCATAGATGACGCTGAAAACGGCGCTTGTGGCTCCGATCCCGAGAGCGAGGGAGAGGACCGCAGTGAGGGTAAAGCCCGGCCGCTTACGCAGTTCGCGGGCGGCAAAGCGCAAATCGGAACCCAGGGATTGCATCAGCACCTCGTATGGCAACCTCTTCGTCTTCGCCGACCTTTGGAGGATTTGACGACAGAGGAGCAGCGATGGTTAGTTGACGGCTGGCAGCGATGGTGTTTTTTTTGGAATCTGGAATGAGTGGCTGACTTGCGGTGGGCAGCAGTATGAATGGAGCATTAGGGCAGCAGCGTTCAACGCGGTCATGTATAATTTTCAGCAGGGGATTCTGCTTCTTTCATGGCTGAAGAAACAAACGTAGTTCGGGCAAGTGCGAAAACACGGCTGCGGAGGCGGCTGCGGTTCATGCGGACGCGCGCGCGAGAGTTGAAGATGATTGGGAAAGCGCTCGCGTCAACGAAACACCCCATCCTGGTGCACATCATTCCCATGCGGCAGTGCAATCTTGCGTGCACGTACTGCAATGAATTCGACGATTTCTCGAAGCCAGTGCCGCTAGAGGAAATGAAGAAGCGCCTGGACATTTTGGCGGACATGGGCACGTCCATTATCACGATCAGCGGAGGCGAACCGCTGATGCATCCGGATTTGGATGAAGTGATTCGGCACATGCGGCGGCGGGGCATGATCGCCGGGTTGATCACCAACGGTTTCTACCTGAACAGGGAACGCATTGAGCGGTTGAACGAGGCGGGGTTGGAGCACCTGCAGATCAGCATTGATAACGTGGCGCCGGACGAAGTTTCCAAGAAAAGCTTGAAGACGCTCGACGGCCGGCTAGTGACGCTGTCGCAGTACGCGGCGTTTCAGGTGAATATAAACTCCGTGCTGGGCAGCGGCGTGAAAGATCCGGAGGATGCGCTCAAGATCGCGCACCGGGCGGTGGAGCTGGGCTTCACCAGCACGGTGGGGATTATTCATGACAACAACGGGCAGTTGAAACCGCTGGGACCGCACGAGCAGGAAATTTTTGAAGAAGTCATGGCGCTGGGGAAGCGGTCGTTCTCGCGATTCAACGAGTTTCAGCACAACGTGGCGCGCGGGCGGGAGCACCGCTGGCGGTGCCGCTCGGGCTCGCGGTACCTGTACATTTGCGAAGACGGGCTGGTGCACTGGTGCTCGCAGCAGCGCGGGTATCCGGGGATTCCGCTGGCAGAGTACACCCAGGAGATGCGCCACCGCGAGTACTCCACCAAGAAATTCTGCGCGCCGCGGTGCACGGTTTCGTGCGTGCAGCAGGTGGGCATTCTGGACAACTGGCGCGACCCGCAGAACCTCCAGCCGATGCCGATGACGTCGCCGGCAACCCCGCAAGCGGAACTGGTGCAGATCGGGCAGGTCCGCGGCGATTCCTGATTTCGGAAGGTCCAATCTGAGCTGTTGCCTTCTTTGTATTTTCTCTCCGCACACATCCTCCTGTTGAGGGATTGACGGTCAAGCCCGGCTTGCTAACAATGAAGGCATGCCAGGTCTAGCGATTGAGATTGAGAATCTGACCAAGGAATATCCCTTCGGGTTCTTGCACCTCAAGAAAAAAACATCCCTTGAAGGGCTGAACATGCAGGTGGAGACGGGCGAGGTGTTTGGTTTTATTGGGCCGAACGGCGCCGGTAAATCGACGACCATCAAGCTGCTGATGAGGCTGATTTTCCCGACGGCGGGAAGCGCGCGAATCCTCGGCAAGCCGATCAGCGACGTGGAAATGCACCGGGACATCGGTTACCTGCCCGAGCAGCCCTACTTCTACGACTATTTGACCGCGGCGGAATTGCTAGACTATTTTGCGCGCTTTCACGACCTGACTGCGGCTGACCGGAAAGAACGCGTGGAACGCATGCTGAAGAAGGTGGGGCTGGAAACCGCGCGCAAGATACAGCTTCGCAAATACTCGAAGGGGATGCTGCAGCGCGTCGGGCTGGCGCAGGCGATACTGCACGATCCGAAAATAGTGATTCTGGATGAGCCGATGTCCGGGCTGGACCCGGTGGGCAGGCGCGAGGTGCGCGACATTATTCTGGAGTTGAAGAGGGAGGGGAAGACGGTGATGTTTTCCACGCACATTCTCTCGGACGCAGAGATGTTGTGCGACCGCGTCGGCGTGATCGTTGGCGGAAAACTCCGGGGCGTGGGCGCGCCGGGCACACTCGTGGACATGAAAACGCAGGGAATGGAGATACTTTTTGAGTTGAGAGGGACGAGCAATGCGCCGCTGCTTTCTAAGGCGACGCGCACGGGCGACTGTTACCGGCTGCAGGTGGCTGAGGAAGAATTGTACGCGGCAATCGACCAACTGCGAGCAGCCGGGGCGCGCATCCTTTCCGTGGCACAGGTGAAAGCGACGCTGGAAGAATTTTTTACGAACCTGGTGGAGGCGGACGGTACACACACATCGGCGGTGGAAGTGAGCGGGAAATGAGGCGCGCGGGCGTAGTGGCGTTGAATACGTTTCGCGAGGCAGTGCGCGACCGCGTGCTGTATAACCTGGTGTTCTTCGCGCTGCTGATGATGGCGGCGGCAGTCGCGGTGGGACAGATTTCGATCGGGATCGAGCAGACGGTCATCGTCAGCCTGGGCCTGAGCGCCATTTCATTGATCGGGTTGCTGATTTCCGTTTTCATCGGCGTCGCGCTGGTATCCAAGGAAATGGACAAGCGCACGCTCCACGCGCTGCTGGCCAATCCGGTGCGGCGATGGGAATTCCTGCTCGGAAAATTCGCGGGGCTAGTGCTGACGCTGGCGGTGAACACGGCGGCGATGGCGCTGGGGCTGCTGCTGGTGATGATCTACGTAAAGCATTCGCTAGAGCGAAGCGACGCGGTGGTGCTGGTGGCGGTGTATTTCATACTGCTGAAGCTGGCGTTGATCGTTGCGCTGGCGCTGCTGTTTTCCTGCTTCACGACGCCGCTGCTGGCGATTTTGTTCACCGTGGGGTTTTATATCGTGGGTTTGTACGTGCAGGAATTGCGGAATTTGCCGGTGGAGGTGATGAGTCCGGCGATGACGGCCTTCACCAAAGGGCTCTCCTATCTGCTTCCGAATTTTGAGAATTTCAACGTGATGGCCATGGCCGCGCACGGGCGAGCGGTCCCCGGAGCCTTGATCCTGCAAAACACTGTGTACACCGTGGTTTACTGCACGATCGTATTGACGGCGGCGGCCGCGGTGTTTTCGCGGCGGAATTTGAAATGAACGCGGAGAAAACCATCGCGTGGGTGTTGCTACTGGTCCTGCCGTTTGGATTTGCAGGCATCTGGCGGCTGCAGCACGGCATCGACGCGCAGCGCGAGTCGCTAAGCCAGGAGCGCGACGACCTCTTGCTGCGCTCGGGAAAACTCGTGAAAGTAATGAGCCTGGAATATGCGCCGCTGCTCGCGGACATTTACTGGACGCGCGTGGTGCAATACTACGGAAACAAACACGTACGGGGCCAGGCGAATCTCGAGTTGCTCTGGCCGCTTCTGGACATTACGACAACGCTCGATCCGAATCTACTGATCTCCTACCGTTTCGGCGCAATGTTTCTCAGCCAGGCAGCCCCGTCCGGCGCGGGCAGGCCGGACCTGGCGGTGCAACTGATCCGGCGCGGCATCCAAGCGAATCCGAGTTATTGGCGCCTCTATGAAGACCTCGGATTCGTCTACTACTTCGATCTGAAGGATTACCAGAAGGCTTCGGATGCTTTTCTGGAAGGCAGCAAGAAACCAAACGCGCAGCTGTGGATGAAAGTGATGGCTGCCAGGGTTGCCGCGGAAGGGGAGTCATTCGCAACCTCGATGTTTTTGTGGAAGGATATTTACGATTCGACACCCGATCCCTCGGTCAAAAAGAATGCCTTGCAGCATCTGCAGTTGCTCAAGGTGAAAGAAGACTGCAAGCAACTCGACGCGCTGGCCGATGAATACGCGAAGCGGTACGGTAAACGCCCGGCGCGCATGAGCGAGATGGTCCAGGCCGGGTTGCTCCGTCGAATTCCCGGCGATCCCCTGGGTTTCGCTTACATTTTCGGCCAGGACGGAAAGGCAGAACTGAACCTGGATAGTCCGCTCCTTCAACAGCAGTTGCTGCTCGATCGTTACAAGCTCGGCCCGTAGATTCCATCCCTTGCTCAAAAGTCCGGATTGAAACTCAAGATTGAAAATGGCGGAGAGCCGCAAGAGCGGCAGCGCGGCCGTTTACGTTCCAAGCGGATAGCAGGCTCAATTATTCCGAGGTGCACAGCAGCGTCAACTGAGGATCGATGACAATTTTGCGCGGAAGATTCGGCGCGACGAAGTGGAACGAGGTTTCCTCTCCAGCGGCTACGACCGTGCCCAGTAGTGCGCTGTGCCCGGCGCCACTGGCATAGAGCGGAACGCTGGCGACGAACGAGCGCGGCACGCCGGTCTGAAAAAGCTTCCCGCGAATCACGTAGCCTTTTTCCGTGTGGTGAGCCGTGAATTCCACTCGATAGTGCGGAATTCCCGTCCCGCGCACCCATTCTTCGAAGAACCATTCCATGGAACGCCCGCCTTCGAGGTCCATGCCCGGCGTCATGAGGGCTTCCACTTCGTGCTGCAAGTCATCGGTGGAGAGTGCGCGGTAAGCGTACTTTGCCACGAGCGTTTGCAGAAGAGCGGTGAACCGTGCATCGGGATTCCTGGCGCCGGGCTGGCGCAGCATTTCCCGCAACATGTGAATGATCCAGGAGCCCTTGCTGTAGATGATCTCTTCGTAGGCGGCGGGAGACTTCGAGGAATTGAGGCGTATGCCGAGCGTGAGCGCACCGATGTCTCCCGCTGTTTCGGTGGCGCCCGGCAATTTCTCAACGAGCTGCTTGCGGTAGCGCGCCAGCCAGACGTGCAGGGTGTGGTCAGGGTTTTTCTTGGTGTCGGCGAAGAGCACGGCGAGATAATTTGCGATGGCTTCGTCAATCCACTGGTCGCGGTAGCTCGACCATGCGACGACGTTGCCCCACCACTGATGCGCGACTTCGTGATAAGGAACCAACTCGGTGAAGTGCTCCTGGCTGGCGGTGCTCAGCCCTGCGCGCTGCTGGGCCTCCGCAGGCAAGAAGGAATAGGTGGAAACGTACAGCAGGCTGGGCCAGCCCTGCCCGAAGTTTCCAGGAATCGGCGAGACGTTCAGATTGTGGAAAGGAAAGGCACCGCTGAATGTTTCGTAAAAACGTATGGAGGAATCGATCTCTTTGCCGAGTTGCTTGAGCGCGTCGGCCGGGCTGGGAGGGGGAGGAGGCGGCACGACCGAATGTCCCGTCGACGTAGAACCGAAGCGCGCGGAAGGGAAGTAGAGGGCATCTGCCTCCGGAGCGGCCAGGCGCTTCCGCAGATCTTCCTCGAGTTCACGATTGGCGTAGATATCGATGGAATGGGCCCCGGAGGCGACGGAGGCCGAGGCGTATTCGCCAAGATTAAACCCTGCCACAGACATGGGCTTCTCCGTCTTCCAATGGCCGGCGCGGAATTCGCCTTCCTCGTGCTCTTCGAGTTTGGAGCCGGTGGCGATCAAACGAAGCTTGCGCGGCCAGCGCAGAAGGATGTCATAGGAAGAAAATTCCGCGCTGTCCCCCAAATGTGGGTACCAGCTTTCTCTCGCGCCGACAAACAACACGCCGTTTCCAGCGTCCTGTATGACGTTGCCCCGGTAATGAAAATGAAGCGTGAATTCCTGACGGCCCGCCGGAGTTTGCGGAAGGACAACATCTAGATAGTCGTTGCCGCGCGCGCTGCGCTCCTGGAGGTTCAGTCCCTCATTTTGAAAAAAGGGGAGGGATTCATTGTCGTCGCCGGTGACGCTGTCGATCGTTAGAGCCCGGGAAAGCTGGAAAGCGAGAACGCGCTCCGTTCCGGTTTCCGCGCGCAAACGTACGCTGGCGTTGGCATCCAACGAGTTATTGGGAGAAATCGAGGCCTCAATGGAGTACTGCGAAGCGCGAAAAGCCGCTGGAAGAACGGGAGAGTCGGGAATTCGATGCGAGGTCCAGACATCGTAAAAGGTTTTGCCGCCGACTTTGTGAGCTTGTCCGAGGAGGAATTGCTCGTCACGTTGTGCGTCAAGCACCACATCGAACGGACCGGTGGCCGCGCCTTCAAGCCCGGCGTAAAAGCAGGGCTTAGGGTTGGGCGACAGCCGATCAAAGAGAATACGTAGGGTGTAGCTGGGATTGAGCTGAGTTAGGGCGGCATCCCATTGTGCTCCGACGGAAGCATCCGTCTGAACGGCAAGATTGGCGCTGCGGAATTGGCGGAGAAGTTCGCCGGCGGTGTCGTCCGTGAAGCGGAGATAACCGTTGATGAATTCCTGATCGAGCACGGGAGCGCCGAGAAAACGCCCCATCTGCTGTTTTTCGACCGGATCGCGTGGGGCCGCCAGAACGTGGCCGCGCCCGGAAAAGACAGCGCCGGTAATCTGCCCATCGAGCGGGGAGAAAAAGGTGACCGTACCTTCGTCAAAGGAGAGAACGGCGTCGCCGCGGCGCAACTGGATGTGATTGGCGGGAGCGATGCGATAGACATTTGAGGTGTCGATGCGCAGCGCCTTGATCGCATCATACAATTCATGCAGTGATTTCTCCGAGGCCGGAAAGACCACTGGCGCCAGGAGACACCACAACGCGAAAAAGACTCCCCAGACCCTCATCCAAGAAGTGTAGTCACATTCGGCATGAGGGAACAAGGCGGATCAGCGAGACTCGTGGCTGCGGTTTAAGATGGAAAGACGCGGGGTATGATTTCAGTTTCCAGAATTCGCACAGTTTTGCTGGGCGTCGCGCTCCTTTCCGTGAGCGGGCGGGCAGTGGCGGATACGATTGTCCTGAGGAACGGCCGGCGCATCATGGCTCTGAGCGCCGTCGAAGAAGGCGACAAGGTGAAGTATCTGACCGCCGCCGGCGAATTGAGCCTGCCGAAATCGATCGTCGATCATATTGAGAAAGGTGAGGCGCTGCCGATGGCCGGTTCGCCGCGAGCCGATGCCGCAAACCTGGACATCGCCCCGCCGGCGGCACAACCGCCCGGCAGCGGGGACAGCGACGCGGTCGAGCACGCCGCGGTACACGATGGGGCGATCGACCGCCCCTATATCGCCAAGCTCAAGGGTGAAGCGCGACTGGGAACGAAGCAAGCCAACTTCAATGCCGCCATGGGGCATCACGCGGCGGCATCATTCGAGATATCACACGGCGATATGGAACACGCCCTGGCCGACGAGCGCACCGCGCTGATCTACGCCCCGGAAGAGCCGGCGCTGCTGATGGACGTGGCCTACGTCCATCTTCGCCGGAGCGAATACAAACAGTCGCTCGAATACCTGGAACGCGCGAGGCGCGTGGCTCCGGACAATCCGGATGTCGCAAAACTCGAGGGCTGGGCTTACTACGGCATGAACAAGCTGGACCAGGCCGTCGCGGAATGGAAGAAGGCGCTCGCCTTGCGGCCGGATGCGGAGGTGCGAGCGGCGCTGGACAAGGCACAACGCGACAAGAAGGAAGAAGAGAGTTACAAGGAAAACGAGAGCAGCCATTTTACTTTGCGTTACAGCGGAGCAGCCGCGCCGGCCCTGGCGCGGGATGTTTTGCGCACGCTGGAGATGCACTTTTCCGCCATCGAATCCGCACTGAACTATTCGCCTCCGGATTCCATCGGCGTGATCTTGTACACCCAAGAAGCGTTTGCGGACATAACCAAGGCTCCCGGATGGGCGGGCGCGCTGAATGACGGCCGCATTCGCGTGCCGGTCGAGGGATTGACCGGGGTGGACCAGGAGTTGTCGCGGGTCCTGAAGCATGAATTGACGCACAGCTTTGTCCAGCAGAAGACACACGGACATGTGCCCACGTGGATTCAAGAGGGATTGGCGCAGTGGATGGAAGGGCAGCGCAGCGGCGAAAATGCAGTGGTGCTGGGGCAGATCTACAGCGAAGGTCACGCGGCTCCTCTTGGCCGGCTGGAAGGCTCGTGGCTAAATATGGGCGGGGATACAGCGCGCCATGCGTATGCCTGGGCGCTGGCCAACATCGAATACATCGTGCAGGCCGATGGGATGGGCGATGTTGAACGAATTCTCGATCGCATCGGGGCGGGAATGGCCACGGAGGCGGCGCTGCGCGAAGTGCTGCACAGTGATTACAACGACGTGACGCAATCCACTGCCGAGTATCTGCGGAAGACCTACGGACGCTGATCCACCTCACGCGGCATTTACTTGTTTTCTGCGGGTTCATATCGCTAGGCAGTGGCAAGAAGAGCGGCCAACAGTGCGGCACGCGCCGGCATCGTGTGGATGAGAATGTGCTCGCGCGTGGAATGCGCGCCGTCGCCGACGGCTCCGAGGCCGTCGAGGGTTGGGATGCCGAGCGTGGCGGTGAAATTTCCATCCGAGCCACCGCCGACGGTGCATTCGCCCAAGGAGAGATTCAGTTGCTTCGCGAGTGATTTGGCGCGGGCGAAGAGCGATACGCTCATTTTGCGTTCGAGCGGAGGGCGGCGGAAGCCGCCGGTGATTTCAAGGCGGGCTCCCCGGTGAAATGGTCGCAGAGCGTGCAGGCGGCGTTCCATGCCGCGCATGTCGGAAATCCTCATGGCACGAAGATCAAGAACAGCGCGGGCGCGTTCCGGAATTACGTTCGTGCGCGTGCCGCCTTCGATGATGCCGGCATTGACGGTGACGCCGCGGCGAAAATCATTCCATCCTTCGATGCGCGCGAGCTGCCGCGCCAGTTCGTGGATGGCGTTGATACCTTCTTGTGGTGCGAGACCCGCGTGCGAGGCGCGGCCATGCACGATCAATTCGGCTTCTCCGACTCCCTTGCGCGCGGTCTTGAGCAGGCCGCGTGGGCCGAAGGCAGGCTCAAGGACGAAGACGGCATCACTGCGGCGCGCTTCCGTTTCGAACAATTTGCGCGAGGATTCGCTGCCGATCTCCTCGTCAGAAGTCCAAAGGAAGACCAGGCGTTTGTGAACCGGTATTTCCGCTTGCCGAAGCGCTTGCAGCGCGAAAAGCGCCTGAACGATGCCGGCCTTCATGTCAAAGGTTCCCGGGCCGTAGGCTTTGCCACCTTCCAGCCGGAAAGGCATCCTGGCGAGTGTTCCGGTCGAGTAAACCGTATCGTAGTGGCCCAAGACCAGGAGTTGGCCCGAAGGACGAGATTTGCTAGGCGCATGAGCGATGCGGAGAAGATCGCCACGATGCCTCTGCGAGATTCGCTCTGCGCGCGCGCCGTGCTCGTTCCATTCTTCGGCGATGACGCCACAGCAACGATCGGCGGCGGCTTTTTCCAGGCTGGGTGATTCCGCATTCACGAACCGGCGCAGCGCCGCGAGCATCTGCGGGAGGCGCGGCTTCAGAAAGCGCAAGACCTTCCTGGAGAGAGGGGAATCCGGCATGGTGCGGAGATGCTATCAATGCGTGGCGACCAGAGCAATCGAGCAAAATCTAACGCCGCGAAAGAGCCCCCCGCGGTCTGAAGACTGCGGCTACAGCGTAAGAGCGCGTATCGCGGAGGGCGGGGGTTCGCATATAATTAGAAGTTTGCCGGGAAGGGCCAGGCGCCGCTGAAGGGGTCTGCGGCGACGGAGAGCGCGAATGATACTGGACGTCGTGGAAATTCAGAAACTGCTGCCGCATCGCTATCCATTCCTCATGGTGGACGCGATCGTCGAGGTGGAACGCCTCAAGCGCATCGTTGGCATCAAGAATGTTTCGATCAACGAGTACTACTTTCAAGGGCATTTTCCCGGCAAGCCGGTGATGCCGGGCGTCCTGATTCTTGAGGCGGTGGCGCAGACCGGTGGGCTTCTGCTGTTGATGGATATTCCGGACCGCGACAAGAAACTGCTCTATTTTGTGGCCGTCGATGGGGCGCGATTCCGGCGTCCCGTGGTGCCTGGAGATCAACTGCGCATCGAAGTCAACGTCCTTAACTGGCGCGGCGACTTTTGCAAATTGGAGGGCAAAGCAACAGTGAACGGGCAATTGGCGGCGGAAGGCACGGTGATGTGCAAGATGATCGATCGCGAGCCGCCGGGCAAGTCCGAAGAACGCGCGAAATGAGGAGGCGCGAAATTCATCCGCAGGCAGTGGTGGCGGCGAGCGCAAAGCTTGGTGAGGGTGTAAAAATCGGCCCGTACGCGGTGGTTGGTGAAGACGTAGAATTGGGCGACGGCTGCGTGATGCACGCGCACGCGATGGTGGGGGGACCTTCGAAGTTCGGTAGAAACAATACTTTCTATTCGTTCAGCGCGATCGGCGGCGACCCGCAGGATTATACGTTTCGAGGCGAGCGCACCGAGATGGTGGCGGGAGACGGCAACATTTTCCGCGAATACGTCACCGTCAGCCGCGGCACGCAAAAAGGCGGCGGCAAAACTTCCCTGGGCGACGGCAATTTTCTTCTGGCGTATTCGCACATCGGGCACGATTGCTCGATCGGCAGCAACACCCTGTTTGTCAACGGCGCAACCCTCGCGGGACACGTCACGGTGGAGGATTTCGCGACGATTGGCGCGTTTTGTCCCGTGCATCAGTTTTGCCGGATCGGCCGCTACGCCTACATCGGCGCTTCGACGGTGATTACCCAGGATGTGCCGCCGTTTTCCAAAATCGTCACCGAACGCGAGACGAAAAGCTTTGGCATCAATGCCATTGGGCTGGAGCGCAAAGGATTTTCGCCGGAGCGTTTGCAGTCCTTGAAGCGGGCCTATCGTTTTCTCTTGCGCGCGAAGTTGAATACCTCGCAGGCGCTGGCCGAAATGCGGAAATCGCTGGGCGATTCCGCCGACGTGCAGGAATTGATCAGGTTTATCGAAAGCGCCGAGCGCGGCATCGTGAAGTAAACTCCTGACTGATTTTATGCCGGACGCGAACGCCAACACGACAGGCTGGGGGCTCATCGCAGGAAACGGGTGCTTTCCGTTCCTGGTGCTGGAGGGCGCGCGCAGCCTGGGGATCGACATGACTGTGATTGCGCTTAAAGAAGAAGCCTCGGCGGAACTTGAGAAACTTGCAAAACGGTTGCACTGGGTGAGCCTCGGCGAGTTGAGCAAGACCATCGACTTGATGCATCAGGAAGGCGTGAAGCAGGCGGTCATGGCCGGGCAGGTGAAACACAACAAGATTTTCAGCGCCATCCGCCCGGACTGGAAACTGGCGAAGCTGCTGTTCTCGCTGCCGCGAAAGAATACGGACGCACTGATAGGTGCAGTCGCTCGCGTGCTGGAAGAGGAAGGTATCCGCCTGGTGGATTCGACGCTGTTCCTTAAACCGCTGGTGCCCGAAGCTGGTGTGCTCACGCGGCGCGCCCCGAATGAGCACGAAGCGGATGACATTGCTTATGGGCTGGGCCTGGCCAGGCAAATCGCAAGCATGGATGTCGGACAAACGGTAGTGATCGCGGATCACGCTTGCGTTGCGGTGGAGGCGATGGAAGGCACCGATGAGACCATTGCGCGCGCCGCCCGAATCACGGGTGGAAAGCCGCTGGTTGTAGTTAAGGTCAGCAAGCCAGGCCAGGATATGCGCTTTGATGTACCCGTGGTCGGTTTGCCCACCATCGAACAGATGAGGGGTGCGGGTGCGACCGCTCTCGCAGTAGATGCCGGGCGGACTCTTCTTTTTGACCGCGCAAAATTGATCGAATTGGCGGATGGAGCGGGAATCGCGATTCAGGCTTTCCCTCCGCCTGCCGTGCCGGAACCAAATAACGATTCGAAGGGAATGAACGAAGAATGAGCGCGGCGGGACAATCGAAGAGGACTCGTGTCGCCGTGGTTGGTACAGGCGAATTCGGACGCAACCACGCGCGTGTGTACCGTGAGCTTGAAGGCGCGGAGCTCATTGGCGTCTTCGACCAGAATCAAGAACGTGGCGCCGCCGTTGCGGCGGAATTTCAGACGCAAGTCTTGAAGAGCCTCGATGAAGTGCGTGGCCGCGCGGACGCCGCGAGTGTGGCCGTCCCGACGGTCGCGCATGCGGAGGTAGGCTGCCGTCTGCTGGAAATGGGACTCGACGTTCTTGTTGAGAAGCCCATGGCCGTGAATCTCGCGGAGGCCGATGCGCTGCTCCATGCAGCCAGGAAAAACGGACGGATTCTGCAGGTGGGCCACGTTGAACGCTTCAATCCTGCGGTGATTGCGGTTGAGCCGATCCTCAACCGGCCGCTGTTTTTCGAAGTGCATCGATTGGGGGTTTTTACGCCACGCAGCCTCGACGTGGACGTGATCTACGATTTGATGATTCACGATCTGGACATTTTGCTGGCGCTGGTCAACGAACCGGTCGCGGAAGTCAAAGCTGTTGGGATTCCCGTCCTGACGGACAAAGTCGACATCGCGCATGCGCGCCTGGAATTCACGGGCGGCGCCGTTGCCAATATCACCGCCAGCCGGGTCTCCACCGAGCGCGTGCGCAAGATGCGCTTTTTCCAGCAGCACGAGTACATTTCGCTGGATTATGCGCGGCGCGATGCTCTCCGCATCGCTGTGAAGAAGCCCGGTCCGCAGCCGGAGTTTGCGTTTGAGAAGCTGAATGCCCCCTCGGTCGAGCCGTTGCACGCGGAGCTCGAAGCGTTCGTTGATGCCGCAGGCTCGCGCAAGGAGCCGCGCACGAACGGAGCAGCGGGGCGCGCGGCGCTCGAATTGGCAGCCCGCGTAATGGCAAGCATCCAAGAGCACGCCGCGCGCGTCAATCTCCTAGCCGGCCGTAGGACGGCCGGCGATATGGGCGCTCGCAAAGCGGCCGGCTTGGACGTTTTCGCCACATACGACAAAACAAGATGATTTCACGGATTCTGGTTCCGATCGATGCTCGTCCACCCGCGGCGGTGGATGCGCCAACACAGCGCCGCCGTCCCACCACCATGGATACGCGCACGCTGGTGCCGGCGATGCTGCCCATCGTGTCATTGAACGGACAATCGAGCATCCCCACCAACCTGCCGCTCGAGTCCGTCGCCGCGCGCGTGGTCGTGCCGCGCGATCTAAACAGCGACGCTTACGGCGTGAAGGAAGATCTCGCAACGCCGCTGCAACCCACGGACATGGACGAACGCATTACCGTGCCACAAGGCGCGGCGCCTCTCGATATGAACGTACCGATGCTGAGCGTGCCGACCGATCTAGTGGATCCTGATATCTTCATCACCGGCGAAGTCCATCTGGCCGCTCCCGAACCGAGAGAAGATAAGACCAAGTGGCAAGTCATCACCCGTTTTTCTTCCGTAGCGTTTCACGTTCTTCTGTTAACCGCGATTCTTTTGCAGTCAAAGCTCTTTCCACCCCATGAGCCAACGCAGCAGGATATTGATCTTGCTCGCCGGATGTTGACCTGGATTCCCCCCGAAAGTAGCTATAGCGTTCAACCGAGGGCGCAGCCACGTCCGGCGCAACCCTCCCCTAAAATGCACGTAGATCCGCGCGTCTTGCGGCAAATTGCGCCGACTTACGAGCCGGCGCCAGCCGCTCAACCTGAACGTCCGGTGAAAGAATTGCCGAACGCGCCCGTGCCGAAGCCGAACGATGTTCAACCGGAGCCTCAGCCTGCTGCACCGGTCGCGAAATGGATGCCCCGAAGCCCGCGCTCGAAACGCCGGATACTCCGCAGCCGCCGCATCCGTTGATCTTGCCCAAGAATTCGCCCACCCGTTCAATGCAAGACTCGATTCGCGACGCGGCGAGGAACCCGTCCGCGGGCGGGCGTTCCGGCGCGGTGATTGGACCGATGCCGCGCTCGAGCGGAACACCTGGCGGCGGTGCCGGCGGCTCCCAAGGCCCTGCGGGGAGCTACGGGAACGGCTATGATATCCTGACTCCCACCGAGGGGGTTGATTTCAGCGATTACATGACGCGCGTCGTCGCGGCTGTACGGCGAAATTGGTCTGCAGTGATGCCGGAATCGGCGATGCTCGGCGACCGCGGGCGCGTGGTCTTGCAATTCCGAATCATGAAAAATGGAACTGTTCCGAACGGTGAACCGGTGCGGTTGAGCGGTTCCGGCAAAGAGCCCCTCGACCGCGCGGCCGTGTCCGCCATCCGTTCGTCGAATCCGTTCGAGCCTCTGCCGCCGGCCTTCAGCGGGCCTTTTATCGAGCTGCGATTTTATTTCCTCTATAATTTGCCGATTGAAGCCGCGTATCAGTGAAACTCGAGCGCAAGCAAATTTTGGGCAGTCTTATCCTCGCACTCTTTGTGCTCGTCTTTATTTTCGTGCGTGCCCGCCATCTGCTCTTTCGATGACCGAGAACAAAGTGCTTCTACCTCTGGTTGCCATCGTGGGGCCGACGGCATCGGGAAAGTCGGCGCTCGGTGTGAAGCTCGCGGAGCGGCTCGGCGGGGAAGTGGTAGCGTGCGATTCGACGCAGCTGTATCGCGGCTTTGATATTGGCACGGGAAAACCCACCCCCTCCGAACGCAGCGGCATTCCGCATCACCTGCTGGATGTTCTTAGCCCGCAGGAAGAAGCGACCGCGGGCGGATACCGCCAATTGGCGTTGTCCGTGTTGGACGGTTTGCGGCAGCGGAAACGGCTGCCAATATTCACTGCCGGCACGGGATTGTATTTGCGCGCGCTGCTCGAAGGTCTTGCGGACGTTCCGCAGCGCTCGGAAGAATTGCGCGAGCGGCTGCGCGCGAGCATTGAAGAGCACCCGCCCGGCCATCTGCATCGAGTTCTGAAACGGCTCGACCCGGAAGCGGCCAGGAAAATCGCTCCCGCCGACGAACAGAAGCTAATCCGCGCTGTCGAAGTTTGCGTGCTGACGCGCAAGCCGGTCTCCGAGGTTCTTCGAGCGGGCCGGAAACCGCTTGAAGCCTGGCACGTGTTAAAGGTCGGATTGATGCCGCCGCGCGAAAAGCTCAACGAACGCATCCACAGCAGAATTGACATCATGCTGGAGCAACGATGGATGCGCGAAGTGCAAGAGTTGCTCGATAGCGGCCTGACCGAGGATTCGAAGCCATTTGATTTCATCGGCTACCGCGAATTGCGCGCGGTGCTCCGCGGCGAGATTACGTTGGAGGCAGCGCGGGAAGCGATTCAGCAGGCCACGCGGCGGTATGCCAAACGCCAGCTCACCTGGTTTCAGAGGGAGCACGGCGTGCGCTGGTTTTCAGGGTTTGGCGACGATACCGCGGTACAGGCCGGTATTCTCGAATGGCTTCATGCACAAGGTCTGGGGTAGCCGGCCAATTTCTTGTAAGCCGGCTCATCTTAACCCAGCGGCAAACTTACTTTTTGCGTGCCTATTTTGGCGCACCTTCTGGCTTGTCCTTGCCCTGGATGGAGAGCAGCTCCACCTCAAAAATAAGAGTCGCGCCGGGTCCGATGTCCGCGCCAGCGCCGCGATCGCCGTAACCCAGCTCCGCTGGAACAAAAAGTTGCCATTTCGATCCTACCGGCATCAGTTGGAGAGCTTCCGTCCAACCCTTGATGACTCCATTTACCGGAAATGACGCCGGCTGGCCGCGTTTGTAAGAGCTGTCAAATTCCGCGCCAGAGATAAGCGTTCCTCGATAGTTGCAAACGACGGTGTCGCTGGCTGTCGGCTTCGGCCCCGTACCTGCCGTCAGAATCTTGTATTGAAGACCGCTGGGCAGAATGACGACGCCCTCCTTGGTTTTATTCGCCGCCAGAAACTCGACGCCTTCCTTCTTGTTCATTTCCCCGGCCACTTTCATTTTCTCTTGCTGTTTGCTACGCACCTCGGTCTGCAGTTGCGTGAGCGTGGTCCGCGCTTCATCTTCCGTCAGGAGCGTCTTGCCGGAAGCGAGACCGTCTTTCAGGCCCCGCAGAACAATAGCCGGGTCCACCTCGACGGTCTCCTTGTGCAGGTTGCTCCCAAGGTTCATTCCGAGCGCATAACTGAGTTTATCTTTCTGCGTTTTGAGCGTCAGGACACTCTGGGTTCTGGGCTTCGTCGCTGGTCCCGTCTTAGCCGCAGGGGCCTTTTGAGCACCAGCAGGGGAAGCCGCTCGGGCCTTCGCCGCCGGAGGTTGTTGAGGATTCGCCGCCGGGGTCTGCTGCGCCAGGGCATTCCCAAGCAGCATCATCCCAGCCGTCAATAAACTTACTGCCGTGATAAAGGGTTTTTGCATAAACCTATCTTCCCACGAGAATAGCGGCTTCGCAAACCACCACTTATCCGCGCAGGCACGAAAACGTCAATGTTCCTCCGGCCTCCATTTTTCAGGCCGTTTCCCTGAAGACGCAATGCAATTCCGAAAATCCGACGCGCATATGGAAAGCGTTGGAACTACCGGATTGGAGACGGGTCGCGGGGCGGGGGAGAGAAGCGTATAATCGTATTCAGGGGTGAAACCCTCCAAAAATGCGCAAGCCCGCAGGATGACTCCCGGCCGACCGCAGTGACGAAAACGCGACATCAAGTCCCGACAGCTGAGCGCGCCTTACTCGTAGGCGTTGGATGGAAGCGTGCTCCTCGCTTTCCCGGCATGCCGGCGGGCGAGCAGGGCCGCGAATCGCTTTTGGAGTTGGTGGAGCTGGCGCGCAGCGCGGGCGCGGAGATCGCCGGAACCGTTTTTCAGATGCGTGCCGCCGCTGATCCCGCAACGCTGGTGGGCCGCGGCAAGCTGGATGAGATTCGCGCCGAAGCCACGGCACACAAAGCGCCGCTGATCATTTTCGATAGCAACCTCTCTCCCGTGCAGCAACGGAACATCGAGGAAGCCACGGAATGCCGCGTGATCGACCGCACGCAACTGATTCTCGATATTTTCGCGCGTCATGCGCGGAGCCGCGAAGGCCAGCTGCAGGTTGAATTGGCACAATTGAATTACATGCTGCCCCGCCTGACGGGAAAGGGAACTGCGATGTCGCGTCTCGGCGGCAAGAGTGGCGCGGGTGGCGCGGGCGGCGGAGCGGGACGCATCGGCGTGCGCGGCCCCGGCGAAAAGAAACTCGAAACTGACCGCCGCCGGATTCGCGATCGCCTCCGCAAGATCCAGACCAGTATGGATGCAGTCCGCAAACAGCGGGCGCTGCGGCGTGAGGCGCGCAATGCCGTCCCTCTCGGGACCATCGCGCTGGTGGGTTACACGAACGCTGGCAAATCCACGCTGTTCAATGCTCTGAGCCGCGCCGAGGTGCTGGTTTCCCCGAGGATGTTCGCCACGCTCGATCCCACCATCCGTGAGCTACGGCTTCCCTCGAATCGCCGCGTGCTGGTTTCCGATACCGTCGGGTTTATACGCGATCTGCCAAAAGGATTGCTGACGGCGTTTCGCGCAACGCTGGAAGAGGTGCAGGAAGCCGCTTTGATTCTGCATGTGAGTGACGTTTCCAATCCGCATCACGACGAACTCGACGAGGAAGTCGACAAGATTTTGCGGGAACTTGGCGTCGACGGCCGCCCCAGGCTGCGCGTGCTGAATAAGATGGACCGACTCACTCCTGAAGATCGAAAAGCCATCACCAATGGTGCCGAGAGAAGCGCTGGCGCAGGCGGCGCGCCGGTGCTAGTGTCCGCTCTTACCAGCGCTGGGATCGAAGAGTTGCTGCGCCGCATGGACGCCGAGATGCCCACCGATCCGGTCGTAACGCTTTCTATTCGCCTGCCGCTGGCGGAGGGTCGCACACTTGCCCTGATTCATGCGCTGGGGCGCGTCCTCCACACGGAAATTGACGATTCGCACATGCAACTCGACGCGGAGGTTCCCGCCTCCATCGCCAAGCGCCTGCGGCTCAAAGAATATGCCGTGGAGGAACCTTTCCGCGCACTCTCTCGTAATATAGAATAGAGGCCGGCGGCGGTGCGGTCACCATTCGCACCGACCGCTTTGTGCCCGCCGCAAACGAGGTTGCCATGGCTGCTTTCTTTCTCTGGCTCATCCTGTTCATCCTGTGCTGGCCGCTCGCGCTGCTGGCTCTGGTGCTTTATCCGTTCGTCTGGTTGCTGACGCTGCCTTTCCGCCTGGTGGGAATCGCCGTCCACGGCGTTCTCGGACTCGTCAGCGCGATCTTTATGCTCCCTGTCCGGCTCCTTCGCGGCCCGCGGGCCATCTGAGCGATGTGAGGTTGTTCTCGACGTGGTAACTGTGAAGTAAAAACGCGGAAAACCTCTGTTTTTACGCACTTGCGGCTCCTCTGGTAGCGCGTTTCCCCTCCGGGCGTAGACCCTACCTTCTGTGGAAAACGTTGTGGAAACTGCAGCCCGCTCTTGGAGCTCAGCCCCTGCGTTTCGCTGGACGTGCCAGCGAATCAGAAAACTATATCCTTGTAATATATTGAAATAAAATGGGTTATCTAACCTTCTGCGACGTTTGCACTCCCCCGCTCGCTTGCTCTGTCGCACCAGTGCACTTTTTACATTTGCACAGATTTGCAGCAGTCGCATTACGAAAGAGTATCTCTTTCCTTGCTTACACTCTTGGGACTGGGTTAATTTCGAAGTAACTACCCGAGGCCAAAATGCCAACGGAGTGGAGCTCCTAGGAACGGTCCTGGAACCGCCTGAACCGCCTCTGACGTGTTGACGCATGCTTATGCCAAGCCTATAGTGAAACTGCGGTGGCTGAAGCCATGGGGCGGCACCGCCGCCGTCATGCGCCATGAATCTTCCTAACTCACTGACGCTGTTGCGGATCTTTTTCGTTCCCGTCCTTATCGTCATCCTCCTCACGCGCAGCCCCAATGTCGAGTTCTGGGGCTTTTCCATGCACTTCGAGGTCTGGGGCGTGCTTATCCTGCTCCTGGCTGCCGCGACCGATTGGGCGGATGGTTACCTGGCTCGGCGGCGCCTGCAGGTGACGACCCTGGGCATTCTTCTCGACCCTATTGCCGACAAGCTCTTGATTTCCGCGGCGTTCATTTCTTTGGTGAGCATGAACCTAGTTGACGCGTGGATGGTGGTGATCATTATCGGCAGGGAATTCACGGTTCTCGGTTTGCGGAATATCGCCTCGGCGGAAGGATTCACGATCGAAGCGTCCACTCTTGGAAAGACGAAGATGGTTTTGCAGGTGTGCGCCGTGGCGGTACTAATCGTTGGAGGCCGGTACCTGTGGCTCAAACCCCTAGCGCGAATCTTGCTTTGGCTAGTCGTCATCAGCGCGCTCGTCTCCGCCGCCCAGTATTTCCGGCGCTTCTGGAGCCACGTCGACGACAGCATCAAGCAACGCCGCCGGCTGCGGATGCTCGAAGCCCGTAAGAAGTCCCAGGATGCCGTCCCTCTCTGAAGCGGACCAGCGCGCCGCTCTGCAATTAGCCCGGACGGCCGTTGTCGAAGCCGTCTCTCACCGCCAACCCCCAAGCGAGTTCCCTCGCGAAGGAATCTTCGCGGAGCGCCGCAGCGTATTCGTGACCCTTCACGTGGGCAAACGCCTGCAGGGTTGTATCGGCGTCATTGAAGCGAACGAGCCGCTCGGAGAAACCATCGTTCGGTGCGCTGCCAGCGCAGCGCTGGAAGATCCGCGGTTCGCCCCCATGAGGACGGACCAGCTTGGCGAACTTAGCATCGAGATCTCATTGCTTTCACCCATGGAACCAATCGCCCCTGAATCAATCGAAATCGGGCACCATGGGCTATTTGTCCGTCTACACGCGCAGCGCGGGCTTCTTCTTCCCCAGGTTGCCATCGAGCATCGGCTGACGCGCGACCAGTTCCTCGAGGAGACCTGCCGGAAGGCAGGATTACGTAGCGAAGCCTGGCGCGATCCCGAGGCTCGCCTCTTTGGATTTACATGCGAGGTCTTCTCTGAAAGTGCACAACCCGAAGGGGCCTGAAGGCTTCAGCCATTCTCTGGGAAGGTCGTAATCGAAGAGTGACGCAAAAACAAAAGGCCCGCGCGGAGAAACGGCAGCGGGCCTGAACCGTTTAGCGGGACGCCGGTTCTATTCGACCTCGACGTAGTCGCCCGCGTAGACTTCGGCCGAACTGAATGTGATCACCATCGTCGATGAATTGCGGCTCACGTTGATGACGATTCCTTCGCCGAGCACTTCGCGCGGCAGCTCATTCCATTCGTAGCGCGTGGGGGCGCTCCCGAAGCCGTACACCGCGTATTGATAGCCCTTGGCTTGTGGCACGGTCTCTGCTAGCGAACCTTGATACCGGAAGATTCGGAAGTAATCGCCGACCTTGACCCCTTGGTTGCTCCCGAGGTTTACGTATACCGGGCTGAGTTTACCGTACGACTGGCTGTAGTCTTTTCCTACCACCAGCATTGCCACCGGCTTGCCGCTCACCGGCGCAAAATGATCGAAGGCGGCAGGATCTTTGTATGGAGGTGCCGGACGATCCTGATAAGGCTGGAGGATATCCCCGCGCTGCATGTAATCGCACGAGAATATGACCTGAGCGACAGAAACCTTTGGCTGAACGTTTACCACCCGGACCTGTCCCGCGTCCACATAGGGCGTGCCCATGGCTTTCATGAGCTTCGCCTGCCACTTGAACCATGGCACGTCCGCGGGGTCCTTGTCCGGCCGCACAACCGAGAACCGGTCACCGACGCGAACACCCTTGTCCTGGCCGCGATTGATGTGCACGTAGTCGCCGCGCGCAAAGGCGATCTTGTAGTTTGACTGCTCCCCTGAGACGATCCGGATCTCGTCCGGCACGTGTTGATCCGCGACGAAACCTGAACAATTCACCGAGCTAAAGTCGATTTGAGGAATTGCCGGAGCATCCTGGGGTGCGTTCTGCGCCGAACTTACCGCCCCACCCAGGAATACCGATAGAGACAAAACAACTATTCTAGCGCGCATTCCATAACTCCTTCGAAAACACGCCCTACGGGCCGTGCAGGGACTTTTCCTAGCGAAAGTATCAGGGCCTACCCCACGCGTCAACAAAATGACCGAGGTCGCTTTACACTTTTGATACGGGCGCAGGCGGTGGATACGGCATACTACTAGCTGTATTTTCAACAGATTGGCGGTGCAGGGCGCGGTATGGGTCTTTTTGGCACAGGTTTACGGCGGATTTGTGCCGTCGTAGCGGCCTCCACGGCGGAGGAAATGTCAAAGTTGGTGCGCTCCGCCTTAAGACAAACCAGGACCGTCGAGTTGCGCCTCGATTGGCTGCGTAGTGACGCCGAGCGTGCGCGATTCCTCGACTGGCTTGCAGCCAGCCAGCCTGGGCATGCCACTTTTCTCGCCTCCTGCCGCCGCCGCGAAGGCGGAGGCAAATTTCCCGGGGCCGTTGACCGCGAACTCTACTGGCTGATTCGGGCCCGCGAAGCCGGCTGCCAATGGTGCGATCTCGAAGTGGAAACCTTGCGCAAGCTTCCCGGCCAGTCCGTTCGCGAATATCCCGTGCCGCCGCGCGTCTTGCTTTCCGTACACGACTTTGAGCGCACTCCGGATTTGCCTCGAAGCATGAACCCGCCAGCCCACGGCGGGGTCGATGCCGTAAAGATCGCGGTCGAGGCGCGGACCATCCACGACAGCATCCGCCTTATGCGCCTGGCGCGCAGTTCGAAGAGTTTTGTCGCCGTTCCGATGGGAGAGGCCGGCCTGCCAGCGCGAATCCTCGCCTTGCGCGAAGGCAGCGCCTTGGCTTACGCGCCCGTTGCTGCGGCCACCGCCCCCGGCCAGGTTTCACTCGACGACATGATTCATCTCTACCGCGCCCACGCTCTCACGCGCCGCACGCGGGTCTACGGTGTGATTGGCGATCCCATCGGCCACTCTCTTTCTCCGTTGCTGCACAACACGGGATTCGCGGCGCGCCGCATGGACGCCGTCTATCTCCCATTTCTGGTGCGCCGGCTCGGCGATTTTCTCGCTGCCATAACCGAGTTCGGCGTCCGCGGTTTCAGCGTCACAATTCCGCACAAGCAGACCATCCTTAAACACCTTAGAGAGTGCGAGCCTCTAACAGCAGAGATCGGCGCCGTGAATACCGTCGTGGTTCGCGGCGACGGCTCACTTTACGGCTGCAACACAGATTACGTCGGCGTGCTCCGTGCTCTCGAGAAAAAACTCCAAATCAAGGGAAGCCGCGCCCTGATCTTCGGCGCTGGTGGCTCGGCCCGGGCCGCGGCCTTCGCGCTGTCCCGCGCTGGCGCCGTGGTTGGAATTTGTGCCCGGCGTGAAAAGGCCGCGAGAGAACTGGCCCGCGCCGTGGGCGGAGACCTAGTCCCACGCCGCGCTTTACGCACCGAATATTTCGACGCGGTCCTGAACGCCACTCCGGTCGGCATGCATCCTCGCGATGGAATTTCGCCTCTCGCCCCCGGCGAGTTGCGCTGTCGAATCGTGATGGATCTGATCTACCGCCCGCAGAAGACGCAACTCTTGAAGCTGGCCGCGCAAAAGGGAATCGCCACCGTCTCCGGCGTGGAAATGTTTCTCGCACAAGGCATTGCGCAGTGGGAGATCTGGACCGAAAAGCGCACCCCGGAAGCGTCCATGCGCCGCGCCGTCCTCGCCGCGCTCCGTGCCGAAGAGACCTCGCGCACTAGCCGGAGACATTTGTCCCGGGTCCCATATTCTTTCTGCTTGTCGTGATTCTTATGCTCTTGGACAAGACCACGAAATTAACCATTGTCCTGCGGTATGTGCTGTTGCTTCCAAAATACCACCGGCCTCTCACGAATAATCCGAGTCGGCCTGAAGTAATGTAATAATAGGTTTCTTTTCTCTGTGAATGAAAACTGTCGACTGTGAACTCGCTCCCATGATCCAGCCGGACTTCCGAGAATTTCAGCGCCTCGCGAAACAGGGCAACCTTATCCCCGTCTACGATGTCTTTTCCGCGGATTTGCTGACTCCTGTCAGCGCCTATCTGCGAATCGCCCAGGGTGCCCGGTACTCCTTCCTTCTCGAAAGCGTCGAAGGCGGGGAAAAAATCGCGCGTTATACATTTGCGGGCGCGCACCCCGAGGAGGTTTTCCGCTACGCCAACGGCGCGTGCGTCCTGGAGAGCCGTGGCCGGATGGTCTGGGAAGAGCGCGATCCCATCTCCTTCTTGCGCGCGCGCATCGAGCGTTTTTGCCCCGTGCGGCTTCCCGGATTGCCGCCGCTAGTCGCCGGCGCCATCGGCTATTTCAGCTATGACATGGTGCGGCTGATCGAGCGCATCCCCAGGTGCCTCCGCGATGAAATCGGCCTTTACGACGCCATGCTGATGTTCTATCGCGGCCTCGTCGCTTTCGATCATGTGCAACACCGCTTGTGGATCGTTCGCAATGTTTTCACTGAAGGCCGCGGCAGTCTCCGAGGGAAATACAACGCCGCCGTGCGGGAAATCAAGGAGACGCGCCGGCTGCTCGATGAGCCCGTGCCCGCGGAACGGCCAAAGAAGCCGTTGAAAGCAAGGAAAGGCGGGCCGCTAAAAGTGACTTCCAATTTCCGCCGGCCCGAATACCTCGCTGCCGTGCGGAAAGCAAAGCAGTACATTCGCGCCGGGGATATTTTTCAGGTGGTGTTGAGCCAGCGCTTCTCGGCAAAGACGCAGGCCGAACCGTTTGAGGTCTATCGCGAACTTCGCGCGTTGAATCCCTCACCCTATCTTTTCTACCTGCAACTGAACGACGTCTCCGTCGTCGGCAGTTCCCCGGAAATGCTCGTTAAAATTCAAGGACGTGATGTTTTCTATCGGCCCATCGCCGGCACGCGTTGGCGCGGCAAGGACGAAGCCGAAGACCAGCGCCTCGAACGCGAAATGCTTGCCAGCGAAAAAGAGCGCGCCGAGCACATCATGCTCGTCGATCTGGGACGCAACGATCTCGGCCGCGTCTGCGACTACGGCACGGTGAAGCCCGAGAAATTGCTCACTGTCGAGCGCTACTCGCACGTCATGCATCTGGTTTCCAGCCTGCGTGGCCGCTTGCGCGAAGACGTGGATTGTTTCGACGCGCTCATGGCCTGCTTTCCCGCGGGCACGGTCTCCGGCGCGCCCAAAGTTCGCGCCATGGAAATCATCGAAGAACTGGAGCGCACCCGCCGCGGGATTTATGCCGGCGGCATTTTGTATCTCGATTTCGCGGGCAACCTAGACTCCTGCATTGCGCTTCGTACCATGGTGATGAAAAACGGCGTCGCCCACGTCCAAGCTGGCGGCGGCATCGTCGCGGATTCCACGCCGCAGGGCGAATATCAGGAGAGCGTGAACAAGTCGAAGGCCTTGCTCACGGCGCTGGAAGCTGCTCACTCAAATCGAGTGAAATCATGACACCGCGCAAGAGACTTGGCATGGCGATCGCCCTGCCCTTCGCGATCGTTTTCGGTGGGCTGTTCATTGGTTGTGGCGGCCAGGTCGTATCGAATGATCAAGATTACCCGCGTGGTTTCGACTACCCCGTTATTACCGTGGCCCTTGACACTATGTTGTCGCGATTCGTGCGCGGGCGGGGAGAATTTCGTGTTGATGTCTGTCCCCAACGAATGGTGGGAGCCTGGCACCAAATCTCGTCACTGGTGGAACGCGATCCGCCCTACACCAACGCAAAGCGCAGGAATACCTCGGCATCCGAGATTTTGGCCAATTCTTTCAATCCAATTTCGATGAGACCAAGGCCAAAGTCGCAGGCGAGGGGTGGAGACCTCTCTCTCCAAAAGCTGGCTTATTCCCATCGGATAGTCGGCCCTATAATTAAGAGGGGACTGCACTAGTGATTCTCCTGCTCGACAACTACGATTCCTTTACCTACAACCTTGCGCAGTATCTCGGCGAACTCGGTTGCCAGGTCGAAGTGCACCGAAACGACAAAATCTCCGTCGAAGAAATCATCCGCCGGAAACCGGAGCGCATCGTAATTTCTCCCGGACCGTGCACGCCGCAGGAGGCGGGCATTTCCGTCGAGTTGGTCGAGCGCCTGGCCGGAAAATTTCCTATCCTCGGTGTGTGCCTCGGCCATCAGGCCATTGGTGCTGCATTCGGCGGCAAAATCATCCGCGCACCGAAACTCTTCCATGGCAAAACGAGCCAGATCCATCACGACGGCAAGAACATTTTCCGCAAGCTGCCGGACCCTTTCACCGCCACGCGCTATCATTCCCTGATCGTCGAGAAAAAATCCCTGCCGCGCGCATTAATGATCACCGCCGAGACCGACGACGGCATCATCATGGCCTTCCGCCACCGCCGCCACAAAATCGAAGGTGTGCAGTTCCATCCCGAATCCGTCCTCACCGAATCCGGCAAGCAACTCTTAGAGAATTTCTTGTCTCTCTGACTTCGCGGCGAAGTTCTTCTCTGTGGACTCTCCTGCCCCCGGTGTTGAATCTTTATCTCTTTCACCAATTTAAGTCCGCCAAGATCGCCCCATATATTTCCATCCCGCGCCAAAAATGTCCCAGCCGCAAATTTTCATCCGAGCTGTGCTGATGATTGTCGTAGTTTACAATCGGCACGCCAATCCAAGGCAAACCAAGGTCTTCGAAAATATACATCGGCACGCTGCCGCCCAGCGTCGGCGCGACGACGGCACTTCCGCCCGTCGTATCTTGCACGAGCTGAACGAGCGCTTTTGAAACAGACAACTCCATGGAAGTTCGTGAAGCGCGATAATTCCAGACGTCCTTGACGACACGGACGACATGCGGATTTGAAAGACGCTCCTCTCTTGTGGGCGGTGCCGAAGTCACATAAAAGCCTTGTTTCCGAATGTGCGCCAGCACCTGCTCGAATTTCTTGTCGGGGTCCTCGCCTTTCACCAGCCGCACATCGAGCGCAGCCTCGGCCTTCTCCGGCACTATGTTTTGCGCCTGTTCGCCGACGTAGGCGCTGCGCAGGCCGCGGATATTCAGCGAGGGGAGTTGAAGGAGTTCGACAAGCCGTTTGCCACCACCCTCCGGCTTGGCGAACTGGAGCTCTTTTTCGAGATCGGCGTCATTGTTCGGCATCTCTTCGAGCGCTTTTTTCTCGGTGTTTCCAAGTGGCACGACATCGTCGTAGAAGCCGTCGATCAGGACGCGTCCATCGTCCGATTTCATCGAAGAGAGCAGCCGTGCCAGCTCGAAACCTGGATTTGGTGCCCAGTTTCCGTAGTGACCGCTGTGTAACGCGCGGATTGGCCCAAATGTCGTGATTTCGAATCCGAGAATGCCTCGATTTCCAAAGAAGACCAGCGGCCGCCCGCTTTGATGCACGGGCCCGTCCCCGGTGATCAGCAAATCGCCGCCAAGCAGATTCTCATGAAGCAACAGCGTGCGCTGCAGATTCGGCGAGCCCGCCTCTTCTTCGCCTTCCAAAACGAGTTTCAGATTGACGGCCAGGGGAATCTTCTTAGCGCGCAGGGCGTCGATAGCGGCAAGCAGCGCCACGATCGGCGATTTGTCGTCGGAAGCAGAGCGCGCGTAGATCCGCCAATTGTCGTTATAAACCGCCCGATGTTGCGCGCTGTTTTCCGGGAAGAGCATGCGCTTTCCCCCGGCTTCGATTGCCGCGTCGCGAAGCACCGGCTCGAATGGTTTCCCATCCGTCCACGCTGACGGATCGACCGGTTGCCCGTCATAGTGCGCATAAAAAATCACCGTGCGTTTCGCTTCCGGCGCGATCAGCTTGCCGAAAACCACAGGGCCGCGCCCGCTGATGGGGAGCAAGTGCGTCTCTATCCCGCGTGCCTCCAGCATCTCCACCAGATGCGCCGCATTCTTCTGGATGTTCGGCGTGTCGCTCGCAATGTTGGGGATCGAAAGAAATTCACTCAGCTCACGGATGATGCGGTCCTCATTGTCCATGCGGTACTCGCGCACTTCTTGGGCGAGCTGCGCAGGCGACGGAGGTGTTGACTTCTGCGCAAACGCCGGATACGGTAAAAAGGCAATCAACAGAGTGACCACTATGTTTCTCAAAGTTCCTCTCCTCTAACGCTCCCGGTGGCTTTGCTGCCTCAGAGCAACACGGCTGGCCCCGCGCGGCCTGCCAGCGATTCTATCCGACCCGTAAGGTCCCTGCTCGTTTGCCGGTTTCTTCCCGCGGTTTGCGGGTTCCGCGGCAACACTTTGGAGCCGTAGATGAGTGAGTTTGCGCTGGAAGTTGAAAATCTCGTCAAAGTGTACGCTTCGCGCGGCAAAGCGCCGATCCGTGCCGTCGACGGCATGAGTTTCCGCGTCCCCCGCGGGATCATCTTCGGTCTGCTTGGACCGAACGGCGCGGGCAAGTCGTCATTGTTGCGCATGCTCTCCACGCTCACGCGCCCTACCGAAGGGACCGCAAAGATCCTTGGCTACGAGGTCGTGAAAAAACCCATCGAAGTCCGAAAGCGCATTTCATCTGTGATTCAGGCGACGGCGGTCGAACTGTTCCTGTCCGTGAAGGACAATTTGCTCACCTACGCGCGCTTCCAGGGATTGAACAAAGCGGTGGCCGCGCGCCGTGCCGATGCCTTGATCGAAGAATTTCAACTCGGCTCGGAAGTCGACCGCAAGGTGCAGGACTTGAGCGGCGGTTTCCGGCGCCGCGTGCAAGTCGCAAAAGTGTTCATGGTCGACACCCCAGTGCTTTTCCTGGATGAATTCTCGACCGGGATGGACCCCATCCTGAAGCGCCAAGTGATGAATCTCTTGCGCGCCGAAGTCGAGAAAGGAAGAACCATCATCCTCACGACGCAAATCCTCAGCGAAGCGGAAGAGCTTTGCGACGACATCCTCATCATCAATAGGGGAAAACAGAGCGCGCGCGGCGAGCTCAACGCGCTCAAGCAGCTTTCCCGGGGCGTATACGATATTACGCTGGCGTTCGATCGCTTGCCGGACACCATTCAGGCTGAGATTGCTGAGCTCACACCCATCCGTTTCACAGTCGAGGGAAACACCATTGAGCTCACGCTCAAAATCGAAGAAAGCCGCGTCATGGACGTTGTCAGCGCGCTCTCGCGCAACCGCCATGTTCTGCGGGTCGAAGTCCGCGGCGCAAGTCTGGAAGACATCTTCGTCGAATTGACGACCCGGGAAGGGAAGGAGCTGGCATGAACGCCATCTCCGCCGTTGTCTATCGCGAAGCGAAAATTCGCGCCACCAACTTTACCTTCATCTTCTGGGATCTGTTCTTCCCGCTCCTCTACATGCTGGTCTTCGGCGTGGGCGTCAATTCCGCTCTGGGTGCTCCCACAGGCATCGGGAACGTGAGTTACAACGAGTTCTTTCTCGCGGGAATTCTGGCCATGGCCAGTTTTGCCATCGCTTCCAATACCTCCTGGTCGTTTTTCCTCGATCGCGACAACGGCATCTTCTACGAGATGCTTACCTATCCCATGAGCCGCAGTGAATACCTGCTCGGAAAAGTCATTTTCAATGTCCTCATCTCCATCGGTCAGGCCGCTCTCACCCTTGTGGTCGGCCGTCTCGTTCTGGGCATCCGCGTCCAGTGGACGAAGCTGCCCTTGCTCCTGACCGCCATGGCCATCGGCACGGCCGGATGGTTTTTCTTCTACGCCATATTCGCCTTGCGCATCCGGCGCAATGACCTATTCAACAGCATCACCAGTGTCTTTTATTTCGTTTTTATGTTTGCCAGTTCGATGTTCTATCCGCTCGAGCCGCTCCCCGCATGGTTTCGCACCGCCGCGCTCCTGAATCCCATTACCTGGGAGATCGATTGGCTGCGCTACACCTCCATCGGACTCGGGAATTTTCACTCGATTTTGCTCGAAGGGGCGGCATTCCTGGTTTTCTCCCTGGCTTGTTTTGCCTATGCCGTGCGCTGCCTGCAGCAACAGGAGTAGTCATCTCGGTTGGCTTCACTTGCCGTAGAGCTGCCCCGTTTCGGGAGACCAGCTCGGCCCCCCTCGCGGCAGCCCTGCTTCCGATGAACAGACAGCTAAGAGCTGATTGAGCACAGTACCATCGACTCTGGCGCTCTTCTCCCTACACTAGAGTGAGTTTCCCTCGGAGGACTCGCATAGCTATGACTTGCCGTACTCTGGCTACGATGCTGGTGTTTCTGCTGGCGGGCATTCCACTGCCTGCAAGACCTGCAGACGCTCGGAACTTGCTTCCGCTTGGCGTGCTCATGCAGGCCTCCGGCGCGCACTTCAAGGCTGCCAAGGCTTCCGCAGGCGCCACCGTCTACGACGGCGACGGCTTGTCAACCGAAGCCGAAGGGGCGCTCCAATTCCGCGGTTCGGCCGCACTGCTTTATCTGCCCGGCTCCAGTGGCGTTACCTTGTTGGGCCTCCCGATGGGAACCCAGGCGCAGCTTCAGACCGGCACGGTGGTCTTCTCCACAGCCAAGGCTGTCGCCATGGAAATCCTGGCGGATGGAGCCTTCATTCGCCCGCTTGCCGATGGCCCTACGGTTGCCCAAGTCACCATTGTCGGCCCGAAGGAACTGCAGATCAGAGCGCGGCGCGGCGCCTTGCAATTTGCCTATGCGGGCGAAACGGAGAAGATAGCCGAAGGCGGGTCCTATCGCATCGTTCTGGATCCTCCGGAAGCTACGCCGCCTTTCCCTCAGCGGATCCCAACGAAGGCCGGACGTGAAAGCAAAAAATACAAAATTATCGCAATCGTAGCCATCGGCTGGGCGACCGAATGGGGCTTCCACGAAATCTTCGAAAGTTCCGCCCGCCCGTAATTCCGAAGTCTTCTTGAAGCCGAATCCCGGTCGGGAATCTACCTCCCGTTTGTGAAAGCGGCTAGACTCGCCAGTTTCTCGCTTGCGGCCCCTGAGGCGATGACAAAGCTTGCGAGTCCCGCTGCCTCGCGAAAATTGGCAGCAATACCCGCAGCGACAAGCGCAGCCGCAGCATTGACCACCACAATATCGCGTGCCGGCCCGGGCTCGCCTTCCAGGGTGCGCCGTATGAGAGCCGCATTTTCGGCCGCCGTCCCTCCGCGAATCGATTCGAGTGGTGCGCGCGCCATGCCGAACTCATCCGGCGTCACCGTGAAGCGCCGGATCGCTCCATCTCGGACCTCGGCGACCATCGTCTCCCCCGCAAGCGAAATCTCGTCCAGGCCCCCCGCGCCGTGCACCACAAACGCGCGCTCGATATCCAGCTCCGCCAGCGTGGCCGCCACAAGGTCAATCACATCCTCTGAAAAAACGCCTAGCACCTGCGATTGCGCGCCCGCTGGATTCGTGAGCGGCCCCAGAAGATTGAACACGGTTCGCACGCCGATCTGTTTCCGCGCGGGAGCCGCGTGCCGTGTGGCCGTGTGTGCGGCTTGCGCAAACAGAAATCCGATGCCAATCTCCCGGATCGCCCGCCCATACTGTTCGAACGGCAGATCGATCCGCACCCCCAGCGCTTCCAGCACGTCTGCCGAGCCGCTGCGCGAGCTGGCCGCGCGATTCCCGTGCTTTGCAACTCGCGCCCCCGCCGCCGCCGCAATGACCGCCGCCGCCGTCGAGATATTAAACGTGTTCGAACCATCGCCGCCGGTTCCGCACGTGTCCACCATGTTCGCGGGCCGTGTCTCGCCCTCCGCAAACACCCGAGTGGCGTGGCCTCGCATCATCCGCGCAAATCCCGCGAGTTCCTGCACCTCAATGGGCCGCCGATTGAGCGCCGCGAGCAGCCTCACGATTTCCGGCGTCTCGACACGTCCCGAAAGCAGCTCTTCCATCGCCGTTTCTGCTTCCGCGCGTGTGAGCACATGCCCGGCCTCGACTCGATCGATCAGCGGATATTTCATCGGCATGCCGCCGCAAGGTGGTGATCCTGCCCGTGAGGAAGCGAGCATTTTTTCTTCATTCTCTGTGCCATCTCGTATAGCAGTTCAATCTGGACGGAGTGTTCTCATTTGGATGTCGGCTCTCCAACAAATACCAGGCATTCGTTGGGATCTTCGATATGGAACTCAGTCATCCCGTATTCCCTCTCAAACAGATCTCTGATTTTGTAGCGATCCTTAAACGTTTTAACGTGCTCCCACATTGAACGGATACCACAAACTTCAATATATATCTCGGTATGCCCCCGGACACATGTCATGACTTGCTCTGATGCAGCTTTCATAAAGTGGATGGTCTGGCCGTCGCGTTCCACGATCGAATACTCCTGCGAGTTCCGAGTCGGGGTGAATCCCAGCACACTCTTGTAAAACACGATAGTTTCCTCCATGTTGGCGACCGCCAGCATGGGGCTTATTTTTTTTGCTATTGTCGGAGCATTCATTCCGCGTCTCCTTGCTCTGTTTTCGCCTTGCGGGTAAACTTCTATGTTTCACAAGCCGTCAAAATTCTAACATTGGTCGGTCGCTGTGCGGTCGCACGTGAATTGACCGCTTCGCGGTCACACGAAACTCCGGCCGCTCTGCGGCACACGGGAATTAGGACCTCAATGAAGATTCACGAGTATCAGGCGAAAGCGATTCTGTCGAGGTATGGCGTAACCACTCCCCGCGGCGAAGTCGCTTTCACCAAGGAAGAAGCGCGCGAAGCGGCGCAACGCCTGAAGTCGCACATCACCGTCGTGAAAGCCCAGATTCACGCCGGCGGCCGTGGCAAGGCAGGCGGCGTCAAACTGGCACGTTCCGCCGACGAGGCCGCCGATCTCGCCAGCCACATTCTCGGCATGAAATTGGTCACTCCGCAAACCGGTCCTACCGGCCGCATCGTCAAGCGCCTGCTCATCGAAGAAGGCCTGGACATCAAGCGCGAACTTTATCTCGGCCTGCTCGTCGATCGCGCCACCGGCCGCGTCGTCTTCATGGCCAGCGCCGCTGGCGGAATGGAAATCGAGGAAGTCGCCAAGGAAAATCCCGGCGCCATTTTGCGCGAAGCCATTCATCCTGCGGTTGGTTTGCAGCCTTATCAGACTCGCAAGATCGCTTTCGGCCTCGGCTTACCGATGGAAGTGGTCAACCATGCCACACCATTCCTCCAGGCTCTCTACCGCGCCTTCATCGATACCGACGCCTCGCTGCTCGAGATCAATCCCTGCGTGCTCACCGGCGAAGGCAAACTCGTCGCGCTCGACGCCAAGATGACCTTGGACGACAACGCGCTCTTCCGTCACAAGGAACTCCGCGAACTGCGTGACCTCGACGAGGAAGATCCGCTCGAAGTCGAAGCCTCCAAGCACGGCCTCAACTACATCAAGCTCGATGGCAGCGTCGCCTGTATGGTTAACGGCGCGGGCCTCGCCATGGCCACCATGGACATCATCAAATACGCCGGCGGCTCTCCCGCAAACTTCCTCGATGTCGGCGGCGGCGCTTCTGCCGAGCAGGTGAAGAACGCTTTCCGCATTCTCATGAGCGATCCGGAAGTCAAAGCCGTGTTCATCAATATTTTCGGCGGCATCTTGCGGTGCGATGTTCTGGCCACCGGCGTCGTCGCCGCTGCCAAGGATTTGCAATTGAAAGTCCCCGTCGTTGTTCGCATGGAAGGAACCAACGTCGAAGTCGGCCAGCAAATTCTCCGCGACAGCGGTTTGAACCTCACTATAGCCGATGACATGAAGGACGGCGCGCAAAAAGTCGTGGCCCTCGCGGGAGGTCCGCGATGAGCATCCTAGTAAACGAAAAAACTCGCCTGCTCGTCCAAGGCTTCACCGGTCGCGAAGGCACCTTCCACACCCAACAGATGATCGAGTACGGCACCAACGTTGTCGGTGGCGTAACGCCGGGCAAAGGTGGCACCAAGCATCTCGAGCGCCCTGTCTTTAACACTGTCGCCGACGCCGCGAAAGCCACCGGCGCGAACGCCTCTGTGATTTTCGTTCCCCCGCCCTATGCCGCCGACGCCATTCTGGAAGCCGCCGACGCCGAGCTCTCGCTCATCGTCTGCATCACCGAAGGCATCCCTGCCATCGACATGGTGCGCGTCGCCTCTGTCGTGGACTTCAAGAAAACGCGGCTCATCGGTCCAAACTGCCCCGGCGTCATTTCTCCCGGCAAATGCAAGATCGGCATTATGCCCGGCCGCATTCACAAGCAGGGAAATGTCGGCGTCGTCAGCCGCAGCGGCACGCTGACCTACGAAGCCGTCCACCAATTGACGCAACTCGGCATCGGCCAGTCCACCTGCATCGGCATCGGCGGCGATCCCATTATCGGCACGACGTTCCTCGATGCCATCCAGTTTTTCAACAACGATCCGGACACGCAGGCCATCATTATGATCGGCGAAATCGGCGGCAACGCCGAAGAGCGCGCCGCGGAATGGATCAAGGCCAACGTGAAGAAGCCCGTCGTCGGCTTCATCGCCGGCCAAACCGCTCCGCCGGGACGCCGCATGGGGCACGCTGGCGCCATCATCAGCGGCGGCCAGGGCACCGCCAAGGACAAATACGCCGCGATGGCCGCCGCTGGCATCCGCACCGTCGAATCTCCCGCGGACCTCGGCTCTACGCTCGCCGCCACCCTAAACTGAGGCAAGGAGGTAAGGAAGCAAGGAATTAAGGTAAGGAAGAATCCTCAGGTCGAAATATGGTGATCGCGTGCCGATCAAAACTTATAAAGACCTCGACGTGTTCCAGGTTTCTTACCGGCTGGCTCTTAATATTTCGAAGTCCGCCCGGAACTTTCCCGGTCCCGAACAGTTCGAACTAGCTCGACAGCTTTGCCGGGCAGCAGGATCAATCCCTGCGAACGTGGTTGAGGGATGGGCCAAGAGGTTCTTCTGCGGCAGAATTCAAGCGCTATTTGCAAGTCGCTATTGGTTCTTGCGATGAATGCAAATTGTGGTTGGAAATGAGCAGAGACGCTTACTTCCAATAACCGAACAGGAGCTCAATTTGTCACTCGAACGCACTTTCGCAATCATCAAGCCCGACGCCATCAGTCGCGGTCAGCAAGGCGAAATTCTTACCCGCATTCACAAAGCCGGCTTCAAGATTGTCGCCATCAAGTCCATGCGCCTCACCAAAGAAGAAGCCGGCGGCTTCTACGCCGTCCATCGCGAGCGCCCCTTCTTTGGCGAACTCACCGACTTCATGAGCTCCGGAAAAATCTTCGCCCTGGTTCTCGAAGCCGAAGGCGCCATCCTCAAATGGCGCGACACCATGGGCGCCACCGACCCCAAGAAAGCCGCCCCCGGCACCATCCGCCGCGACCTCGGCACCAGCATCGGCAACAATTGCACCCACGGCTCCGACGCTCCGGAAACCGCCGCCTTCGAAATCGGCTACTTCTTCTCCGGCCTCGAACTGATTTAGCTCCACCCGCGAATCGTTCCGCGTAGGGGCACGATACCCCCTATGCCGATTGTTTTCGCGTCCTAACCTCGTTACTTCTTTGCTTGATTTCTTCTACACTCTTTCCCATGGATCCCCTCCGCGAACTCGGCCGCACCCTCCTCGTTCTCGGCGCCCTCTTGGTCTTTATCGGCGCGCTGCTTTACTTCGGCGGAAAACTCCCCTTGCGCCTCGGCCGCCTCCCCGGCGACACCATCTACCGCGGCGAACACACCACCTTCTACTTCCCGATCGTCACCTGCCTCATTCTCAGCCTCGGTCTTGCTCTCCTCTTTTGGCTTTTTGAAAAGTTCCGCAAGTAACCTTTTCCTTTACTTCCTTTAATTCCTCAACCTCCTTTACCTCATTTTCTCGACGCCGAACTCCGCGCGGATAAACGCCTTGATCCCTTCCTCCCCCGTCAATCGCAAGCACAGCAATTTGCCCGCGCGTTCCACGTCAATGTGAAAATCGAAAAACGGGCAGCACTTGCTTTCCGCGCCGACCCACTCCGCCAACTCGGCAAGCGATATGTCCGCCGGGCTGTACTGAAATTCGTAGCCCTTCTCCGTTTCCACGATCTCCTTTCGCGATGCATTCAATTTCTCGCTCAATTGCTTATGGCGCGCTCGCTCCTCTGGCGTCAGCGCCTTGATGTTGCAATAGAACCTGCTCTGCGTCGTTGCCACTTGTCTCTCGCCCTCCACGACGATCGCTGAGCCTTGCGCTGCCAGCCCTGCCGCTTCGCCGCCCGCAATCAGCAGCGCCAACGCCGCGCCTGCCGTCACAGCCCTTCTCTTGCTCACTTTTCCAAACCGTTCCTTCTTGCTATTCATGACTTTCCTCCAAATAGGATTTGCCACGTCCCATGCTGCGATGCTAGAAGTTAAAGTCAGCTTTAAGTCAAAGAGTATTTCAGGAACGCCAGCATGAAAATCGGTGAACTCGCCGCCCGCGCCAGCCTCAACGCCTCCGCCATCCGCTACTACGAAAAAATGGGCGTCCTCGTCGCGCCCCAGCGGATCGGCGGTCAGCGTCGCTATCCCAGCGACGCCCTCCATCGCGTCCTGCTCGTCCGCTTCGCCACCAACATGGGCTTCACCCTCGCTGAGATCAAGCTCTTCCTCAGCGGCCTCCGCGACAACACCCCCGTCGGCCCTCGCTGGAAAAAACTCGCCGCCCGCAAGCTCGCCGAAGTCGAACAAAACATCGTCCGCTCCCTCAAACTCAAATCCCTCCTCCAGGGCCTGCTCCGCTGCCACTGCCCCTCCCTCCAGTTCTGCGTCAATCGCCTCAGCTTCAGCGAAAACCTCCGCCTCCCCCAGAACTTCCGGCGCTAGGCCTAGTGCTTTCCCATGCGCATGGGTCGCTCCGCCGTTTGCTTTCAAAATCTTTGTAATACACCATGGTAAATGTCACGTGCCGGACGCGCTCGAAATCCCCGGGGAGGGCTGCCACGCTCCGTTTTATGCTCGATACTAATGGCGTGAGCTACACCCTCGGGGGGAATCCGCCATCGGTTCGCGAGCACTTGCGCCGCGTTCCCATGGTCCAGGTCTGCTTTTCTTCGATCACCGAAGCCGAACTGCTCTTTCGGGCTCGCCGTGAAAACCCAAGCCACAAAATTCGCCGAACTCGTCAATCAATTTCTCTTGGGCGTCAGCGTTCTGCCTTGGGACTCCGCCGCCGCAAAAGCCTACGCTGACCTGTGCGCTGCGTCCTGGAAGCGGGCCCCCCCCTCGCCGCCATGGACACCCTCGTGACGGCTCATGCCTCATGGCTAACTCCTTTAGATGCAACACTTACAAAAAACAGGGGGCGTGGGGCGGGCGTATTCCTGGTCCGCTGAGTGTCCCTTCCTTACCTATTTACTTTCTTATCTGCTTACTTCATCTTTGCTCCTCACTCGGAGACGCTCCTCATGACAGAACAGCTCACCTTCAACCTCATGCCCGACCGCAAGACCTTCACCGTCAGCGAGTTGACCGGAAAAATCCGCGACCTGCTCGCCAAGAACTTCACCGACATCAGCGTTCAGGGCGAAATCTCCAATTGCCGCGAAGCCCAGTCCGGCCACCTCTACTTCACCCTGAAAGACGACCGCGCACAGGTCCGCTGCGTTTACTTCAAGCAGCAGCAGCGCGGCATCAAGTTCCGCCCCGAAGACGGTTTGCAAATCACCGTCCGCGGCAGCATCAGCGTGTACGAGCAGCGCGGCGAATATCAGATTTACGTCGAGAAAATCGAGCTGCTGGGTCAGGGCGCGTTGCAGCTCGCCTTCGAGCAATTGAAAAAGCGCCTCGAAGCCGAAGGCTTGTTCGATGCCGCGCGCAAGAAACCGCTGCCGCTTCTCCCCAGCCGTATCGGCATCATTACTTCGCCAAAGGGCGCCGCCGTCCGCGACGTCGTGCGCATCCTAACGCGCCGCTTTCCCAACGTCCATCTGACCGTCTACCCCGTGCGCGTGCAGGGCGAAGGCTCCGCAGAGGAAATCGTCAAAGCGTTGAAATTTTTCAATGCCAAGAAAATCGTGGACGTGCTGATCCTCGCGCGCGGCGGCGGCTCCATGGAAGACTTGTGGTCCTTCAACGAAGAAATCGTCGCGCGCGCTATCTTCGCTTCAGAAATTCCCGTGATCTCCGGTGTCGGCCACGAAACCGATTTCAGCATCGCCGATTTCGTCGCCGATGTCCGCGCCTCAACTCCGTCTGCGGCAGCGGAGCTCGTCGTCCAGACCCGGCGCGAATTTGACAAGCACATCGCCGACCTCCGCGAAACACTGGCCGGGCTGATCCGTTATCGCCTATTGGAATTTTCCCGCCACGTCCACGAGCTTTCCGCGCGCCGCGGATTCCGCCGCCCGCTCGATCTCCTCCGCCAGCAGCGCCAGCGTGCCGATGAAATGACCTCGCGCCTGGCGCTCGGCCTACGCGCGCGCCTCGAGCAATCGCGCAAGCGCTTCACCGCCGCCCACCTGCGCATCGCCTCGTTCGATTTCCGCGTGAAGATCGCCGCCTTCCGCCTGCGCCTCGAAAAACGCACCGCCGAACTCGGCATCCGCATCGAGCGTCTCCTCCGCGCCAAGCGCGAGCGCTGGCAGCGTCTCGCGTTGCAACTCCAGGAACGCGGCCCCTTGAAGGTTCTAGAGCGCGGCTACGCCATCGCCAGCGACGCCGCCGGCAACCTCCTCCGCTCTGCGGATCAAGTTCAGATCGGCGGCGCCGTCGCCATCCAGCTCCACCGTGGCCGCCTCACCACCGAAGTGAAAAAGAAGGAAATTCCATGAGTTTCTCCCCGTGCTCCAACTTAGGGTTGGCGGGACGCTTCCGCCCTTTTCTGCTTGATCTCTTTAACTTTGTCGACCAGGTCGTCGGCCATTTCGATCAGTTGTTCCCGTGCGCTCTCGCTCGCCACCGTGTCGGCTTTGCGCCTGTAGAGCAGGTTCAAGTACGCCATCGCATCGTCGTAATCCGGCTTGATCGAGATGGCATGATTGAGCGATTCTAGGCCTTCATCGATAGTTGCCCCATACCCGCGCACATATTCATTCCGCAAATCCGGGGGAAGTGGCGCGTCGTCGCTGAGTTGCTTACTACGCTCGGACAGATTGTGTTTCGTCCGCAGCAGGCCGTTCGCGCGAAACGAAAGTGTCCAATCAATGACGCCTATCCAGTAGTACGGCTCGGGATCATTGGGCCGGAGATAAATGTGTTTCTGGTGGTAGGACTTCGACTCCTCCAAAGAGATCCGCATCGAAAGGCGAACCGGCCATCTGGAACAGCAGCGAGCCCAGGCCGTCCATCGCGGAGATGTTTTGCGCGTCCAGGCTCAGCACGCCCCGGAATTCTTCAGTCGCGGCGCGCCCCATGCGAATGTTTTCATCGCTCGGCGCGCCGGGGATGTACTGCGAGGCGTACGCGGTGGCGAGATATAAACGTGCATTCAGGAGTTTCGGGTCAAGCTGTTTTGCGTGGAGAAAGTCGCGCTCGGCCTCGTCATACGAGCGTTCTTGAAGGCTTGAACACCCTCGTTCAGTGCCTGTCGCGCCTGTTTCTGCTCCTCGGTTTACAAGAGATTGTCTCGTCCAAAGCATCTGCTGGCCGTCACCCCAGGCACGGCCAGAAGGGACACGGTGATCAAACAGTGAAGCAAATGAAGCAGGCGAGCACGAATATCGGTGATCAACATGGAGGACTCCGATCTTCCCTGCGGAGCTCAATTCTACTGGTCGTCGGAAGAGGAAGCCACCTTCAGAACGGCGAGGAAGGCTTCTTGCGGAATATCCACCTGGCCGACGCGCTTCATGCGGCGCTTGCCTTCTTTTTGTTTTTCGAGGAGTTTGCGTTTGCGAGAAATGTCTCCGCCGTAACACTTGGCGAGAACGTTTTTGCGGATGGCCGCGACGGTTTCGCGCGCGATCACGCGGCTGCCAATCGCGGCCTGGATCGGCACCTCAAACATTTGCCGCGGAATCAGTTTTCGCAGGCGCGTCACCAGATCGCGTCCGCGCTCAGCCGCAAACTCGCGATGGATGATCAGCGCCAGCGCATCGACCGGTTCGCCGGCGACCAGCACATCCAGTTTGATGAGGTCGGACTCGCTGTAGCCCGCGAGGTGGTAATCGAGCGAAGCGTAGCCGCGTGAAGTGGATTTTAGGCGATCGTAAAAATCGAGCACGATTTCGTTCAAGGGCAATTCGTAGGTGAGCATGACGCGTGTGGGCGACAAATATTCGAAGTTTTTCTGTGCACCGCGCTTTTCCTGGCAGAGCTGCAGAATTCCACCCACGGAATCCTCGTTGGTGATGATCATGGCCTTGATGATCGGCTCTTCGATTTTTTCGATGTCGCTGGGATTCGGAAATTTCGCCGGGCTGTCGACTTCGATCACCTCGCCCGTCACACGCGTGATGCGGTAGCGCACGCTCGGCGCCGTGGTGATCAGGTTCAGGCCGAACTCGCGCTCCAGCCGCTCCTGCACGATTTCCATGTGCAGCAAGCCCAGGAAGCCGCAGCGAAAACCGAAGCCCAGCGCGACGGAATTTTCCGGCTCGTAGAAAAACGCCGCGTCGTTCAATTGCAATTTGCCGAGCGCGTCGCGCAGCGGTTCGTAGTCATCGGCGAGGACGGGAAACAAGCCCGCGAAAACCATCGGCTTGATGGCTTCAAACCCCGGCAGCGCCGGTGCCGGGCGGCTCGCGTCCGTAACGGTATCGCCCATGCGCGCATCGGCCACGCGCTTGATGTTGGCGACCACAAAACCGACGTCGCCGGCCTCGAGTTCTTCCAGCGCGATGGGCTTCGGTGTGAGCGTGCCGAGTTGTTCGACCTCGTAAACCTCGTTGTTGTAGACGAGACG
>QHZB01000168.1 GCA_003224525.1 Acidobacteriota bacterium | reverse complement strand
CGCGACGACGGGCAGGCCAACGGCGGCAGCTACGTGCATCGCGCCCGAATCGTTGCCGATGAACAGATGGCACTGCGAAAGCAGTGCCGGCAAATCGGCGATTGCGGTTTTTCCCGTGAGATTAATGGGAGGCCGGCGCATTTCGGCAGAGATGGCCGTCGAGACGCTCGTCTCGGCGTCAGACCCAAAGAGGATGACATCGGCATCCGACTCCGCTTGCAGCCGATTTGCCACCCCGGCAAACCGTGGTGGCGGCCAGCACTTTGCCGATCCGTACGACGCGCCGGCCCCGATGGCAATTCGCAACGCGCCTTGGCGCGCGCCGACTTTTCGAAGAAACTCTTCGGCACTCCATCGCTTCTCTTCTGGAACGCTCAGGCCAATGAAAGTTTCGCACTGCACGGAATCCAGCCAGCCCGCACGGCGCAGAAGTTCAAGATAATAAAATTTTTCATGTGCAGGAATTTCCCCGTGCCGAGGGAGAGGCACCGACTTGGTCAGAAGAAAGCTGCGAGCGTCGCGCGCGTAGCCGATCCGTTCAGGAATATTTGCGCGCCAGGCCAGCCACGCGGCATCGAAGGCATTTTGAAAGAGCAAAGCCACGTCGAACTTCTGCGCTCGAAGTTCGGCTGCAAGCCGCTCGCGGCCGGAAAACCCTGCGTGCAAGCCTTTCGAATCGTACGGAATGAATTGATCGCACATCTCTTGATCGCGATAAATATCAGTAACATAGGGCCGTCCTACGATCGCGAGTACCGCTTCGGGAAAACGCTTGCGCACGGCGCGCAGCGCCGGCAGCGCCATGATGGCATCCCCGACCCAGTTCGTCGCGCGCACGAGAATCTTCACGCCGCCGCCCCGGCGCCGGCTGCCAGCGTTTGATCGAGGACATTTCTGAAATCAACCTCGGGGGTCACAACCAGATCGATCACCGCGACATAGATGGGGGTTTCCTCGAACTTGAGACCGCCCAGATTCTGCGCGTCCTTTTCGGTCGTCACAAACGCGTTCGCACCAGCCTGCTTTCCTGCCTGCCTGACCTCCAAGATGTCCCGCTGCGTATAGCGATGGTGATCTGGAAAGATTGCTTGGCCACAAATGGCGAGCCCCCAATTTCCCAGATCGCGGAAGAACGCCTCAGGATTGCCGAGACCGCAGAATGCAAAAAAAGGACCGGCGCCGATTTCATTGGCGGAGAGAGGAGTGATCTCTCCGCCGAAACGGCGGAACCCAAGCAGTCGAGTGGAGGCCGCGAAAACCGGGTACTGATCGAGCTTCCCGATCGCCTCGAGCGTTCCCGATGCCGTTTCGGCGCGAGTAAAAATAATCAAATTTGCGCGGCTCATGGCCGCAACGGGTTCCCGAAGGCGGCCAGCGGGCAGTAACAACTCCCCCGCAAGTGGTCGGGAAGCATCCATCAAAAGAATATTCAGGTCGCGGGCGAGCTGCAGATGCTGAAAACCGTCGTCCAAGAGAAAAACGTCGATGGACTGTTGAGTTTCGAGCCGGTGTCCCTCGGCAAAGCGGTCCTTGCCGACACCAAATAAGACACGGCCTCGCAAACGGAATTTCATCAACTCGATTTCGTCGCTAGTGCCATTCGCGCCTCGATACCCGCGGCTGAGTATGGCAACTCGCTTCCCGTCGGAGAGAAATTTTTCGGCGAGCCAAATCACCATGGGTGTTTTGCCGGTGCCGCCAACCGTCAGATTCCCAACGCTGATCACGGTTGCCTTCAGGCGTTTCTGCTTGAACCATTTGTTGGCATAGAGCCAAACACGCGCGCGGACGCCGACACCATACAGAAGCGCGAGGGGCCACAGCAGTCTCCGCAATAGCGGCGGCACATTCATCGCCCGGCACCGTCCAGACGCTTGGCAATCTCCGCCACCGCTCGATCCGTCGCTCCGCGTGAGTCAGCCACCAAGTGGCGCGCCGTCTCGCTCATTTTCTTCATACGCTCGGGATCGCCAAACAATTCGATCCAGGCGACCCCGACGTCTTCCGGGCTTTCCACCTGAATTGCAGCCCCCGCGGAGACGAAGCGCGAGGCTATTTCGGCGAAGTTTTCCATCGAGGAGCCGAATACTGGAATTTTCCCAAAAGCGGCGGGCTCGAGAATGTTGTGGCCACCGGAAGATACGAGCGAACCTCCGACAAAAGCACCGTCGGCTAGTCCATAAAGCGATGCGAGCTCACCGATGCTGTCGAGCAGGAGGACGGTTACGTCGTCGGGTATGGTGAAACTGTCGGACGGCTGATTGGCGCGCGGTTGTGCCGGTCCTGGAATCGGCAATCGAGACCGCCGGATGAACTTGCGGTGCGATTCATCTATGAACCCTGCGGCGTCATCAAAACATTCCGGCTTGCGGGGTGCAAGCACAAGCAGCGCCTTTGGATACTCGCCTTGCAAAGTTCCGAACGCGATGAGCGCGTGGGGCTCCTCCGTCGCAACGACGCTTCCTGCGACAATGATTGGCGATCGGCCGCTGCGCTTGATCTCCGTTGCGAGCCAATTCGACAGCGGCGTGGGCGCGGGAAGTTCCAGGTCGTATTTCAAATTTCCGCTGACCCGCACGCGGTCCGCAGGTGCGCCCAGGGCCCGCAGGCGATCCGCATCTTTCTCGCACTGCATGAGGAAGGCGCTGGCATTGGAAAGTGCGTTTCTCAGGAAGGGACGCAGGAAAAAGCCAAAAACTCCGAGATAGCTCTGATAGCGTGCAAAAGAGCGATCCGAAATGCGTCCGCTGACGAAGAGTACGGGAATCTTACGCCGCTTGGATTCCCGCAGAAAATTCGGCCAGATTTCGGTCTCCAGCACCAGCACAACCGACGGCAGCGCGGCGTCGAGAGCCCGCCGGACGCAGAAGGCCCAATCCAGCGGAAAATAGATAACGGCGTCGGCAAAGGGCATGCGTTCGCGCGCCAGCGCCTGCCCCGTGTTCGTGGTCGTCGAGATAATGAGAGGCCGGTCAGGGTAGGCCTCTTTCAGCCGCCGCGCGAGAGTAATGCTGGAAAGGGCTTCGCCGACGCTCACCGCATGAATCCAGATCGCGCCCGCGGAATGCGTGGACAGCTTGGCGAGCCCTGGAAAGGAGAATCCCAAGCGTTCCCCAAGGTTAGAGAGATACTTTCCGTGGCGCAGGCCCTGCACAAGCCAATAGGGCAGCAGCAAAAGGGCCGCGAGGCCCATGAGAAGGCTATAAATGAAATACACTAAGCGTGGCTCCGGTCTGTCCGTGCTCCGCCAGCAGCAGGCGGCGCGCGCCGCAGGGCAACCCTGCACAACCCCCAGGAATCGAAGGCCTCAAGATGAGAAAAGTCTATTATAACCCGATGCTAAAACTAACCCTCATCCTTCCCTTTCTTGCCGCCTCACTGCTGGCTGCCGAACAGGGAGCCGCCCAGCAACCTTCTTCGCTCAAGACCACATCGTTGGAATCCCACGAAGGCATGACCATTACCGCGCGGCCGTGGACTGACCCGGCACTCTACAAGGAGAAGTTTCCGAAGAAGTCGCCATTTGCGGCAGGAATTATCGCCGTGCAGGTCGTTTTTCGAAATGATTCCGACGATAGTATGAAAATCAACCTGGAGCGCATTCGATTGAACCTCACACTCTCGGAAGAAGATCATCAGGCGTTGTACGCGCTCTCGCCGGAAGAAGCAGCCGACGTGATCACCCATCCCTCCACGAAAAACGTAACTAGCAAAAGACTGCCTATCCCGCTGGGCGGCCCGAAGACCGGACGGGACAAGAAATGGACGGAAGTGGAGCGGTCTATGCACGATGCGGGGGTGCAAGCGAGCGTCGTCGCGCCGCATAGCACGGTGCAGGGGCTTCTCTATTTCGACCTTCGAAGCCAGTTCGAGCTTCTGAATACCGCTCACCTATATGTGCCTGAAATAGTGGCCATCGAAAAGAATCGCGGCCTCATGTACTTCGAAATTGACCTGAGCCGGTCGGCGGAACGCTGAACCACTAGAAATGGCAGGCCAAATCGCAGCGGTTTGCGCGCATCGCCGCCGTCGGCTAACATGACATGTGCAAACTTTTTCCAACCGCCGCGGACAAATGCTCGCTCTTCTCGATAAACTGAATCTCGAACAACGGCTGGCCGTCGAGAGCACCGAAGGCCCGGTGCTGATCCTCGCTGGCGCGGGCACCGGCAAGACCCGCGCGATCACGTATCGCATGGCAAATCTGATCGCCAACGGAGTGCCCGCCGAAGCCATCCTGGCCGTCACGTTCACCAACAAAGCCGCGGAAGAGATGCGCAATCGCGTCTCGGATCTCCTGTTGCGCGCTGGAGTCCCTCCCGCGCAGCCTTGGCTTTCCACGTTTCATTCGCTCTGCGCGCGCCTTCTGCGGCGCGAAGCGGCTGCTGCCGGCCTGCCGCGGGATTTTGCCATTTACGACGACGACGACCAGCTTTCCGCCGTCAAGCTGGCAATGACCAAGCTGCAGATCGAAGACGACAACCTGACGCCGAGGAATGTCCTCAGTCGGATCAGCTACGCAAAAAATCATGGCCAGACCGCGGAGCAGTTGCGCGCCGAAGCGTTCAACCAAGACGGCCACCGCACCGCGGATATTTTCGGGGCGTACGAAAAACTCCTGCACGACAGCAAAGCCCTGGACTTCGATGATCTGCTCCTCAGGTCAGTGCGTTTGCTGCGCGAATCCACGGCCACGCGTCATAAATGGCAAGCACGCTTTCAATACATTCACGTGGACGAATATCAGGACACGAACCGCGTCCAATATGAGCTGATGGGGCTGCTGACCGGGCCCAAGCAAAACGTGTGTGTTGTGGGTGACGAGGATCAATCGATCTACCGCTGGCGGGGCGCCGATGTTTCCATCCTCCTGAGTTTTTCCCGGGATTTTCCCGCCGCCCGAATCGTCAAATTGGAACGCAACTACCGTTCGACGCAGAATATTCTCGACGCCGCCGGCGCGGTCGTCGCCAACAATCCTGAGCGGTTGGGCAAATCGCTGAGCGCGGAGAAAGGCCCAGGATCGAATCTGAAGTATCTAGAGGCGCGGGATGCGCAGGCCGAAGCAGAATTTGTCGCCGGCGAGCTCGAGCGCATTCTCAATGACGATTCGGACCACACGTGCGCGGTGGAGTATCGCACTAATTCACAGTCCCGAGCCTTCGAAGAGGTTTTCCGCCGGCGCGGCCTGCGCTACAAACTTGTGGGTGGGTTCAGCTTCTACAATCGCGCCGAAGTGAAGGATGCGCTCGCCTACGTCCGCCTGGCAATGCATCCGGAGGATGACATTTCGCTGCTCCGCGTATTGAATGTCCCCCCGCGAGGCATCGGCAAGACAACGGTGGACACGCTCCGCGAAGGCGCACGCGTTGACGGAATACCGTTGTGGTCGGCCATTGAAAGATTTGTTTCCGGTGCATCGGCGGGCCGGGCGGTAACTCCTTTGCGGGCGTTCCAAGAGCTCATCCGCAAATTACAGGATGCCCTTGCCACCCAGGAACCCCCGGGATTCCTTCATGCCGTTCTTGAGGAATCCGGCTATATGGCCATGCTTAAGGACCGCAACGCTCCGGAAGATGTCGCACGGCTGGAAAACCTCGAAGAGCTTGCGCGTGCCGTCGCCGAAGGCATGGAAGCCGGGGAGACCTTCACCGATTTCCTCGATGCCGCGGCGCTCGTAAGTGACGCGGATCAATTTGAAGGCAAGCCCGGCGTGACTCTCATCACCTTGCACAGCACCAAGGGTCTGGAATTCGACCACGTGTTCCTCACGGGCATGGAAGAAGGCATCTGTCCTCACAGCCGGGCCATCACCGAAGAAAAAGGAATCGAGGAGGAACGGCGTCTCGTTTACGTGGGGATGACCCGGGCGCGGCAGTCGCTCACGCTGACGCGCGCCGTGTACCGGCGCATCTTTGGCAATGAGCAGCAACTGCGCGCTTCCCTGCCGTCGCGCTTTCTTGCCGAAATTCCAAGCGAGCTGGTGGAGACGGTTCGCGGATCAATGGCGGATATTGGCGAGACTCGCCGGTACGAGCCCGACCCGGAATATTCATATTCGCCGGAAGAATTTCTGCGCCGTGTGCGCGGTGAACCGAAACAAGCCCAGGCAACTCCGCGCCGTCCCCCGGCTCAAAGTTCCTTCGGGCGCCCCGCTCGGAAGCGCGGCGGCGATGCCAATCCCATGCTGGGGCGCAAAGTTCGCCATCCGAGCTTCGGCGTCGGAACCATCGTTGGCGTCGAAGGCGACGACGAAGACCGCCGTGTATCCGTGAGCTTCCCCGGACGCGGGACGAAAAAGTTTATCGAGCGGTACGCGCAGCTCGAACAGGCATAATGTGAGGGAGCTGCACTTGAACGCAGGTGCGCCGGCGGGTTGCGTGTCGGGTCTTCTCGGGGTACATTGAGGCGCGTTCATTCCTCAACACCACATTATATGATTTCGGGCTTGCGGTTTGCCCGGATAGGATCGGAGAGCATGGGTGGGATCAGAACTCTTCCGCTGCAAGAGTATCGATCAACTGCTGTCGGATTCGGAAAATG
>QHZB01000477.1 GCA_003224525.1 Acidobacteriota bacterium | reverse complement strand
ATGAGGCAATCACTGCAATTGCTGTTGAGACGCCGCCCGGCCCAATTAATCCGGAGATCACATCGCTTCGATCGGTCTCGGAGGACTCATGGCTGAGGCAAACTGAGGCTGCCACTTATCTTGGGATCTCTAAGAGCACGCTCTACCAATACGCGTGTCAGCGCAAGATCGAGTGCCGTAAGCTGGGCGGCCGCCTCGAATACCGTCGTTCCACCCTCGACCGATTCAAGGACCTGCAAGTCCGCCACACCCACGAGTGGTTTCCCAGGAAGAGTATAATCACCACGGCGCTCGGCTCCGGCAAGTGAGAGGAGCGCCAGTGGGACTATATAAAAGGAATGACTCGCGGTACTGGTGGATGGGCTATACGGCGAAAGGTGAACAACGGTGCGAATCGACGAAAACCTCCAGCAAAGATCTCGCAAAGAAAATCTGGAAGCAACGCGAAGCCGAGATCGCGCTCGGCCGGTTTCAAGTCGGTTGGCCTGGCGAGCGAATGACTTTCGCAGATCTATGCGAAGAGTTTTTTCGCTCTCATAGTTCAACGCTTTCTTCGAAGAGCCAGGAAAACCACCAAACGTTTGTAAAGAATCTCCAAGCCTATTTTGGGGACCGTAAATTAACGGAGATGGATGAGCGGAGCGTCGTAGAGTATCGCAACTATCGGCACCGCCAACCGTTGAAGCGGGATCCAAAACGGACGGTGAAAGGGGCCACGGTCAACCGGGAATTGGCATGCCTGCATTGCATCTTCCAATTCGCGCTCAAGAGAAAGTACATCGGGGAGAATCCTAGCTCCGGCGTAAAGCATTTCGATGAGCGTCACGAGAGGCCATCCAAGAAAATGCTCACTGTTGAGGAAGAACATCGGATCCTTGAAGCGGCACCACCGTACCTTCGGGTGGCGATCGTGTTGCTAGTTCAAACCGGTGGTCGAACCTACAGCGAGGGAATGTCGCTTAGGTGGGACCAAGTGGATCTCGTCCACGGCGTCCTTCACCTTGACGGCAGCGTGAAGACTACCGATTCGGCTCAACCGTTACCGCTGAGCCGGTTGGCTTGTGATGTTCTCAAGGAGTGGAAGAAGGAACAAGGCTCGGAAAGCTGTTACGTATTTCCAAGTCCGCGCAAGCCGGGCAAGCCAATACGGAGTGTCAGGGGAGCATGGCGGAAAGCTCTGGGGAAAGCTGGTGTATCGTATTTCCCGATTTACAATCTGCGCCACGTATTCTGCACGCGTCTCAGTTGGGTCGCTCCAGATGCCGTGGTGCAGCGGGCGATGCGGCACAGCAGTCCAGAGACGAAGCGCCATTATCAACTGGGAATGGTGGACCAAGTTCGTGAGGGCATCGAGCAAGCCAACGAACGCGCCTATCAGGACAAGGAAGTACTACGTTCTTACTACGGTGGGCCCAAGTCAGAGAAGGTGGCTGTTCAGAAGTCTGTAAGTAGTTAGAATAGAAGGAGAAACACGACGCGCCCGTAGCTCAGTTGGATAGAGCGTCTGCCTTCGAAGCAGAGGGTCGGGAGTTCGAGTCTCCCCGGGCGCGCCACTTCTTTTGTCCTTTACAGTCAGAGACTTACGGCAGTAGCCTTGCCAGTGTTTAGAACTCCCGCAAATCTGGCTGGGATACCGGATGTAAGGAGTAAGCTTCATTGAAAAATTGCGCCGAGTTTGTTTTATCCCTGACCGCCATACTGCTGGCTATCTCTTTAACAATTTTATCCGCGGACGGCCTTGCGCAAACGCAGATGGTGCTGGTTACAACTGGATCGACAATGCCGCAGCCGCTATACGTGTTGTGGGGAGACGAGTACCACAAGTTGCACCCTGAAACGCAGCTTCGCTACCTCGCGGTGGGAACCCGCGAAAGTGCCAAGAATGTTCTTTCAGGAGCCGGAGATCTTGGCGGCGGTGATGCGCCCATTCCCGAAAAGCAGTTGAAAGAGGCGGCGTACGCGGCCGTGGAATTGCCCACGGTGCTGGTTGGCATTGCGGTCTTCTACAATGTGCCAGGTGGTGCGACAAGCATTCGCCTTTCGGGGCCAGTTCTTGCGAATATCTACCTTGGAAAAACAACTTCGTGGAGTGACCCAGAGATTACCAGGCTGAATCCTGACGGTAAGCTTCCTGATTTGCCGATCAAGGTGCTTCACCGCACAGATGGAAAAGGGTCAAACTACATTTTTTCCGATTTCCTTTCTAAACTCAGCCCAGAATTCCGAGCCACGGTCGGAAAAGATGTTTCGCCAAAGTGGCCGGTGGGCTCCGCTTTTAGCCGATGTCAGGATTTGCTGGCCAGCGCCGCCAAGATGTCGGGGGCCATCGGTTATGCCGAGCTCCGATGTGGGGAGGGCTCCGGGTTACCGATCGCCCGAATCCGCAACGCTGCGGGAGAGTTTGTGAAGCCATCGACGAAGAGCATCAGTGATGTGATTGTAAGCTTCACCTGGTTTTATGTGCCGGTGCATCGGCAGGATTTGCAGCGGAGCCATGCGGTCAAAGAATATCTAAGCTGGGTGTACGCGTCCGGGCAAGAAATCGCGCAAGCACAAGGCTACGTCGTGCTGCCGCCGTCGGTTCTGCAAAAGGTGCGCGCGACAGTGGCCTCGCTGCAGTAAACTGCGGTGATTACCCACACATTGAGGTCAGAGCTAGGATCCGTTGGCATTCGTTTCCATGCTTTTGTCAACAGGGCGCATCGAGGTGCATCGGGCGCAACGTCCACGCGACACTCGTCCCGCAGGCAACTAGAGTTTGCGTACGTGGCAGACAACTCCTGTAGAGCCGGATTAGCGGACAAGTGCCCTCGGAGCTCACAAGCTACAGGTTCTACAGGTTCAATCCAGCTGGAAACTCGATCTGTGGCAAGGCTGCCACGAAATCGCCGAGAAAAGTTCTAAAATCGCCCCCTTGGGCGCGCCATCTCATTGAATTAAAAAGAGTAAGAAGAATTGCACTTCGCCTTGACCCTCTGCTGCCCAAGCAGGTGCCGTCCTATCTGAGCTACCCGCCCACGCGAAATAACCGTGGGATTCTCAAGCATGTACGTCGCTGCCTCCGCGCCATCAGCATCGTTTGTCGGTCCATTCGGTCCAACAATGGCTCGAATCGCACAAATTGCTGCCGTCTTCTGTCAGCCAACGATCTCTCCATATATACATATATAAAGGTGCATGAGAACAAACAGATTGCGCATCGCAGGACGGTAGCAAGGCCAGGAATCCGAGGAATCATCGCTAAATGAAATTCGCCTCACTCCTGCCTCGTTTCCGAGTCAGCGATCTTACACCTTATCGCTGGTCCGAATTTTGGGGAGCACTTCATCGCGGCAACACCGCGAATGTGTATTGGGCTTTGATTGCGTTTTCTAGCGCTCATCGCATTCTATGAATCCGGTCGAATCAATTCGATCACCAGGAGGTCAGGCTCGGTGCGCGTTTCTGCCCGTGACGGGCACTTGTCCGCGTTATCAGTTGAGAGCAGTGATATGTTCACATCTTGCATTATATGTACGGACTGAAAAAGGAAATTGACCTTCGCTTTTTGAACGACCACGAACTTATCCAAGTAGCGGTCGGTCTTTACCATATCTCATTCAGATTCGACGAAGTTGTTGCTATCTCAGCGGAAGGGGACTTCCGTTACTTCGACGGACAGGATGAATGGATTTGGCGACCGGAGCCGGGTTCATCTCAAGTAGCGGCCCGAACGTTAGCGCTACTGGGCGCCACCATCAAGAATTTTGAGAGCAACGAGAACGGCACATTAGCCCTTACTTTCTCGAACGGTCATCGCCTGACCATGTTGGAATCAAGCAAGGAGTACGAATCGTACGACATAACTCGGCCCGGTCAGACCATCATCGTCTAGTACCCACTTCTCGGTTAGCGCGTTTACCAGCACTTGCCTCGTAGTTCGACGGCCTGGTAGAAGTTTTAAATGGGACTGGCGCCCCGGTCGCAGTGGCGGCAGATCCAAAACACTTTGCCGCAAGCGCTGAAGCGGCAAAAGCGCTGACGTAAAACGAGTTCGCAGCAGACCGCCATCCTGGCCCGCAGGCGGGACTGGACAACGGCCACTGCTCATGGCAGGGTAGAATTGCTTGTTTGGTTTACCCTACGAGGGTGAACGTTCGGGGACCTCGGTCGTTGCAATCGGCCGAGGTCCCACACTTCCCGCCTTGGGCTAGAAACTTACAACAGATGAATGAAGGATGAGAATTCTGTGCCTACGGCACAGAAGATGACGGATGTTTCTTTATCTATTTTTCGTTCGAAATTCAAAAAAACGCGGATTCAGATGATCGATTACAAGCACTTTGGGTAAGGCAGGACCCCGTACCCCTTTCGATGGTATTGCTCCTTCGCAAAGCCCATTTTTTCCGTGACGAGGAACTTCGTATGGCAGCGGAGAAGGCGTGGGGCATTTCGTTCGCGGAGAGAGACGAGTCTAAGCATTTCGTTGTGCAGTCGGGCCGCATAACACTGATTAAAGTAGGCCCGCACGTGCTAAATGTCTTCAATTCCGATAGGCCCTACATCGAGGTTCCAGGAGACAACGCAGGGTGGCTCCCAGAGATGAGTCAACGGCAAGCCTTAGCAGAGCACAATGCCTGCACGGGTGTCGATTACATGAACGGCACGGATGTTGGGTTGGGTCACTCCGTTATAGCAAAGCTAGTCGCAGAAATGGTTGATGCGAACTGCACCGGCGTCTACATACTCCGTGAAAAGAGAGTGATTCCCAATGATGAATCTCTTTATCGAGAGTTGCAAAAACTCGCCTCCTCTAGCGATTCTCGAGTGGTCGTAGGCAACTAACTCTCGGTTAGTACAAAAATAACATGTCGTTTTGGAAGGCGTTCACTTCTCCGATTACCCTGTGTGGTAGGTTGGTTCTTGAGACTTCCTCCGATGCGCACATTTCCCAAATCCCTCGCGACGTTCCGAAAGATTATCGACGAACGCGGCGACCAACTCCGAAAGCTGACGCAAGAAGAACTCAAGAAGCTCTCGGCGGAGCCGCCAGAGCAACTAATATTCGATTCACGTCCAGCTACGATTGGAATCATTGTGCAATCGAAACCGGGTGGCAACCTCCGAGTCGTCATTCAGGGCTTTATGAAAGCACGCTTCGTTCCGGGGAAACACGTCGCCTTGGATGGTTTCTACAAGCACCCGGACGGAACCGTAAGCCCGATGCCAGACGAAGAGTTCTATGAATTTGATTAGCGACTGCCTGGCTAAGTCCCGGTAATGTCGGGAAACCGGAAAGGTTGCTCCCAGTACTCCAGGTCCTCAGCGGAAGAATGAAATGACCAGTTCTTTCAAACAAATCAAAGCCGCGAACGCGACGAAAAACCCGAACACGCAGAAGAGCGCTATTGTTGACGCTTTGTATGGCTTTTGAGGAAATGGTGGTAGCAGAGGGAACCGGCTTTCCTCTCCAGCTCCAATTCAATCTGCTCAAGCTCTGCGTTAACGCGTCGATGGTGCTCCACGATTCTTCGCCAGAGTCTTCTCAGCATGGAAACATCACACCGTAATTCTAGCGAGGCTTCGCCTCAGACCAACAAGATGTATTTCGGTGGTGATTGCAGCGAGCGCATAATTCGCGAGGTTGGCTCCGGCTGAGCAGAGA
>QHZB01000167.1 GCA_003224525.1 Acidobacteriota bacterium | reverse complement strand
GCCATGAAGCACCTGAGACGCGTCTTTCTGAGGCTTTATCTGCTCTTCGCCGACTCCAAAGTGGAAGCGGAACTGGCAAGAGAAATTGGCGCGCATCTGGTGTTGCTGGAAGACGAATATCTGCGCCAGGGCATGACGCCTGAAGATGCACGACGGGCGGCGAGACTCGCTTACGGAGGTGTGGAGCAGGCGAAGCAACGGCATCGCGACGAGCGAACGTTTCAAGGGCTGAGCCAGATTCCGCAAGACGTTCGATATACCCTACGCCAACTGCGTAAGTCTCCCGGATTTACAGTGACGGCCATCCTGATGTTGGCGCTGGGCATCGGGGCGACGACGGCGATTTTTTCCATCGTCGAGGGAGTACTGCTGCGTCCGCTGCCGTTCCCCGATCCGGATCGTCTGGTCATCCTGGGAGATGTGCTTGAAGGCTCGCACTGCGCGTCCTGCGCTCACTCCAGCGTAACCGCTCCCGACATCCGCAATTTCATGCGCGACACGCAAAGCTTTAGCCACCTGGGCGGCTATCGGGGAAGATTGTTTGAATTATCCGGCACGGGCGATCCGGCGGCGGTGAATGCGACGCGGATGAGCGGGGAGGTCTTTACCGCGCTGGGAGTGCCACCGCTGCTGGGGCGCACGTTCACGCAACACGAAGATGAAGAACACCAGCAAGTGGCGGTGCTGAGCTATGGCATGTGGCTGAGCCGCTTCCACGGCGATGCGAACGTACTGGGGAGCAAGATCCTTCTCTACCGCAAGCCTTACACCGTGCTCGGCGTGATGCCGCGTGATTTCGAGTTTCCGCTCAACCCTGGGCATGTGAACCAGAGCGAGCTTTGGCTTCCGCTCAGCCTGCGGCCGGAGGAATTTACGGCGGGCAGCGCGGCGTCGTGGAATTCTCGCATGGTGGGGCGCTTAAAGCGCGGCATCACTGCCGAGCAGGCGCAGAGCGATGCGGAGCGAGTGGCCCGGGAGACGATGCGCGACTATCCGGCCTACATGCGCAGTCTTCGTATTCACGCGGTGGTGAGGCCGCTGCAGGAAGATACGGTGGAGCAGGCGCGACCCCTCGTGCGCACCCTGCTCTTTGCAGTGATCGTTGTTCTGCTGATCGCCTGTGCGAACCTGGCGGGGTTTCTGCTGGTGCGTGCCATCCGCAGACGAAGAGAGATCGCGGTGCGGCTCGCCCTGGGTGCTCGCGCGGCCGCATTACTCCGACAGGCCATCGTGGAAAGCATGGTCTTGAGTATCGCCGGCGGCGCGATAGGGCTGGCACTGGCGGCTGTCGCTCTGCGGGTGGGCGTAAGCCTGCTACCGCAGACGCTACCTCGCGTCAATGAGATTGGCTTGGACTGGCCGGTCATGCTCTTCGCGCTGGGACTGGCGCTGCTGACCGGCTGCCTCTGCGGATTGGCTCCGGCATTTGCCGCAATCAGAACAAGCGTTAACGAGACGCTCAAAGAGGGCGGACGTACCGGCAACCCCGGCAGCGGCCATGCCAGGCTGCGCTCGGCGCTAGTGGTGGCGGAGATTGCCGTGGCGCTGACCCTGCTTACCGCCTCCGGCCTGTTGCTGCGCAGCTTCGAAAAGATGCGCGACGTGGATTTGGGCTTCCGCCCCGACAATACACTGGCTGCGGTCTACGTTCTGCCGCAACAGCGGTACGCAACACAATCCGCGATCGACGAATTCACGAGAACTCTGCTCAACGATCTAGGGCAGTTGCCTGGCGTGGATGCTGTTGGCATCACTTCGCTTTTGCCTGCGGCCGGCAATGACTCGGGCATCGCTTTCACGATCGAGGGCTATGTTCCTCCCAAGGGCGCGGGGTTGAATATGGCGGCGATGTCGTTGGTCGAGGACGATCCCTTCGAAGCGCTAGGCATTCGTGTGCTCCGCGGGCGCGTCTTTACCGAGTCGGATAACGCCGGCTCGCAGTTAGTGGCGATCGTGAACCGGAAGATGGCCGAGCGCTACTGGCCCGGCCAGGACCCGATCGGCAAACGGCTGCGCCGCGGCTTGCCGGAGACCGCCACGCCGTGGATGACGGTGGTGGGCGAGGTCGATGACGTCAAGCTGGGGTCGCCCGACGCGGAGACGATGCCACAGGTATACCAGCCGGTAACACAGACGGTTGCAAGTGAAGGAGTTTTCGCCAGCCCCGGTGAATTGAGCGCCACCAACGGCTGGATCGTTCTGCGCAGCCGCATGGCTCCGGAGCAGATGGAAGATACGCTGCGCGCAACGGTGCGGAAGAGTGACCCGCAGTTGCCGCTCTACCAGATGCAGACGATGGAGTACGCCATCGCGAAGAGCGAGGCGCCGCGACGCTTCAATACCGTGCTCATTTCCTCGTTTGCCATCGCTGCAGTGCTGCTCAGTGTTCTCGGGATCTATGGCGTGATTGCGTTCTCCGTGGCATTGCGCGAACAGGAAATGGCGGTGCGCATGGCGCTTGGCTGCCAGCGCTCCGGAGTGATCCTGGTCATCCTGAGTTCCGGCGCCAGGCTTGCTGCTGTTGGCTGTGGCTTGGGTTTGCTTGGCGCCGTGGCCGCATCCCGTTTGCTGCGTTCCTTTCTGTTTGAAGTAAGCCCGTTTGATCCGGGTGTGCTTGCACTTTCTGCCATCGCAATGCTGCTGCTGGCGCTGGCAGCTTCGGCACTGCCGGCCAGACGCGCATCGAGTACGGATCCCATGCTGGCCTTGCGAGGCGAATAGGACGATGACGACGATATTCGGCAAACCCCGCGTGTATGCAATCTGGCACTTTGGAGATGTGATGGCAGCACTTCCAAGAACGAGGCCACCCTTGCAAAGACCAGACAGGCGATCCTTCCTATGGTCCTTGGCGAGTCTTGGGTTTCCCTCAGGAATCCCGAAACCCGAAAAGCTGTCTGAGCAGGTTTACCGGTTCTTGACACCGGTATGTGAAGTACGGATGAGTGTTCAATATTTCGCCAGCTCGTCGACTAGCAGTTTTCGTTTTCGCGATGACCTGACGAATCGCACCTTTTGCCTCTCTGCCAACGGAGAGCAGACCGGGATTGTCTGGAGCGGTTCGTCGGCTCAATGGCTGTTGCCCAGTATCATTTTCGCTCGCGGCGTCACTCCGGGACTCCGCGCAACCTGCGGGAGCGCGTGCTGACAATCGATCACGACAGTCGAATAAGCCCTCGTGCTCCATTCGAAAGAGTGCTGGCTATTGAACGAGCTATCGTCAGTGAGATCCAGCCATTCGGCTACAACCCGGACGATGCGGAGCAAGGAACCCCTAGTCCCAATCTCCTCGCCATGTGGTACCTGGTGCGCCAGGATTTGTACCTGAATGACCAAGCAACCGCTTTTTTTTAATTGTCCATTGGAAACACACTCTTAATTTGATAGGCCTCCTCGACGTAATTCCGGGCGACGGAACTGAAGTGATTAGCGACTAGCTCATGAAGTAAATCCCTTTCCGCGCGATCCGGATAGTACGCCGCACATTGACAATTACCTGTACGTGAGCGCGTTTCATCGGGCCTGGATACTTGTAGGCGATTCCCGCCAACAAACGGCTCACGGACAAGGATTTCCACCAATATCCGTTTGGTCGTCTCAACGAGTGCATAATCGCCAATGTACTCCTCGAGCAATCGTGGGACCCAAGAGGCCCGATTCTGATTGCCGGCCGAGTCACGAGCAAACGGGGAGTAAAGCGGGGATTTGCGTTCTGGTGGGCCACTCGTCCACGCCCGGGACTGGCGGAGATCGACGGGGTCGCTGGCAAGCAGCACAGCTGAGATTGGGGCCGACGCTTAGGGAACATCGGCGCTGGTCACAGAATGGTCACAAAACTGTGGTCACTTGGTAGAGTTAAGTTATTGACCCATAACGGGGATAGGCTGGTAGTACGCAGCCCTGAAAAGGCTGGCGTCGGGGGTTCAACTCCCTCCCTGGCCACCATAAATAACTTCATTTCAATAGCTTGCGCAACATCGCTAACCTGTTACATCCTCTCAACTTAAGGCCGAATGGCTAAACTTGCGGCGACTGCAACTGCATAAGAAATAAGGACTTGTAATGTGGTAGAGCCCAGCCCAGAAGGGCTTGGCGTCAGTGAGAAGGGAGCGTTTGTATTTTACGATGTGTCGGCATTTGTGTTAATATACCGACATATTGAAAAAAAGGCGCTATGGCCGTTTCGAAGGCAGAACTCGTAGCCCGCATGGTCAGAAAGGCCGGAGTATTCCGGCCGCGCGAACTGGATCGCGTTGGCATTGCCCGGCAGTATCTCCGAGAAGCAAAAGACCGCGGGCTAGTGCGGCAAGTGGGAAGAGGACTCTACGTCGCCGACGGCAGCCGGGTGACCGAGCACCATACTCTCGTGGAGGTTGCGAAACGCGTGCCGCATGGTGTCATCTGCCTGCTGTCGGCCCTCCGCTTTCACGGTCTCACGACGCAAGCACCCCATGAGGTTTGGATGGCCATCCCCCATAAGGCGCGTCGCCCCCGCGCCGAGTATCCGCCGATGCGGGTTGTGCATTTCTCCGGGGAATCTCTGTCTTATGGCATTGAGGAAAAGAAAATCGAAGGTATTACCGTGCGAGTCTTTGGTCCTGCAAAGACCGTCGCCGATTGTTTCAAGTACCGCAACAAGATTGGGCTAGAGGTGGCTCTGGAAGCGCTGCGCGATTGCTACCGGCAGCGGAAAGCCACGATGGATGAACTCTTCACAGCGGCGAAAGTCTGCCGGGTGGCACGGGTGATACAACCATACCTGGAGTCGCTTACGTGAAGAAACGCGTTGCAAATGTGTCGGCCTCCGTCCGGCAGCGATTGTTGAATCTAGCGACGGAGCGCAAAGAAGATTTTGGGCTCGTCGTGACCCGTTATGGACTGGAACGATTTCTATATCGACTTAGCGTTTCTCCCCATCGCGATTCATTTGTCCTCAAGGGCGCACTGCTCCTGCAACTCTGGACCGCGGAGACGTATCGTCCAACCCGAGATCTCGATCTGCTCGGGCGAGGAGTATCCAATGTCAGCTACCGGAAGATCTTCTCCGAAGTGTGCTCGCAAAAGGTGGAAGACGATGGCCTGACGTTTCCTCCGGACACGATTCGTGTGGAAAGAATTCGTGATGACGAAGCCTACGAAGGAGTTCGGGTACGGGTGGAAGCACGGCTTGGGGATGTGCGCGTTCCTCTTCAGATTGACATCGGTCTTGGAGACACGATTGTTCCGTCATCAGAGGAGTTGGAATATCCCCCGCTCCTTAAGTTCGCTGCCCCTAAATTGCATGCCTATTCCAAGGAGAGCGTTGTTGCAGAAAAGTTCGAAGCCATGGTCAAACTCGGTATGGCGAACAGCCGAATGAAAGACTTTTACGATCTCTGGGTGCTAGCGAAAAGGTTCGAATTCGAGAGTGCCACTCTCGCCGCGGCAATCCAGGCAACATTCAAAACGCGGCGTACGACCCTGCCGCGGTCTTCGCCGCTGGCGTTGCAGGCCGATTTTTATGAACTTCCAACGAAGCTGACGCAATGGCGAGCGTTTCTACGGAAGAGTGGGCTTAAAGCAGATTCTTCCCTGAAAGAAATTATCGAAGTCATTCGAGAGTTCGTAATGCCAGTCGTGAACGGCCTTTCGGAGAGGAACACCGAAAACAAAGTGTGGCAGCCAGGCGGCCCCTGGGGGAAAGACCGGAGACTCTAGCTGTGCCCTTCCCATGTGTTTTTGTGCACATCGCTACATGAGCATTGCTCTATAGGCGCGTAGTTCACGTGGTTAAAACGCCTGTCAGGCAGGAGAGGCCGGGGAGGCGAGTCCCGTCGCTCCTGCAACTTTCCGCCTGGAGGGACGTTTGATCGCGAAAACGGCCACACGCGATCGGTTGGTACCTTGCGCCCAGTTTGACTGTCATCCGGCGTGTTAGCGATAAATCCGTCATTTCTCATAACCCCATCTCATCCGATAAAGATCTTGCGTCCAACATTTGAGAAGTTTCTTTGTGGCAATGGCCCTTCAGCAGCGGTTGCTGCGATCGCAGGCATCATTCGCACCTTGCTGAGTGTCAGCTTGACAAGTTGACCTATTCGGTTAGCCTAAAGAGGGACGCAATTGTGGGGTGGCCAACATGGGTCCATCGTTTTGACCGGGCCCGACTGCATTCAATCTCTGCGCCGCCATTCGTGAAGAACGGCAGACCGAAACGAAAGCGTGAATCCACTTGTCTAGAAACCTCATCTTTTCTT
>QHZB01000229.1 GCA_003224525.1 Acidobacteriota bacterium | reverse complement strand
CACTTGCGCAACCTATAGGGAAAGTGTTCTCATTCGCGAATGCCGTGGGACATCTGGCTCATCTTTTTCATGCTCGGCTTGATTTTGCCGTGGCGCGGGCGAGTGCGCATGAAGAGATTGCTGACGATGCCACGCGTCGGCCCGATGGAAAGGCTTGCGCTTTACGCTTCGACCATTGCGTTTCAATGGTTTGCCGTCGCGGTGGTGGCATGGCGTACCTGGGCGCACGGATTCACGGCCCCTCAGCTTGGTTTGACGATCCAGGGCAGAACCCGGATTCTTGTTGCCTCGATTTTCGGCGCCGCGACTATTGCCGCCCTTCAGTGGCTGAACCTGCGGCGCGTGGGGAGAATTCCCGTAGAAGCGCGGGGCCCTGTTCAGACCATGGCGGAACGGATCTTGCCGCAATCCACCGTGGAGTTGCTCCCCTATCTGGCGCTCGCCATCACAGCGGGACTTTGCGAGGAGTTTCTCTATCGCGGGTTCGCTATGGCCGTCCTCGCGCAGATAGGGTTACAAGCGTGGACCGTGGTGGTCCTTTCTTCCGTTCTCTTTGGGCTTGCACATAGCTATCAGGGGCGCGGTGGAATGGTTATGACACTGTTGATCGGCCTCCTTCTGGGGACCAGCCGGATTGCCTACGGCAGTCTGGTGCCGGCGATTTTCTGGCACAGCGCCGTGGATGTGGTTGCCGGAACGGCGGGGCCGCGCTACCTGACACCCAAAAGGGCTAGTGACGAAAAAAGGGACAATTTGGTACATCACAGCTAAGCAGTTACTATTATGACAATACAAACCCAATCTTTTCCCTCGGCGGCCGTGATACGGCGCGCCCTTCTAGAATTCAAGATCCCCTCCTTTGATGACCAAGTGCTTCAAATTCAACAATATATAAGGATTTTGCTGGTATGGAATGAAAAGATAAATCTGACGGCCATTCGCGACCCTTTGGAGATACTTTATCGCCATTTTTGCGAGAGTATGTTCGCCGCCGAGGCCATACCGCTGAAAAACGGTCGGCTCGCCGACATTGGATCGGGAGGAGGATTTCCAGGGTTACCCCTGAAGATTATGCGGCCTGGCTTGCAGGTTTTCCTGGTCGAATCCAACATTAAGAAAGTCACATTTCTCGCGGAAGTCATTCGTGAATTGGGACTTAATGGGGCACAAGTGCTGGCGCGCCGCTATGAAGAGTTAGGGGAGGAGGTCGCCCCTCTCGACTACGTTTGCACGCGCGCGCTAGGTGAATTCCCAGCCTTTCTCGAATGGGCGACGTCAGAACAGATAGCAGCGAAACAAGTTATACTTTGGATTGGCGGCCGAGACCTTGAAGAGATTCAGAAGATCCGCTCTTGGGACTGGAGCGAACCGATAGAAGTGCCTCATTCCTTGCGACGCCTCATTCTTCTGGGCACAAGGAAGTCCTCAACTACTGTGGCGCATCGCCTTAAAAGTTGAGAGTTTTCAGCTTACTTCCTTAGGAATTTCCATTGATTCGCGGCCATTGGCGGCTCGCGCCAAATCGACGTTCCACGTGGAACATTCAGAGCCAGCTTCCCGGCGGCAGAATGCTTCACATGGCCGTGTCCTAAGAGTTTGGGGATGACGCGGTTAGCCATTGTTCCACGTGGAACAACACACTCCGCCGTGAATCTCCAAAAAGTCGCTGACCACCCCCGCAACCTTAGCTCTCGAATCCCGCCGCCCGATCTTTCAAAATCCAGAAGGCCGCAAACTGACGCATTGTGCTGGAGCGAAGTTGTGCGATGGCAGGATAGCGTTCCACATGGAACAATTCGCCCTCCGAATCCTGATTTCCACCGATAAAACGTTGTTCCACGTGAAACATCTTGCATCCTTGACTCGGCTTTGCTAGATTCTCGCTCTCGGGGGAATATTTGGCTCGAATCATTGCCGTCGCGAACCAAAAGGGTGGAGTCGGCAAGACGACAACTGCGGTGAATCTAGCCGCTTGTCTCGCTACCGCTGAACAACCGACTCTCCTTGTTGATTGCGATTCCCAAGCCAACGCGACTGCCGCCATCGGATTCGCGAAAGATCCTTCGCGTAGAACTCTCTATCACGCCCTAATTTTAAACGAACCCTTCGACAAGATCATTCAAAGCACACAGGTGGATGGCTTAGATGTCATCCCAGCCGACAAAAACCTTGCAGGAGCAGCGGTTGAACTCGTCAGTGCGGAAGGTCGTGAATATAAGCTCCAAGGTGCAGTGAAAGCTCTCCAGGAAAAATACCGCTATATCATCCTGGATTGCCCACCTGCCTTGGATTTGTTGACTTTAAACGCTCTTGTGGCCGCAGGAGCCGTTTTAGTCCCCATCCAATGTGAATATTTGGCGCTCGAGGGTGTTTCCGAACTACTGGACACGCTGATGCGCATCCGGCGCACCCTGAATCCCAGCCTCGAGATCGAAGGTATCCTGCTGACGATGTATGATGAACGAACAACCCTTTCCCGGCAAGTAGCGACGGACTTGCGGAGTTTTTTCGGAACACAAATCTTTCAGAGCGTGATTCCGCGAAATGTGCGACTTGCGGAAGCGCCAAGTTTTGGTAAGCCGATCATTTTTTACGACGTTCATAGCAAGGGCGCAGAAGGCTACACGCAGCTCGCCCAGGAGGTCATTGCCAATGCCGAGAAACGCGCTGGGACGGGGGCTCGGAGCGCTCATTCGGGAGCCTGAGCCCAAGACTTCGTCAGAGCCCGCACCTATACAGCCTCACGTAACCACCGTCAATGGCGCCGCAAGCGCCCCGGCTCGCGAGGCCGCGCATCCTGGCCCTCAACAGATTGACATCGATCTGATCGAGCCCAGTCCTTACCAGCCGCGCACGCGCTTTCGAGAGGAAGCCCTAGACGAACTGTCGCGTTCGATTCAGGCCAGCGGCATCATCCAGCCCTTAGTCGTTCGACCGATCGGCTCGCGGTTTCAGTTGATTGCCGGCGAGCGACGGTGGCGCGCGGCGCAGCGCGCCGGGTTGACCAAGGTGGCTGTAATCGTTCGGCAGGCGTCTGACGAGCTAGCACTAGAGATGACCCTGGTTGAGAACATCCAGCGTGAAGACCTGAATGCTATTGAAGCCGCCCGAGCGTTTGAACTCTTAATGGCTGAGGCTCAGCTAACCCAGGAGGCTGTTGCCACGCGAACCGGCAAGGACCGAGCGACGGTGGCGAACGCGATTCGGCTTTTGAAGCTGGAGCCGAGGATTCAGGATTGGATTGAAGAAGGGAAACTGACGGCAGGGCACGGTCGCGCCCTGCTGGCAGTGCCGGATTCGCAATTACGGATGCGATACGCCGAGAGGGCTTCGCGAGGCGGATTAACTGTCCGCCAGATCGAGCGCCTTGCCTCGCGGCGCTCTCGCAGCGGGCATGTGCCGGCAGAGGCTCAGGTGGACGCGAACATCCGCTCGGCATTGGATGAGCTGCAACGGCACCTCGGCACCAAAGTGCTTCTTCATCAGAAAACGAAAATACGGCCCGGGCAGCTTGTGCTCGAGTATTATGACGACGCCCAGCTCATGGGTCTCTATGATCGTTTGATGAAATAAAGTCGGCGGCTTCGCGAGCCATCACTGCCCCTTCGTTCAGGCGCTTCATTCGACAACCACCTTGCTCTGTTGCGTTGACTTATCCGCGAGCGCAGCTAAAGTAGAGCAGTCTCTATAGGGGGGTTTTCAAAAATGGCATGGAAGTGGCCCGCAAGTTCGAAGAATAGCACCAGCGAAGAATGGACGGGATTCATCGACCAGGGCGTAATGCTCGAAGGCACGCTGACGGTAAAAGGGACCTTTCGCGTCAACGGTAACGTGAAAGGCAACATCATTTCGGAACAGACCGTCATCCTTGGCGAAGGCGCTAAGGTTGAAGGACAGATCGAGGGCAACCGCGTGGTAATCTCTGGCCGCTTCGATGGCGTGATTTTCGCAAAAGGCCGCGTGGAGATCGAGGCCAAGGGAGTCGTGACTGGGGAAGTTCACTCTCCCTGCATGGTCATCGATCCGGGTGGAATCTTCGACGGCCGCTGCCACATGCTGGGATCTTCGGAGACGGCTTCCACGGTGACCATCCCCATTCGCGCCGTAGGCAACGGCTGAAATCTTCCAGATTTTCTTACAATTAATCTAAGATATAGTTACTCATAGAGTAAACACAACTCCTGATACGCCGCGCATTCGGGATTATGCTCTTCTCCCAAAACAGACCCTAAGATTTCACCGTGGGAGTGTGGGATGCGCCCGTCGCTCTTTCCGCGTCTTGAATTCCCGCTTGGATGTTCGTTTCCCAATCGAGGTGCGGGACTTTGGAAGCTTTCGCCGCCTTGTAGTAGAGCAAGGCGTCCGAAGGGCGATTGAGCTTTTTCAGGGCGAGGCGACCGGCGGAGAGAAGCGCGAGAAGCGATTGCTTTTCCCCCGGGTATGCCTTGGCTAAGTGCTCGTACTCCATGACGGCCCGATCATAGTCCTGGTGCCCCTCCGCGATGCGGCACAGCTCAATCCAGGTTGCCGCAGGCATCTGATCCCCGCCCGCGTTGGCATATTCCTGGTAATCCTGCCAAGCTGACTCTGCGTCTTGCGCTTTCAGGTGCAGCTGGCACAGCTTGACCGTGGCTTCGAGATGCGCCCGGAGATCGTTCTTGCGCCAATAGAGCTGCCGCAATAGGGAATGAGCGTCGATGGCGTCTGGTTTCGCGGCTACTTGCTTCCGAAGCACCGCAATGCCCTCATCGAACTTTCCCTGCTCCATGAATTCCGCTCCCTGAACAACGGCTGGATCCGCTGTCCAACCGATCTTGTCTTCTATGACTGCGTTTGCACTGTGCTCCAGCCCCGTGTGTTGGATGACTACGGCAGCCAGAACTCCGAAGATGAACCCGCCGACATGCGCCCAATGGGCCACTCCCGATGCTTGACCAAATAGACTACCGTAGGATACTTCCATGAACAGCCACATAGGAAGCAGCCAGTAGGCCGGGGCTTTAAATCGAATCCGGAAAATCAACATGTACCAAAGCATGTGGATTTTCAGCTTTGGGAACCGCACCAGAAAACCGCCCATGAGCGCAGCTATTGCACCAGAGGCCCCCAGAGCCGGAGCGAGGCTTCCAGGGTTAAACATAGCGTGGATAAGAGACGCAGCGACTCCGGCAAGAATATAGAAAATAGGGTAAATGACGCGGCCCCATCTATCCTCGAGGATGAAGCCGGCCAGCCACAAAAACCACATGTTGCCGACGAGATGGATCCAACCAGTATGAAGAAACACAGAGGTTAAGTATGATATGGGTTTTGGATGCGTCGGTACGAACGCGTAATTCTCCAAGATAGAACTCTTCTGCTCTTCGGCAAAGCGCTGTGCGAGTGTATCCATTTCCACCTGAAGCTGTTCTGGGTCCTCGACCTCTCGGATTTGGGCCTCCCAAGCATCGTCGGGCTTGCGTTCGGTTGAGGCGAGTTGCTTCCACAATGGCTCAGGGGTCTTGCTTTGCACTTCGTTGACGAACATCTCTACATCTTCCGGCATCTTCAAATCAGGGTGCGTCGCGGCGAGCACAAGGACGTGCGTTCGCACTTCGATGCGCTCAGGTTCCTGCGCTTCGATTTTCCAGTGGGTGCCAAGGAATATCAGCAAATTCAGCGCGATCAGCGCAAAGGTGACGACCGGCCAGCGGCGGCCCTCCATGTTTTCATGGCGCAACGGGATCAGCATCGGGCAACACCTTCCGATCGAAAAGGCAGAGAGAAATAGCTCTGCCGAGTGTAGAAGGCGCATCCGTCGCGATGTAACTGACCATTGGAACAGGTCATACCCAATTGATAAACGCAGCGTGCCTTCCTGCAACAGCCTGCGTTTCGAAGCTCGGTGGGGACGAACCTGATCTGCCGAGCTTCACAAAAAGGCGGTCTAGCCTGTCTAGAGCCTGTCTAGCCCCGCCAGGTTGACACGTCCAGAAGGGGCGTCTATCGTTTCCAGAGAGTCGTTAGAGAGGGATTGCGGATGAAGATTCTCGTGCTGGGCGGGGGTGGACGCGAACATGCGCTGGTGTGGAAACTGAACCACAGCCCGCTCGTGGAAAAAATCTGGTGCGCCCCCGGGAATGGCGGCATCACCTCGGAAGCGCAGTGCGTGGCCATTGAGGCGGGTGACCTCGGAGCAATCGTCGCGCTTGCCGAAAATACTCAGCCCGATCTGACCATCGTGGGACCGGAACTGCCGCTGGTGAACGGGCTGACCGATGCGTTCCGGCAGCGGAATTGGGCCATTGTAGGGCCTTCTAAGCAGGCGGCGCAGCTAGAAGGAAGCAAGGTTTTCTCGAAAGAATTTCTGAAGCGGCATGGCCTTCCCACCGCAAAGATGTACGGCACGTATGACGCTCCCACAGCTGTCTACCGTGCCTTGAGTTCCGTGGCTTGGCCGGTGGTGATCAAGGCGGATGGATTGTGTGCCGGCAAGGGCGTTTTCCTGGCGCAAGACTTCGCGTCAGCGAAAGATTTTGTCGAACGCGTGATGGAAAAGAACGAACTGGGGCCGGGCGGAAGGCGCATTCTCCTGGAGGAGACCCTGGAAGGCGAAGAACTATCGTTCATCATTCTCACGGATGGAAAGCGGTACGCGCCACTTGTGCCGACGCGCGATCACAAGCGCGTCTTCGATCTAAACCAAGGCCCGAACACGGGTGGAATGGGGGCTTACTCGACGGATGAATTGCTGCCGGAAGATCTTCGACAGACCATCCGTTCGACGATTGTCGAGCCCACGTTCGACGGGCTCGCCGCGGACGGCATCCTCTATCAAGGGTTCTTGTACCTCGGCCTGATGCTGACGAACTCCGGACCAAAAGTCCTGGAGTTCAATTGCCGGTTGGGGGACCCTGAGGCACAAGCGATTTTGGCGCGACTGGATTTTGACTTGGCAGACATCCTCAACGACGTTGCCAAAGGACGCCTGGACCCCGCAAAACTACGCTGGAAGCCCGGGGCCAGTGCCTGCGTGGTTCTGGCTTCGGGAGGCTATCCCGGAAAGTTTGAGAATGGCAGGAGGATCGACGGCCTAACCGCTGCAGAGAAGATTAGCGGTGTGAAGATTCTGCATGCCGGGACGAAGCTCGCTGGAGACGGTGTCGTCACAAACGGCGGCAGAGTGCTCGGCGTTACAGCAGCAGGCACGTCGCTCAAGGCCGCATTGGCCTCAGCCTATGAAGCTGTTTCACGAATCCACTTTGAGGGCATGCACTACAGAAAAGACATCGGGGCTCACAACACCCGGCTAAAAGCCGCGGGTGATTAGAAGCCATGCCGCGGGTGCAAAATCTTTTCCGCGCTCGGAAGAAGCACCTGCCGATGGAGGAACTTTCCGAGGTCCGCGCCGTGGGCGACACCGGCTTCGAAGGCTGCACTCACGGGCGGCCCGGAAGCAAGCGCCAGGTCTTGGTCGTGGATCGCGAGACCTTGGATTCTATGGATCTCCGGCCGGGAATTATCCGCGAGAACATTACAACCGATGGCATGAACGTGAATAGGCTGCAGATTGGCCAGCAGCTCCTCATCGGCGAAGCACGTCTGGTAGTCAGCGCGGTATGCACCCCCTGTGGCCAGATGGAAGCAATTCGTCCCGGACTTCAGAAAGAGCTGTGGGGACGGCGGGGCATGCTGTGCCGCGTTCTAGAGGGCGGATGGATTCGCCGCGGCGATTCCATCGAAAAGCTCTCCTAACCATCAAGGCTTGGGAGTTCGCCGCAGCGTCGGCGCATCCGGCGGGCGATTCTTGTCTTCCTGCACTTTTTCCACGGGCTCCTCAGGCGGAACCATCCATTCGAAGCCGTGCCGCTCATCCATCGTGCCCAGAACAAACGGCGCACCCCCAGCGATCAAAGGCAGCGCTGCGCGCATGAAATCAGCGGAATCGACCGCAGCAGCTTTCTGCGCCTGGCCTCCACGGAGGTTATCGAGCACCTTTGCAAAGCGCGGCTCACCAGAGCCGAGATGCGTGATGTGCGGGTCGTTGCCGTGGATCAGCTCGGCCAAGGTGGGACCTTTCGAATCCGGTGGATAACGGCTTTCCACGATGGCGCGCGGCGCATGTTTTTCCGGCGGGTAGAGCTGAGTAAAGCGCGGCCGCTCGACACGCGTCTGCCAATAGTCACCACGGGTGGCGACTTGCTCCTGCTCCATACGATACTCCACGACCCACACCTCAGGGCCGTAGTCATTCGGAGCGTAACCAATGATCACGATTTGGAAGATGGGATCATCGGCGGAGAAATCGAGTTTGTGGTGGAGTTGAGCGACCAGGGGGCGAAGCTTTTCAAGGAAAGCGATGCCGATGGTTTCCAAATCCGTCTCACCCTCGCCGGCAGCAGATTGGTAACGGGGGTCGGCCCGGGCGACACGCTGAAAATTGCGGTCCAGCCGAACGGGCTTGGGGTCGGCGGGAATGCGCCATTCCGAAGCTCCGAAAAGGACGCCAATGTGCGTGGCGTCGAGGTCCATAACTCGCGGAGGGATGGAATTTCGCTCCACGGGCTGATCGATGGCCGCGAAGACGATGACGTCCTTGGCCACGTGAACGATGGCACGGCCGCCAGCGAGATTGGCGACTATTTCGTCTTCGTGCTGCTCCTGGGCAAGAGCGCCAAACGGGGACGCGCACAGGACGCCAGACAAGAGAAAGATCGTGATTCGCCACAATAATGCCGCTCGAAGGAGCACAGCATCCCTTCGACCACATCCCGGCATGACACGTCGGGAGTGCGCCGATAACGAATGTCTTCGAAGAAGCTTCACGCCGCACGACCCATCCGGGCAACAGCAAACCACCGGCCTCTCACTATCATACCCAGAAAGCGCAGGCTGCTTCCCCAATTCTTCCCAAACGCTGAACGCGCGGAGTTCCGCAAGACCGTCACAACGAGTAGACTATAGGTCCGATATCTGCGATATCATAACGGGCAGAGCATGGGACTCAGAAAACCGAAAAGCATCAAGCACAACGGAACGTCGCTCGCGGATATTCTCGAAGCCCACGAGCGCTTTTTCAGCGGCAAAGACGGCGGAGTTCGAGCCGACCTGACCGGTGCGGACCTTTCTTACGCGGACCTGAGCGGGGCAAATCTGAGCGGCACAATCCTGCGCAACGCCAACCTCGAGGGCACGGACTTGCGCAAGGCAAAACTCCCAGGCGCCGATCTTTCCGGCGCAAATTTGCGCAAGGCCGATCTCCGCAACACGGACATGACGGAAGCCATGCTTCCCGGGGCCGATTTGACCGAAGCGCAGGCCAGTGGAGTGGAATTCTTTCGTTGCGACCTTTCGAATGTGAATTTCCAGCGCGCGCATCTGCGCAATGTGAATCTGCGTTTGGCAAATGTGAGCGGCGCAAAATTTTCTGGCGCCGATATGGGCGTGGCCATCCTGCGGGAGACGGATTTGACCGGCGCGGATCTTTCCGGCGTGGAACTCTCCACCGCGCTTCTTCCGCGAGGCTTCACCCTGCCGCAAGCCGCAAAGAAGAGCGCCTAGAGCCACGTTTGATCGCTCGTGGATGGCAATCCGCGTTTTGGCGTGGTAGCCTTTCGCGGAAGAAAACGAACCCCTTCTTGAGTCCTGTGGCCACCCCCGTCACCCAACCCGAGCGCTCGGCCGTGCGCGAACGCGTGCTGGATGTAATCCGTGGCCTGCTCGATGAACTGGGCAGTCAGGGCGCGCTGCCGATGCTCAATCCCGCCTCGCAACTTGACCGCGAGCTGGGACTCGGCAGCCTGGAGCGTGTGGAATTACTTGCGCGACTGGAAACGGCATTCCACATACGATTGCCGGACCGCGTGGCTTCGGAAGCCAACACGCCGGAGGATCTAGCGCGCGCGATTCTGAGCGTTCCGGGAACAAACGCGGAAGACGTGGCAGCCGGTTCCGCATTGCGGGCTTCCCTGACGGTTCAAAAGCTGCACCGCGAAGCCGCAAACACAGGAGTTTTCTCGGCAGAGACGCTCATCGATGTGCTGCGCTATCGCGCGGCTCATGATTCCGAACGCACACACTTGTTGATTACGGAAGATACCGATGGGCAAGAACGCAGCCTCGCGCTGACCTTCGGCGAGCTCTATTCCGCGGGTCAACGGTGTGCAGCGGAGTTGGCGCGCCGCGGCGTCCCGGCGGGCGGGCGCGTCGCACTGATGTTGCCGACGTCGCGCGCGTTTTTCGTCTCCTACGCGGGAATCCTCCTTGCCGGTGCGATCCCCGTTCCCATTTATCCGCCCTTCCGGGCAGACCGCATCGAGGAATACGCCGCGCGGCAATCGGCGATCCTGAACAATGCGGAAGTTTGTCTGCTGCTGACGTTTCGCCGCGCGGAAGCCGTGGCGAAATTGCTGCGGCCTCGCGTGCATTCGCTCGCGGGCGTTGCGGATGCGGAGAGACTAATCGAAGCCGCGGACACAGCTACACCCCCTTCGCCAGGCGCGCTGCCGTTGCACGTCACCGGAAGCCGCGTGCGCCAGGGCGGCGACCTGGCGTTGCTGCAGTACACGTCCGGTTCCACGGGCGACCCCAAAGGCGTCATGCTGACGCACCTAAACCTGCTCGCGAACATTCGCGCCATTGGCGAAGCGGTCCAGCTCGGGCCCGATGACGTTGGCATCAGCTGGCTGCCGCTGTACCACGACATGGGTTTGATCGGCGCTTGGCTTACGCCCCTTTATTTCGGCGCGCCCTTGGCGGTGATCTCGCCGCTGGCTTTCCTGACGCGCCCTGAGCGCTGGTTAGAGGCCTTTCACAAACATCGTGGAACGATCGCAGCGGCTCCGAATTTTGCTTATGAACTCTGCGTGCGCAAGATCGCGGATAAAGATATCAAGGGTGTGGATCTCAGCTGCTGGCGCGCGGCGCTGAATGGCGCGGAGCCGGTGAATCCGGAAACGCTCGAGCGTTTTGCAAACCGCTTTCGAAGTTACGGCTTTCGCCGCGAAGCACAGCTCCCCGTCTACGGCCTGGCGGAAGCCGCTCTGGGGGTCACCATCCCGCCACTGAATCGCGGCCCGTTGGTCGATCGCGTGGAGCGCGAGACATTCACGGCGCAAGGACGCGCGGTGCCCACGACGCCCTCGGACGACACCGCCATCTCTTTTGTTTCCTCCGGAAAACCTCTGCCACGGCATGAAGTGCGCATCGTGGATGAAAACAGCACTGAAGTAGCGGACCGCACCGAAGGCTTTTTGTGGTTCCGGGGGCCTTCGGCAACGAGCGGCTACTACCGCAATCCCAAAGCAACGGAAGCGCTGCTGCCCCTGGGCCAGGCAACCGGCGGGGGGGAATACGCGTGGGTGAACTCCGGCGACCGTGCGTATCGCGCCGACGGTGAAATTTACGTTACCGGCCGCGTGAAGGACATCATCATCAAGGGCGGGCGCAATCTGTATCCGCACGAAGTCGAGGAACTCGCGGCGCGCGCCGAAGGAATTCGCAAAGGCTGCGTCGTCGCGTTCGGCTTGACGGACGAAGCCGCGGGCACGGAAAAATTGGTTGTCGTCGCGGAAACTCGCGAACACGACGCGGCCAGGCGTGCCGCTCTCGCTTCCGCAGTGACCGACCTGGTGTCCCGGGGATTGGGGCTTCCTCCGGATCGCGTCGAGCTAATCCCCTCGGGCAGCATCCCGAAGACTTCCAGCGGGAAATTGCGCCGGGAAGAGACCAAACAACTTTATCTCGCGGGGACTCTTTCCGCCTCCCGGGCGCCGGCCTGGTTGCAAATCGCGCGCCTGGGAACGTGGAGCGTCTTCGACAACCTCGGCAGCGAGATTCTTGCCGGCGTAAAGCGCGGTCTCGAGATTTTGTACGGTTTGTATTTCGGTGCGGTGTTTCTGCTGTGGATTGTTCCCGCCTGGGTGATGGTGCAATTTATCAAGGACCACAAGAAAGCGGGACGTTTCACCTCTTCCGCTCTCAAGGTCTTGTTCGCTCTCATAGGATGCCCGGTGCGCGTCGTCGGCAAGGAGCATATGGAAACGCCCGGAGCAAAAATCTATGCGTCGAATCACACCAGTTATTTCGACGTGTTGCCGCTGATGCTCGGTCTGGGTGTCCCATACCGGTTCGTTTCGAAAATGGAAGTCGGGGCGATGCCCTTCATCGGCACGTTCTTGAAGCACATGGGGCATCTTCAGTTTGATCGCACCGATCCGCAATCACGATTGCGCCAGGCGCAGGAGATGGAAGAATTCCTGCGCAAAGGCGAGTCTGTATTTATTTTTCCGGAAGGCACCTTCAGCGGAGAAGATGGCGTGCGGCCGTTCCAGCTTGGCGCTTTCAAGGCCGCGGTGGCGGCCGGCGCGCCAATAATACCGGTGTCTCTTGCCGGGACTCGAAGATTTCTGCGCGATGGCACGCACCTGCCACGGCCAACCAGCGTCACCATTACGCTTTCGCCCCCCATCTATCCAAACCAGGCGGCCAACACCAATAATCTCGCAGATTCATCTGGCTGGCACGAACTGATTCGCCTGCGCGACGCCACGCGAGATGCGATCGTGCGCTACGCCGGCGAGCCACTCCTTTAACCAAAGCTCCGATCCCATCCGTCAACTCCCTGGCACGGCAAAAATCATGCGTACTTGCGGTTACAAATCTACACACGAAATATTTGAAACTACTTACAACTTCACTCCGCACGGCTGCATCTTTAGTGTGAGACAAAACAGAGTAATGCGGATCGCTGTCTCCCTGCCTGAGGCACACCGCGAAACGCGCGGCCGCGCTTGGATCTTGCGGCCCTGCGCAGAAAACTGAATTCATAGGAGGGTTTATGAAGTTGAAGCTATGGGTGTCTGTATTGGCTGTTCTTTCGCTTTTCGGCGCAACGGCCCATGCGCAAGACACGCCAAAAGTCGATATTTTCGCTGGGTATTCTTACTTGCGTTTGAACCCCCGCACAGCGGGAGTGAGTAGTTTCAACCTGAACGGCGGCAGCGCGTCGATCGCTTATAACGCCAAGAGCTGGCTCAGCGGCGTTGCGGATTTCGGCGGCTACAGTAACGGGAACATTTTGAATACTGGAATCCATGGAACGCTTTCGACGTACCTCGTTGGTCCGCGTGTTTCCTACCGCCATTTCGGGCGCATCACGCCATTCGGTGAAGTGCTCTTCGGCGTGGCTCACGCCAGCAGCGCGGGGACAAGCGGTTCGGACAACGCTTTGGCGATGACCCTGGGCGGCGGTCTCGATTACAAATTGAGCGATCGCTTTGCGATTCGTCCCGTGAAGGTGGATTACCTGATGACGCGATTTTCCGAAAGCGGTACGAGTAACCAGACCCAGAACAATCTCCGCGTCTCGACTGGAATCGTTTTCCGGTTCTAACGCGGACCACCCAGATCGGTTGCCCGGTGCAGGCAGAGGGGCCGCGTTCAAGGCAGACGCGGCCCCTTGCACGATCGGAAGCAGCTTTCAGTGCTGCGTGGTGTAAATCACCGTGATGTACGTGTCGATTTCGACGGGCTGGCCGTTGAGGATCGTTGGTTTGTAGCGCCATTGCTGAACCGCTTCGCTAGCGGAAAGATCGAAGAGCGGATCGCTGGCAACGATCTGCAGTGACTGGATCGTTCCGTCAGTCCCGATGATGGCACGCAATTCCACTCGTCCCTCTCGATGAGTCTGCCTCGCCAGCGGCGGATAGACCGGCTCGACGCGGTGGATCAGCATTGCCGGGTCGATATGCGTGAGTTGCAAGACGCGAGGACGCCCAACTCGCGTTTCGATATCTTCTCGCCTCGGCGCCTTCCGTCCTGGATCGGACAAAGGAATTGCTCCGTCAATTGCTCCGGGAATGTTCTGCCCCAGACCTTCAAATGGCGTTTCATCCGTTTCAGTCGCACTTGCGCTGTGGTCACGCATGGCGATTGTGGGCGGGATGTTGGTTGGGGCACAAAAACGACAAGGGTTTTTCGGCCCGTTCAAATGATGACGTTGCGCTGCGGAATTATTTGGCGTGTTGCGATACCGCGAATACGGCGGCATGGGAGTTACGATGGTGAGTGTTATGCGCTCCGCTTTGCCGAAAAGAGGCACGAGGATGAGCGCAGCGAGAATTGTACTCTCGAGGAAAATTGAAATGGCCAGTGCACGCCGCCTCACCCGGCGTTCCCGCGTGCGTTGTTGCGCATCCCCGTCTACCAGGCATGCGCTTAGCAATCCAAGACTCTCTTCGGGGATTGCTTCACAAACTTTTTTGGGCTCGGGCGACATCACACACCTCCACAATTTTCTCTGCGAGTCTCGACCGCGCTCGGGTCCCACACAACGGGACAACAGAAATTTTGCGGCGCCGATTTCCTGGGGTTGCTCTAGATCTCCAGCAGACCGGCGCCGCGCTCGCAGGGATGTGAGGTTGCGCGCGTCCTCACTCGGTTGGACACCGGGCGTTGGCACAAGTTCCCCGTGGATCCGGCAAGTACGGTTTTGCAGCCTGGGGGGCCACTTCTTGGTTCCCGAATCGTTGATAAATGTATTGTTATTAATATGTTACAGAAAACCGTATCCGAATGTCCGCCTGGTGCATCTTATTCGAAGTGGACGTGGATCTAGAGGAGGCCGACCGCGATGGACCGGCATAATCCAGAAACAGTAGGTGTGCGCCGCACCGGCTGGGCCGCTCTGGACCGCGATCCGCAGCAGGACACGGTGGAATTCATCTGTCCGCACTGCGGCGCGCGGGACAAGAAAAATGCCCGGCGCGAACGTGCGCTGTATCGTTTCACGGATGGTTTTTTACAGGACTTGCAGGGCGAAGTGACGCAGTGTCATGCCTGCAAGCAGTACTTGCGCGTTGTTCCCATCGTGATGCTGCACGATCAGGATGAAACTCGCCGCTTCGAAGCTGTTTTTTCCGATGAGCATCTGGTGACTTCGCACTAATTCTCTTTCGCTTTGCAAAACAAAAGCGGGTTGCAAAAGGTTGCGCCCGTTTCTTTTTGCTCCCGCCAATTTTGGCAAACAATTTCCGCATCGAACGAAAATGGGCGCAGCGAAATTTCGCCGTGCCCGGAAAACTACATCCATGAATTAGTGGTGATCGTGGTCGTGATCATCCCAATCGCGATCGCTATGCCAGCGGTGGCCGTCTTCGTCCCACCAACGATGCCTCTCGTTCCAGCATCGTTGCCGCGCTTCCCGCAGTTCGTGGCGCGCACGATCCGCCTGCTTGCTCTCCCAACCGTGATGCTCGACGGCTTCGTGAAGTTTGTGGTCCGCCTTGGCGATGCGGCGATGGCAGCCATGGTCGTCATCTGCAAGCGCACTCGGCGTTGCGGTGAAGGCTAGCATGCCGGCAAACAATGCCGTGGCCAGCATGGCCTTCTGAAGAAGAAACCTATTCCCTTCCGTTTGAAGCTTCATGTTCTCGTCCATCCTCCCGTATTCTCCCTGGCTGGAATGGGGTCAGGTCCTAAGTTATAAAACACCGCAACCCTAGAGAATGTAGCATGCCCTGGCCCACGCCATAAACAACTGGAAATAAACAATTTGTAAGTGGCTGAGGGTCAATAGGTCTGTAAAAAGAGGTCGAGATCCATGTGGTATTTTTCGAGCCCCGCGCGGATGTGGTCGAAAGCTTCGTCCACGGTATCGGCGAACTGGAGCATCTTGTATTCGTCCTCGTTGATAGTCCCCCAGCGCACCATGGCCTTCCAATTCAGGACTTCATCCCAATACTTGCGGCCGTAGATCAGAATAATATTCTGCTTGGCAAGTTTTCCGGTTTGCAGCAGCGTCAGCATTTCCCACAGTTCGTCCATGGTGCCGAAACCGCCGGGAAAAACGATCAGCGCCTTGGCCAGCTGCGCGAACCACAGTTTGCGCATGAAGAAGTATTTGAAATTGAAGCTCAGCTCCGGGCTGATGTAGGGATTCGCGAATTGCTCGTGTGGAAGCTCGATCGAAAGCCCGACGGATTTGCCGCCGGCGTCATACGCTCCGCGGTTGGCCGCTTCCATAATTCCCGGCCCGCCGCCGGAACAAACCACAAAGCGCCGCGGCCCGGGTCCCAGGGTGAGCGACCAGGTCGTCAGCTTGTGCGAAAGCTCGCGCGCTTCTTCGTAGTAGCGCGACATCTCCAGCAAGCTCTTCGCGTGACGCACTTCCGCGCGGTGCTGGGCCCGCTCTGCCGCGGACATCTTCGAGGTATTCTCGTTTTTCAACCGTGTGCATCTCGCCTGCGCGGTTTCCTGCGGTTCGATGCGCGCGGAACCGAACATCACGATGGTGTCCCCGATACCTTCTTTCTTGAGCTGCACCAGCGGGTGGATGTATTCGGCTAGGATGCGGATCGGCCGCGCTGGCGTACTGTTCAGAAATTCTGGATCTTCGTGTGGCGCTTTCGGCGCGTGCTGGGCCTTCAGTTTCTTGCCATCGGACATCGGTCTTTTCTCCCATTGAGACGAACCTTGATTGTAGGAATCGCCGCCGCTCGCGGCAACGTCTTCCGCTGGACATGCGTCGAATCAAGTACACTCTCGAGGCAGCAGAGAGACTATAGTCCGTACTGTCAGGTGATCCAAATGGCCCGGATTGCGTCTATATGGATTGCTTTGCTTCTCCGGCTGGCGCTCCCCGGCATTTCCGCACGTGCCCAGGCCCCTCCCGGCCCACTCGGTTCCAAACCCGGGGTCGAAGTCCAATTGCCTCCCAAGGACACTCAAGCCAAGGTCAAAGTCCAAGTAACACTGGTCAGTATGCCGGTGACTGTGCGCGATGGCCGCGGTGAAATGGTTGACAATCTGGAGGCCCTTGATTTTAAGATTACGGACAACGGCGTAGCTCAGCAAGTCTCCCATTTCGATCTCGGCGGCGATCCCATCTCCATGGTGATTTTGATTGAGACCAGCTCGCGCATCGAGCCGCTTCTGCCCCAGATACGCAAGACCGGCATTCTCTTCACGCAAACCGTCATGGGGCCAACCGGCGAAGCCGCCGTTGTGGGCTTCAACGACTCGGTCGACAAGCTGCAGGATTTCACGACCAACGCCGACCTGATCGAGAACACCATCGCCCAGTTGGGACAAGGGACATTCGGCTCCAAGCTCTACGATGCCATGGCCGTGGGCGTGGAAATGCTCTCCGGCCGCCTGCAGGCGACCGCGGAAAAACCCGGGCGCCGCCGCGTGCTGATGATTCTCTCCGAAGCCACCGATGCCGGCAGCGAAGCAAAGCTGGGCGAAGTGCTGCGGCAGGCGCAACTGGCCAACGTGACGATTTACAGCGTCGGACTTTCCACCACTCGTGCTGAACTACAAGCCAAACCGAAAGACACGCGGCCGCGAATTACGCCGCCCGGCATACCTCCGATGCCGGGGCCGCCTGGCACAGTGCAAACGCCGACCAGCGAGGAAAATCGCTACGGCAATATTGATCTGATGGCCGCAGCCGTCTGGGCCGTAAAGCACATCCACGATCAAGTGAAGGATCACGCCCTGGAGGTCGCTGCTACCGCCACCGGTGGCGCGCACCTTGCTACCTTCAAGGACCGCTCCATCGAAAAAGCCATCGATGAAATCGGCGGCGAGCTGCACTCGCAGTACACCATCAGCTATACCCCAGCCGGCTCGAACGCTGCTGGCTACCACGAAATCAAAGTGAATATTGTTCGCAACGACGCGAAAAACCTAAAGGTTCGCGCCCGTCCCGGCTACTACCTCGCTGCGCCAGAAGGCTGACCTGGCAATCAGAGCCTCAGGCAATCTGCTTCCAGAAATTGGCATCGCGAGACGCTAGCAGTGCGTCCTTGCGCGCATTCCAGCGCAAAAAATGCGGCGTATGCGCATGCTCGGTGTGGGCCTCGCGGCTGGCCCAAACTTCGTGCAGCAGCAGCGCGCCGGGTGTATCGATTGCCCGGTGAAGATTGTAGGTGAGGCAGCCCTCTTCTCGGCGTGATGGGCTGACCAGTGCCCGCAGTTCCGCTTCCAGCAACGTCTCTTGCCCTTCGCGCGCCCGCAGGATCACGATTAGCGTGACGGCGTCTTTCGGCAGCTTCCTGCCAGCCGCCCCGCTTGTTTTGCGCGCGCTGCCTTTGGGTCTCCTCGCTCCCGCTTTTCTCGCTTTACGCTTCGCCATAATGGCCGGGATTTTAACCTAAACCGCTCAACGTGCAAGCACTTCCATCCCGCCTATCCCGCCACCTACCCAGAGCAACGAGAAGGCTGTCCCCGGCAGGTTAGCGCGGAGGTGGTATAATAGTTCCAGGGTCAAGCTATGACCTGGTTCAAGAAGCGACAGCCGAGGCTGCCGCTTCTTTTTGGGATGCGCTGCTGATTCCTGATGGGGCCTTCTCGCCGTTTCTAGCCTTCAAACCCTGGAAAGATTCAATTCATCTGGAATCTTGCTTTTTTCGCAGATAGAACAGGTCAACTCAGGATTCTGTTAACCCCTAAGTTCTTTAACGGTGGACTTGCACAATACTTAAGTCCTTTATATGCAACAGGCTCGAAAAAACCTGGGTTGCAAATCAAGGCGTGCTGAAATCAGTCTAAGGAGCGTCATCTTTCTATTGGGTGGTGCATCCGAGCAGAGCCAGACTCAATTCTCCAGCAAAAAAGCGATGTCAACCGGCGACGGAACTTCGACAACCTGCCCGGTAGGCGTCAGGCCGCCCGTCGCGGGGTCGATCTTCAAAACCACAACGTTGTTCGAGAACTGGTTCTCCGCCAGCAGGTACTTGCCGCTTGGATCGATGGCAAAATGCCGCGGCTCCTTGCCACCCGTGGGAATCCCCCCGGCCGGCGCGAGAGTTCGGTTTCCCGGATCGATGGAAAGAATCGCCATGCTGTCGTTTCCTCGGTTTGAGACGTAGAGAAACTTTCCGTTTGGGTGCACGGCGGTTTCGGCCACGTCGTTCCGGCCGGAGAATCCAGGCGGCAACGTCGAGGCCGTTCCAGTTTCCTTGAGCGTCCCTTTTTTCACGTCGTATGCGAAAGACGTCGCCGTCGAGCTCAGTTCGCTTACCACAAAAACAAATTTCCCATTCGGATAAAACACGGCGTGCCGCGGTCCAGATCCAGCTTTCAATCTGGCGAACGCAGGTTCATTCGGCGTGAGCGTACCACTCGCGGCATCGAACTTGTAGACCAGCACTTCATCCAAGCCCAGGTCTGCAACCAGTGCAAAGCGGTTGTCCGGTGACGTCTCAATCCAGTGCGCGTGCGGCCCTTGCTGGTGCTTCTTGTTCGGACCCGCGGCGCCTTGGTCCTTCACGAACGCGGTGTGTTCACCCAGCCGGCCATCCGCTAAAATTGGGAAAACGGCAATCGTCCCCGAACTGTAGTTGGCAACCAGGACGTACTTGCCGGTTTTGTCGAACGACAAATAACACGGATCCTCGCCAAGCGACGGAATCTGATTCAGCAGCGTAAGCTTCCCGCTCTTCACATCGACCGCAAAAGCGCTAACGGTACTCGCCTTGCCTGCTTCGTTCGCGGCATACAAATATTTTCCGCCGGGGTGCACCGCTATCCACGAAGGGTCCGGCGTCTCCGCCGCGACGCCCTTGGGCGTTAGCTTCCCGGTGTCCGCATCAAACTCGTACGCGTAAATTCCTTTGCTCTCCGTCTTGGTCGTGTACGTCCCGACGAAAACGAGATACTTGCGATTTGCAACGGGCTCATCGGCTGATCCGCCGCCAACCGAAAAAATGAACGGAGCAAGGAGAAGAGAAAACGCAAAGATTCGGCGCGTAATTTTCATGGGAAAATAGTGTAACCCAGGCTGAAACAGAAAAGGGGCACGAATCATCGTGCCCCTAAACTATTTTCTGGGTTGCGGATTTACTTCTTCTCTTCCTCGTTTTCTTCCTGCAGCACCGCGGCGGCGGCGACGGAGTCATCGTCATCGAGCCGCAACAAACGCACGCCCTGCGTCGAGCGGCCCGCTTCGCGAATCTCGTTCGCGTGAACGCGGATGACCTTGCCGTTGTGCGTGATGATCATCACGTCCGATTCTTCGGTCACTTGCAGCGTGGCCACCACGTACCCGTTGCGGTCGGTCGTCTTCATGTTGACCACGCCCTTGCCGCCGCGCGACGTGATGCGGTACTCCGCGAGCGGCGTGCGCTTGCCGAAGCCCTTCTCGGCCACGGTCAGCATCAGCGTCACGAGCGACTCCTTGATCTGCTCGTTCTCGAGCTCCTCGAGATTCTGCGTGGTGGTCTTGTGTTCCTTGGCGATGATCTGGAAGTCCGGCTGCACCGCGTCCATGCTGACGACGTAGTCGTCCTTGTCGAGGTCCATCCCATTCACGCCGCCGGCGTTGCGGCCCATCGGACGCACTTCCGTCTCGCGGAAGAGGATCGCCTGGCCCTCGTGGCTGGCCAGGAAAATCATTTTCTTGCTGTCGGTGAGCTTCGCGCCGATAAGCTCGTCCTTGCCGTCCAGGGTGATGGCGATGATGCCGGTCGAGCGCGGATTGGAGAATTCCGTCAGCGCCGACTTCTTCACC
>QHZB01000166.1 GCA_003224525.1 Acidobacteriota bacterium | reverse complement strand
TGGCAACTGTATTCGAGCATGCGCGACAACAGGTATCGGGATATCGCCTTGCGCTGCTCGGAATTCCTTTTGGGTCGCCAGCAGGAAGATGGAGCCTGGCTCTATCCGAATCCGGAATGGCGGGGACGAATCGCAACCGCCGAGGGAACCTGGGGATCGCTGGGGCTGTTGGAGACCTGCCGGCAAACGCGTGACAGAAAATTTCTGACCAGCGTCGAGAAATGGTATCGGTTCGTTGTTCGCGAAATCGGCTTTCAGGAAGTCGGCCAGGAACTTGCTGTGAACTACTTCTGCGGCAAGAAAGGGCCGCGCGTTCCAAACAATTCGGCTATTCTCGTGCGATTCTTGGCAGAAGTGGCCGAGGCCTCCGGCGACGATTCTTACTTGCGGCGTTGCAACGGCTTATTCAAGTTTCTGCGCGCCGTACAAGAAGCGGCGGGCGAATTCCCCTACACCGTGAGGGGTGTGGAGGGTGGCAAAGTCTGGCCGCATTTCCAATGCTTCCAGTACAACGCGTTTCTATGCCTCGATCTGATGCGCTATTTTGACCTCACCGGTGACGATGCCGTCCGGCCTGTTATCCGAAGATTGCTGGGCTTTTTGCGCGAAGGGCAGGCACAAAACGGACGTTCTTACTTCGAGTGCGGCGACCGGCATCGTGATGTCACCTATCACACTGCTGTTCTCGCCCAGGCTTTTGCGCGAGCAAGCCAGTTTGAGATTCCTGGCTACCATGCCCCGGCAGATCGCGCCTACGACTATCTCTTGGGACTCCAGCGGCCAGACGGCGGCTTTGATTTTTCGCGGGGCGACTATTACTTCTTCAAAGATCGGCGCTCCTATCCTAGAAACTTGGCAATGATTCTGTACCACCTGCTGCCCGTTGCGCCGGTGCGAGTGCGTCGTCCAGCGCCCCTTGAATTTCACTGTTGAGGTTAAGTATCGGCATCTGTACCTGGATCCCGGCTTTCTTCCAATGAGAGTTCTGATCATGACGGCGATGTATCCCACGCCGGAGAATCCCGCATTTGGCTCATTCATTCGAACCCAGGTGGAATCCCTGCGGCGCGCTGGCGTGGACGCGGAAGTCCTCATTTTGCGAGGGCGCTCCCGTAAATGGAACTATCTCAAGGGTATCTTTCAGTTACGCAGACGCCTCGCCAGAGGCTCGATTGATGTTGTTCATGCTCACTATGGCTTAGTCGGAATGATTGCGCGCACGCAATGGAAAGTTCCCGTCGTTGTCACCTACCACGGAGACGATTTGTTGGGAACCGTCAACAAGCGCGGAAAGAAGACGCTTCCAAGCGCGCTGATCGTTGCAGCGGGGCGCATCCTGGCTCGTTGCGTTGATGCGGCCATCGTTCAGAGCCAGGAGATGGCACACAAGCTGGAGAGTGGGGCGCATCGGTATAAGGCCGATCCAAAAACCATATGTGCGGAATAGCGGGCATAATCGATCCAAGGATGTCCAGTTCGGAAGTCCGGCGCACCCTTCAGCGCATGGCCGATGCGATCGTGCATCGTGGCCCTGATGAGGAAGGGTTCTTCGTAGCCGATGGCGTCGGGTTGGCCATTAGGCGCTTGAGCATTATTGACGTGGCTGGCGGCCAGCAGCCTGTTGCCAGCGAAGATGGCCAGGTTCAGGTTGTTCTGAACGGTGAGATTTACAACTATCTTGATCTGCGCGCTGAACTGATGGCTCGCGGCCATGCCTTTCGCACTTCCTCGGATACCGAAGTCATCGCGCATCTATATGAAGAAAAGGGCGCCGATTGCCTGACTCCCTTGCGCGGCATGTTTGGGGTCGCCCTTTGGGACCAGCGCGCTCGGCACCTGTTTTTGGGCCGCGATCGGCTGGGCAAGAAACCGCTCTTCTACGCTCAGCAGGGCAGCCGGTTGATCTTCGGTTCTGAGATCAAAGCTATTCTCGCGGCGGCCCCCGAGTTGGCAGTTCCCGACCTGCACGCCGTGATTCCTTACTTTCGGCAAGGCTTCGTGTCTGAATCACGAACCATGTTCCGCGCTATCAGGAAATTGCCCGCGGCGCACTCGCTGACTTACAGCGGTGGTGTTGTCACGACCAGCCGGTATTGGCGCCTCAACTTCGAGGAAAGCGATCACCCCGGGCGCCCCGTCGGCCAAGTCGTGGAAGAATTGGACGCGCTTCTCATGGATAGCGTGCGCTGCCGGTTGATGAGCGAAGTGCCTCTCGGCGTCTTCCTAAGCGGCGGGCTAGATTCGAGCACTGTAGTTGCCTATGCGCACAAGGCTGGCCTCCGCCCGCTCAAGACATTTACGATCGGCTTTGATCGGCCGGAGTGGGACGAATCACTCGATGCTCAGGTCGTCGCGAACCATTTTCAGACGGAACACCACGTATTGCATTTGAGCGAGGAAGCCTTAAAGGCACACTTGCCGGAAACCGTACTTACCCTCGTTCGCCATTTTGATGAGCCTTTCGGAGATTCTTCCTCGCTTCCGACGTACTACGTTTCCAAACTGGCGCGGGAGCAGGTAACGGTAATCCTGAGTGGCGATGGCGGTGATGAGTTGTTCCTGGGCTACACCAGCCATCAGGGCGTCCGATTTGCCGAACTATACCGGCGCCTGCCTAGATGGCTGAATCGCCACGTTTTTCCCGCGCTGGCAAGGGCGGGCGCAGTGTGTTTGCCGGCCGGTCGAAAATACGGCGCTTTGCGAGCGGCCAAGGTGCTGGCGGATAGCCAATTACCGTTCGAAGCGATGTACATCAGCAAAGGGGCCCTTTGCGACGAAATTTTGTTGCGCCAGTTGTTCACCAGGGAATTCGCGGCGGAAGTTTCCCCTTTCTGGGCCCCGCAATATCCCGCCGACATCACTGCCGTCATGCGTTCGGATCTGCCGCCTCTGAGCAAGGCGAGTTACATCGATCTGCGCCATCGTCTGCTGGAGGACATGCTCGTCAAGGTGGATCGCATGAGCATGGCCCATTCTCTTGAAGTTCGTTCGCCATTGCTCGACCATCGGCTGGTCGAATTTGCCGCAAGCCTCCCCGTCTCGCTGAAGCTGCGCGGCTGGCAGACAAAGGCGATCTTGCGCGACGCGGTTCGCCGTTATCTGCCGGCTTCCACGCTGCGCAAACGCAAGCACGGCTTTAGCGTTCCTCTCCGCGAGTGGCTGCGCGGTACTTTGCATGAAATGGTTTGCGACTACCTTAGCGAAAACAACGGCCACCTGGTTCCCGGCATGTTCAATCCGGCCGCTGTCCGCCGGCTGATCTCCGAGCATCAAAGGGGACAACAAGATCACTCCGCGGTCATCTGGTTGCTGTTGAATTTTGCGGCCTGGAACAACATGTACGGGCGCTCTGGATCCTGGCGGCAGTGGCAGCAACCTGCGTCCGCAGGAGAGGCCAGAGTCGCCGCGTCGTTGAGCTGATCTCCCGGCAAGGGCGAACCGCCCTTGCGGCAGGGCCCAAATTCAGCTCTTGGCCCAGCGTTGAGCTTCCTATGAAGGTTTTAGTCGCCACTTCGATTTATCCTACGACCGAAAACCCTGCGTTTGGCTCTTTTGTTCGCACTCAAGTCGAATACCTGAGGCGTGCCGGAGTTGGAGTTGAGGTGTTCCGGTTGCACGGGCGGTCGCGGAAATTGATGTATCTCGAGGCCGCATTCGAATTGCGGCGCTGGCTTTCTGATTCGTCGATTGACCTCGTCCACGCACACTACAGCTACGTGGGAATCATTGCTCGCACGCAATGGAAGGTGCCCGTCGTCGTCAGTTATTGCGGTGACGACATTTTAGGAACTATGAATGAGCTGGGCAAGCCAACTTTCTTCAGCAGACTAGCGGTGATCGCCGGTCGCATTTTGAGCAATCGAGCCGACGCCGTAATCGTAAAGAGTCACGAGATGGCAAGTAAACTTAAGAGGGAAGACGTCCATATCATCCCCCACGAAATAGACTTCGAAGTCTTTCGGCCAGTGGAGAAGGAACAGGCCCGTGCCGCTCTGGGCCTGGATCCCCGCAAAAAATATCTACTGTTTGCAGCCAACCCGAAAATTCCGGTCAAGCGCTTTCCATTGGCAAGGGCCGTGGCGGACGAACTGCAGAGACAGGATCCCTCCATAGCGTTGCTGGCCATCTACAAAGAACCCCAGGACCGGCTGGCGCTCTTCATGAGTGCCTGCGATGCCCTCATTTTCACCTCCTATCAGGAAGGCTCGCCGAACGTGGTCAAGCAGGCTATGGCCTGCAATTTACCGATTGTCTCCACCGACGTGGGGGACGTGCGTGACGTCATCGGCGCTACAAAGGGATGCTACGTCTGCAAACCGGACGTGCGCCAGTTTGCCGACTGCCTCGTCGACGTACTGCGCCGTGGTGTAAGGACTCAGGGGCGCGAAAAGGTAAAGCAACTTTCCGGACCTGCGGTCGCGCAGAGGGTCATCGAAGTCTACGAACAGGTTTTGAGCAAGCGCAAAGGGCATGCGGTGGATCGCGCGGAAAGTAAACCTCTCTCGGCCGGAACGTAAAAAAACAAGTCAAGTCCAGGAATAAATTATGTGCGGAATTTGCGGCCTTTACGAATACAAAACTCACCGGCCCGCCAGCCAGCGGGTTCTCAGCGATATGCTCCAGGTCATCCATCACCGCGGCCCGGATGATTCGGGTGTGCATATCGACAAGGATCTTGCTCTTGGCATGCGGCGCCTCAGCATCATCGAC
>QHZB01000164.1 GCA_003224525.1 Acidobacteriota bacterium | reverse complement strand
GTCAAAAACTTGCCCTGTTTGCTCTTTGCCAGTCAGACGAAGTGACTCGCTTCATGAATTGGTTTCCGCTCTTCAACTCGGACACCAAGCAAGCGCTGCTTTCACGCGACGTGAAGGAAGCCTTGAGCGGTTACGACCGAAGTCATGTGTTTGCGGAACACCTGGCGCGCACCGACGCTACGGAGCCGCTGAACCGTATGCTCTACGTGGATACGAAGCTCTGGCTGCCCGATGATTTGCTTGCGCGGGGCGACAAAACGAGCATGGCCACGTCGCTGGAGGCGCGCGTCCCGCTTCTCGATCACAAGCTCGTCGAGTTCGCTGCCTCGCTCCCGCAAAATCTGAAAGTGAAAGGCTTGGCCCGCAAATATTTGCTCAAGAAAGTGAGTCAGGCGTGGCTCCCTCCCGCGATCATTCAACGGAAGAAAAAAGGCTTTCCCGTGCCTTTCACGCTGTGGTTTCGAAAAGAGGCTCGCCCGTTCCTTCGGGATGCTCTCTCTCCGTCCACGGTTCGTCGCCGCGGGCTTTTCAATCCTCTTTTTGTCGAAAAGTTGCTCGGTGAGCACGAAAGGGGATTCGCAGACCACGGTTCTCTGCTTTACGGTTTGCTCAGTGTGGAACTGTGGCAACGGCGTTTTATGGATTTAGGATTGCGCCCGGAGCAGCAATCCAGCGCTTTGGCCGCGCACGCTCAGTGAAGAAGGCTTGAGGAGGTAAGAATGAGAGTCAGTGTATTCGGTCTCGGCTATGTCGGCTGCGTTTCGGCAGCTTGTCTGGCTCGTGATGGTCACACGGTCATCGGTGTTGACGTGGATCAACAGAAGGTTGCGGCGGTCGCTTCCGGCCGGTCCCCGGTCATCGAACGTGGGCTCGACCAGCTCATCGCCGAGGTTACACGCGCTGGAAAACTCCGGGCAACTCTGGACAGCAAAGCCGCAGTAGGGCAGACCGATGTGAGTCTGATTTGCGTTGGCACGCCAAGCAATGGCAACGGCAGCCTGAACTTGCATTATCTAGAAAGAGTTTGCATGGAAATTGCTGGGGCCTTGGCAACAAAAAAAGACTATCACCTAGTCATCGTCCGCAGTACCGTGCTCCCAGGCACCCTGGAAGGGAAGCTGGCTCCCATTCTAGAAAAGCATTCGGGCCGGCGCCGGGGCGATGATTTTGGGCTGTGTTCGAATCCGGAGTTTTTGCGGGAAGGCAGCGCCATTGAAGACTACGATCATCCCTGCCAAATCGTCATCGGCGAACTCGATGCACGCAGCGGTGAGGGCGTGCAAAACTTGTATCAAGCGATTCAAGCGCCCGTCGTTCGAACGCCCATCAAGACTGCCGAAATGCTGAAGTATGTGAACAAC
>QHZB01000165.1 GCA_003224525.1 Acidobacteriota bacterium | reverse complement strand
GCGGGATGTTTGGCTTGGCTGTGTGGGACGCTCCCCGTCGGAGCCTTTTCCTTGCCCGTGACCGTCTCGGAATCAAACCCCTGTACTTTACGCAAGCGGGCGGGAGGCTGGTCTTCGGCTCTGAGATTAAAGCGATTCTTCAGCACCCTGGCGTGCAGGCCAATCTCAGCCTGGAAGGCCTGAACAATTTCCTCTCACTCAAGTATGTCCCTTCGCCTCAGACCATGTTTGAGGGAATTTATGCGCTGCCGCCGGGCTGCTGCCTCACCTGCGACGAACACGGAGTAAAGGTCCGGCGCTACTGGGATCTATCGTTTGCCAATCAATGCCACGGCCTCCCCGAACAGGCCTAT
>QHZB01000163.1 GCA_003224525.1 Acidobacteriota bacterium | reverse complement strand
CTTTCGATTATCCCATGCTATACTTATTATCAGTGACATATGCGGGTCCTTAGCCTGTCGGTCCGGCCTAAACTCAGAAGTCCATTTTTCCATCAACCTGAACTCAACTCTTTTCCCTCAGAGTACATAGGCTCAACCGCTGTGGGGAGAGGTTCCTCGGCCGCGTGCTCCCTCGGACAGAGATCCTTCCTAGGATTTCTATTTGTGCGGCCCCCACCCCCTATGTCTCTTGTAAGTGTTGCATTTAAAGGACTTAGGTATTGCGCAAGTTCTTTGTTTGAAACACAAAGGAGAGGGCTCAGAAGTGTTGCATCTAAAGGACTTAGATTGCATCAAAATTGTGCAAAGG
>QHZB01000162.1 GCA_003224525.1 Acidobacteriota bacterium | reverse complement strand
GAGGACTGACAACTGTCACGAATCCCCAATCTTTGAATAACCCAGCCGTCGGGCACAGTCCCCCAACATTTCTGCCTCCCAAGGCGGGCGCTTTGGGTTTCTCGGGTGTGTCAGGTGAGAGGGGATTCGCCTAACACGATGTAGGAACACCGCAGCGGAATGTTTGTAAGCGGGAACCGGTTCGCGGAATGCCACATTGCCCAGATACTGCAACGCATCCGACAGCGCGTAGTACGTGGGATCACCGGTTTCCCAGAGCCGGTCGCGCTCCGCGAATTTCTCCGGCGCAAACGTTGCTAGTCCCAGCAAATAGTCCGACCCGTACTCGATCATGTTGATGCCCAGATCGTTTCCGGTGTAGATGCGAAAATCCGGCCGGTGCGCGTCGCGAAGGGCGAGCCGCTGCATCTCGATCAGCCGGTCGAGCGAAGAATGCTTGATTCCCTTGATTTCCGGAATGTCCATCAATCGCCGGAAAGTTTCCTCATCAAAGATTTCGCCGTTCGGCGCGAACATTGGCCCCAGCTCGAAGGCGAGCACCTGCGGATATCCCCGGCACACTGCCTCATAAGCCGCCGCCTTCTCGGTGGAAGATTTTCCGTGTAGTCGGCTCGTCT
>QHZB01000161.1 GCA_003224525.1 Acidobacteriota bacterium | reverse complement strand
CTTCGCTCAGATAATTGACGTAGCCGGTGTCCATATTAACGGCGTTCATCAATCCGGCGCGACGCGTGGTGCGCAGGTGATTCTGAAAAGCTTCGACGGCGATTCGCCCATCCGCCTCGAACGGCAAGAGCGCCGCTGCGATGCCCTGCGCCTTGTGGCCAAGTTGTTGCCGCTGAACGATGGATCCGATTTTCATCACTTCCCCTTCGCAATCTTCAATCGTTCCGCCAGTTCGGAATTCTTGTAGTAGCTGTCCAGCGGATAGCAGCCGGAAGGCAATCCCTTCCGCGGCGCGGTCGTGCAATCGCTGAACGTTCTGCAAATTCGCTTGTGTTCAACTGTCTTTCCCTCCGCGGCATCCCAGAGCAACTCAGGATAAGTCAAAATCATTCTGCCCAGGCCGACCGCGTCCACCCATCCTTCGCGCACGGCAGCTTGCGCCACGTGCGGAAGAAAATCCTGCAAGTAACTGTAAGCAGTTCCCACAACGATGGGAGTCGGAAAGAGCTGCTTCAATTGACGCGTGACTTTCATCTGCAGCGCCACGCCAACCAGCGGATCTTCCGGAGGCTGATATCCATCCGACGGCGGATAGAGCGCCGGCCGTTGAATGTGCGGATTATAATAGGGACTCCCTGCTGTTATGTTTACGAGCCGGACCTCCAGCTCCTCAAGCAAAGACAAAAACCGAATCGTCTCGGTCAAATCCATCTGTGTGGGGTCGCTCTGCTTCACGCCAAATCCCCAGCGATACGGAATCAAATTGTCATGCGATTCGGGAATTCCCGGCCCCAGCTTTCCATCCGCCGATCGGGACGGGTCGGGATGAAATGGAACGGTGTCAAATGCAGAGAGCCGCACGCCGACGTGAATTCCCGGCGCCACCGAGCGGATCCCTTGCACCACTTCCCGCACAAATCGCGTACGATTCTCAAAACTTCCGCCATACTTCCCTTCTCGAGTATGCGCGCTAAGAAATTCGTGCCCTAGGTACCCGTGGCAATGCTTGATATCCACGAAATCGAAACCCAACTCACGCGCCATTCTTGCCGCGCGATGAAAATCTTCAATAATTGCGTCGATTTCGCCATCGGTCAGAATGGGATAGTCGCGAGGCAGTCCCAATCTTCGATCCAATATCGGATGATGATAAAGGATGCGCGGCTCAGGCCTGTCGTGGGTATTCGGACGGCAGTAGCGTCCGGAATGCGTCAACTGCAATCCGATGAAGAGCCCTTCGTCTGAACCCGTCGTCCGCCGGTGTTCTTCGACCAGGACCTTTCGCAATTCTCCCAATCCCTCTCGCGTATGCTGCGCAATTACGAGCTGATTCGGATTCGCTCGCCCTTCGTGCGAGACCGCGACCGCCTCCCCGCCCCAAATTAACTTCCCGCCGCTCCGGCCGAATTTCTTCCAACGATAGATAGTATGCTCGCTTGGATTTCCATCCGGAGTGCCGTCCCATCCTTCCATCGGATGAACGGCGATGCGGTTGCCGATCTTGATTCCTCCACGCGAAAGCGGCCATCGCAGCGGTGAATCGGATCCGCTGAGCGGCTTGCTATCGCACGGAATCGTCAATCCGAGCGAATGAACGTGATCTTGAAAACGCGCTACATCTTTCACTGCCCCCAGCCGCAGTATCCGGACTGTGTTCATGCTGGTTTCTGTTCCTTGGCAGCCGCGCGACCGCAGCGGCGGCGAGCAATGCCATTCCTACAACGCAAAACAGAAAAGGTTTGGCGTAAAACGCGCCTCTTGACAAATGACGGCATGCTAAAGATTCTTTGTCTCGATGTCGAGGAGCTTTTCGACAGCACTTGTTCGAATTCACTGAACGATGTGTTGGCGAATTGCAAAAGGAGAAGTAAATGTCCATAACGCGACGCGAGATGTGTCTGTTCCTTCCGTCAGCTCTCTTTCCTGCCGTGATGCTGCCCGAGGGCATGGCCGCGCAGGAGGAATCCATGCCATCGGCAATGTATCCGTTCGAAAAGCTGCCGATTCGAACGCCGAACAACGCGCAGATCCGGGACGTTCTGAAGGGCAAGCTGGCCACCGGCGAGTCGTTGGAGGTGCATGAAACGACGCTGCCTCCCGGCGGAGCACCCCACCCGCCACACCACCACGTGCATTCCGAAATGTGGCTGATTCGAGAAGGAACGGTCGAGCTGACGGTCAACGGGACGAGCTATCGTCTCGGGCCGGGCTCCGTCGGTTTCGTACATTCGAATGACGAACACGGGATCAAAAACGTGGGCACAACGCCAGCGACATACTTTGTCGTGGCGGTCGGCCCCGGTGCGGGCTCCTGAGCAAAGGCAATTGCCAAGACCGGATAGGCCCTGAGCAAGCTCAAGGAAGACTCCCACGGCTTGCGTGTTTCCGCAGCAGGTTTATTTGGAAACTTTCACCAGCACTACGCCGTGGGTCGGCACTTCGGCCGAGTAGGAATTCTGCGCCGTGCCGAGATCCTTGTGATCTAAGAGATCGCGGAGTTTCGCAGAGGCGGGCGCGCCGATGGATTTAAAGTCGAGCGTCATCTTAGTGGCCGATTCACTGCGATTGAACAGTCCCACAGCGTGACTCCCGTCGGCGAGCGGCTTCACCCAAATTTCCAGGGGCCCTTCCTCCCAAACACGATGCCCTTGTACGCCCTTCGCGTCCTGATCGACCGCCAGGACCTCGGAGTTCAAGAGGAGCTCTTTTGTTTCGGGCGACATATTCCGCAGATCGTTTCCCGCGAGCAAAGGAGCAGCAAGGAGCGCCCATAGCGCCATGTGCGTGCGATATTCGTCGCGTTTCATGCCGCCGTTGCCGACCTCCAGCATGTCCGGGTCGTTCCAGTGCCCGGGACCGGCAAACTTTTCCAGGCCGTTCTGTCCAAATCCGATCAGGGACATGCGGCCGTAGGTATCGTTAATGTCTCCCGTGGTCCGCCACAAATTGCCGGTGGCGGGCCCCCACCGCCATGGCGTCTTGACTCCCCAGTTGCAGATGCTGAAGACGATCGGGCGGCCGGAATTCGCCAGCGCGTCGCGGAATTTCCCGTATTGCACCACCGGATCGAGCCCTTCGGCGTTGCACCAATCTATCTTTACGTAATCGATTCCCCAGGAGGCATAGGTCTTGGCATCCTGAACTTCGTGATTCAAGCTGCCCGGCCGTTTTTCGCAGGTGCCGGTGCCTGCATCCGTGTAGATTCCCAGCTTCAATCCTTTACCGTGGACGTAGTCCGCGAGCGCCTTGATTCCCGACGGAAATCTTGCGGGATCCGCGACGATGGTCCCCGACGCATCGCGGCTCACCTGCCAGCAGTCATCGATGTTCACATACTGATAGCCGGCCGCCTGCATGCCACTGCTGACTACGGCGTCGGCAATTTCGCGAATGAGTTTATCGCTTACGTTGCATCCAAATTTGTTCCAACTGTTCCATCCCATCGGCGGAGTCGGTGCGAGAGACGCGGATGCCTGTGCGGACGTGGCCGGAGCAAGCAGGGTCGCAAAAGTACCGACAAGGAAACAGGCAAGGAGCGCAAGAATTAAGAAAAACCATCGAATGTTCATTTTTCCTCGCAATATTGAGTACGTAACCGCTTACGCGGAGTCTAGCACGCAGCTCCAAGAAGCGCGATGCCGTGCAACCCGGGGGAAAAATTCAAGCGCACATGCACATGCGGCGCAAGGGAATTTTACGGCTTTCGGCCTGCACAAATACTCGACAGGTGTGAACCCACTGCAAGCCCACAGAGAAGCGAAGGTGCGTAAAGCTGTCACATGCCAAAGGTGGAGTTGCCGGGCGCGCACTTCAAGTTTACCGACCACCGCATTCGAATCGCGCGGCAAGGGGAAGCGTATCGTTACTGAAATCTCCATCGGGGCTCATTTAATCCCGGATCCTTCGACGATGGTGATGTAGCGGTCGATCGGAAAGTCGGTGAATGTTTCCGTGCGCCCGCTGGGTTGAGGCCAGCGGATCTCGAGACTGTCAATTTTCTTTCGTTTGCCGATACCCAGCACTTCCCATGGGTCCGGCCATATCCTCGAACGTCAGGTCGTGACTGTTGCGGTAGATGGAGTACATCTCCTGATCCACGTTGGTAACGAAGAGATCCTGCCAACCGTCCTGATCGAAATCCGCCGAGTCAACGCCCATGCCGGAGCGCTCGCGGCCAGCCTGGCTGTATGCCACGCCCGCTTCGAGCCCCATCTCATCGAATTTTCCGTTGCGCTTGTTGACGAGGAGAAAATTGGCGACCGTGTCGTTCGCCACGAAAAGGTCCATCCAGCCGTCGTTGTTGACGTCCGTCGCAACGACACCCCACGCTTTTCCAAGCGCCTTGGCGATGCCGGATTCCTTGCTGACGTCGGTGAAGGTGCCGTCCCCGTTGTTGTGGAAGAGCCAGCTCGCGGCGGGCGGATAGATGCGCGGAATGCAATAGAAGCGCTCTCCGGTTTTCTCGTTGCCGTAGAATTTGTTCTTGGATTTGTCAAAGTCCACGAAGCGGCAAACGAATAAATCCAGCCGCCCATCGTTGTCGTAGTCGAACCAGACGGCACTGGAGGCCCAGCCGGGAGCCGCCAAGCCGGCTCTTGCAGTCACGTCGGTGAACGTTGCGTTGCCATTGTTGTCATAGAGGATGCTGCGGCCATACTGCGTGACGTACAGGTCGGGCCAGCCGTCGCCCTCGTAGTCCCCCACAGCGACGCCCATGCCATAGCCACCGGCAGCGACGCCGGCTTTTTCGGTCACGTCCGTAAATGTCCCGTCGCGATTGTTGCGGTAGAGCGCATTGCGCAAGGGCGGATCCGGGACGAGAAAATCGCACTTCCCGCCGTTCACCAGATAAATGTCCATCCAGCCGTCGTTGTCGTAGTCCAGAAAGGCGCAACCTGCGCCGGTTGTCTCGGGCAAGAAGTAATCCGCGGAGCGGCCGTTCTCATGACGCCAGATGAGTCCGCTGGCGGCAGATGGCACTTCTTCAAAGAGCGGTTTCAAGGCGGACTGTGCGAATCCCGCTGGAGTGACAGAACCGAGATGGGGCAGAAAAGCGATGCTCTGGTATTTGGCCAAGCATCCGCTGCCGGCCATACTTAGTCCCTTGAGGAATTGTCTTCGCGTCCAACCCAGCATTAGTGTTTTTTATGGTGCGTTCTAGTTTGTTTGCGGCCTGCGGATCCCCGTGATTCTGGCCCTTCCCGGACTTGGCCATATTCATACTGTAGCATTACGGAAGTAGGGAAAACGCTCTCGGCTTTTGCGCGTTTGCCGGTGTCCTCCAAGATTTCAGTGTGCCCCTTGCCCCATCTGCGGTTCTCCACTATATTTCGCCCGGCATGCCAAGCGAAAAAAACGGCCTCTTGACACAACCAGCAGGTCTGCGGGCTTCCCCTGTACCGAAGAGGCGGTGGGGCATCGCTTTTCTACTGGGTTTCGGCGTACTCGTAAATTATTTCGACCGAGTGAATCTTTCCGTTTCCCGGGATGCGCTCGAAGCTTCGTTTGGAATTTCCGCGGTGATGTTCGGTTATCTGTCAAGCGCCTACAACTGGCCCTACGCATTGCTTCAACTGCCTTCCGGACTGCTGCTGGATCGCTTTGGCGTCCGCCGGGTAGGCATCATCAGCACCATGATTTGGAGCGTGGCTTCCTTCGCTGCGGCCATCTCCACGGGCCTCGGAGGTTTGTTTGGGGCGCGATTCCTCCTGGGGATCGGTGAGGCTCCTACATTTCCGGCCAATGCGAAGGCCATTGGCTACTGGTTCCCCAAGGACGAACGCAGCCTGGCCACCGCCATGTTTGACGCCGCGGCGAAATTTTCTTCGGCGATTGGAATACCGTTACTGGGTCTCTTGTTACTGTATTTCGGCTGGCGCTGGAATTTTGCGGCGACAGGCTTCATCAGTCTTCTGTATTTCGCGCTGTTTTATGCCTTCTATCGAAATCCGAGCGAGGATAAATTACTGACAGACGCGGAGCGCGAGTTCATCGCCGTGGGCGGAGCGCAGCCGGAGGATCGCGCCAGAGCCGCCAAAGGAGCCCCGCTCGTTTACTTGATCCGGCAACGTAGAGTGTGCGGCTTGGCCCTGGGTTTCGCGTCATACAACTACACTTTCTATCTTCTCTTGACCTGGCTGCCGTCTTATCTTTCCACCACCCTCCACGTAGACTTGCTTCATTCGGCGCTGTATACCAGTGTGCCCTGGCTGTTCGCCACGTTCACTGACTTGGTCATTGGTGGCTGGCTCGTGGATTCATTGATACAGCGCGGTTGGAGCCCGGTACGCGTTCGCCAAGTCGTGCTCATCGGCGGAACGGCTCTCGGCCTGGGAATTCTCGGCACGGCGCACGCACACAGTCCCGTCACCGCCCTCTTCTGGATAAGCATGTCTATCGGCGGATTGTCCGCCGCTTCGCCGGTAGGATGGTCGATCCCCTCGCTGATTGCTCCACGAGAAAGCGTCGGCACACTGGGGGGAATTCTGAATTTTTGCAATCAGCTCGCCGGAATTGCTGCGCCGATTGTGACAGGCTACATCGTGCAGGCGACGCATTCTTTTTCTGGAGCGTTCGCTGCCGCAACGGCTTTTCTGCTAATCGGTGTCGCGGGCTATGTTTTCCTTTTGGGGAATATGGCGCCGATTCCCGATCCCGAGCCGGCCTGAACACCCATATTAGTGCGACGGGGCGTAATGTTTCGACGTATTTGTTCGCGAGTTAAACACGTCGAAACTTCCATCGGCCGAGGCCGTCAGCTTGAGATAGTTGGCGGCATCTTGGGGTCCCGAGAGATTGGCGATAAACGGTTCAGGAGTATTGTGCGCAGGACCGCCTTCTTCGGAAAAATGCAATTGCCACAGATCTTCGAGGTGCGGCGACGCCTTGATGATGTCCCAGGCGGAAGGAGTTCCGCCTTTTTTTGCGCCGTTGTCCATGATTGCCAGGCGAGGATCGATTCCGTACACCAGTGCGGGGCTGCTGCTCTGAAACCAGCCGTGGTGAGAGACGATATAAATATCGATTTTGCCGAGCTTGTTCCTGGGACACATCAGTTCCAACTCTTTGTCCCACGTCAGGTCGCCCAAGTCTAAGAGTTTGAGCTTGCCGAAAGTGACCAGCGTTCCGAGAGAACGTGGATTTTCGGTTTGGTCTGCGGGACGCTGCTCGGAATTCTTGCAGGCGGAGTTTTGCGCACCGGCCCCCGGCAAGGGTTTGTCAATCAGGGCGCCGTCCGAACTCACCACGCTTACGCGCATACCCTGAATGGGCACAAGATCGCCGGGCTTGGCGGTAATCCGCTTGAACTTTCCGGTTCCCAACACTTGCTGGTAAGCCTTCCAGTCTTGCACGGTTGGTCCGTCCATGGTTTCGCGGTTTTCGCCGTGATCGATGAATGTTCCTACCGGGATTCGGGCCACGAGTTGCGGTACGCCTCCCACATGGTCGTCGTGAAAATGTGTGATCAGCACGTAATCAATCTTGCTGATCCCGGCCAGTTTGACTGCCGCAACGATGCGATCGGCATCGCGGCCATCGTTGCCAGGCCACCCCGCATCAATGAGCAGCGACTGTCCTTCCGGCGTGACGAAGAGTGTGGCCTGGCCGCCTTCTACGTCGACAAAATAGATCTGCAGTGTCCTGCGGCTCTCGGGCGCCGGAACAGTAAGCGCCCCCGGCGGCAGAAACAAACTCAGGAGCCCTCCAAATGCCCAGATAGGAAGGGATAACCGTACGAACTCCCGCAATCCAACGCTTGAAAAGAAATTGCTCATATTTTGAACTCCTGGTCCGAATCTCCCGCACGGACGGGCGTAGCTGGTGCAGCCGCGACCAGGGCGTGCACTCTTGTTTGCGGACATCAAGTTCCAGTGAAATGGTGCGTCGGCCAAGCCCTCGAATCTCCGCCTCGAAGGGCAACAAACGAGTGCGCTCCCGGCTGGTGAGCACGAGAGCCGCCCCGGCCTTTGCGAGGGCACAAGCAAGTAACTGTCATGTTCGCCTAGCCCCCATTCAGACTGAATTGTTAAAACGACCCATACTCTAACGCACATCCTACGCTTCTCGAAACAACTAGAAAAACTTTTCATTTGAATCCAGAACCGGAATTATTTCTGTACAATGCTCGGGTTCAGTCGTCCTATGATCCGGATGGTGCGAATCCTGGGAAGCGGATGGAGAACAAAAAGACTACACGCGGGAGGAAATCGTGAAGAATCGCCGCGGATTTATCCAGACCACCTTGGCCGGTACTGCCGGGCTCATCTTTTCTCGGTTCTCGGGGCTTTCAGCTGCGGCGGCGCAAAGTGCCGATTCTAAAGTGGAAATTCTTCTCGACGAATCCCTTGGCACAATTTCTCCCAACCTCTACGGTCACTTCACGGAGCACCTGGGAGGCACCATCTACGATGGCGTGTGGGTCGGCGCAAAATCCAAGGTCCCCAATTTCGACGGCATCCGCAAGGACCTTGTTGACCACATGAGAAAGATCAAGGCCCCCGTCGTTCGTTACCCGGGTGGATGCTTCGCAGACAGCTATGACTGGCGTGATGGCGTTGGCCGCTCCGATCAGCGCCCGCGACGAACGAACTTCTGGCTTGAGGCGGAGAATGATAAATCGCCAGCCAATCACAAATATGATCCCAACGAATTCGGCACCAACGAGTTTGTCCATTTCTGCAGACTCATCGGGGCGGAGCCGTACCTCGCCGCCAACGTTCGCAGCCTGCCCGCCTCGGAATTCTACCGGTGGGTGGAGTACTGCAATTCTCCGGCAGGCAGCACCACGCTTGCCGAGGAGCGCGCCAAGGCCGGCTCTGCGCAACCGTACAACGTGCGCTACTGGGGCGTAGGAAACGAATCCTGGGGGTGCGGAGGAAACTTTACGCCTCAGGAGTATGCCGTTGAATTCCGCAGATATTCGGCTTGGCTGCCTCACTACGGCCAACCGCTGTCCTTGATCGCCTCTGGTCCTAACTCGAACGACTGGGGCTGGACGCGCGGCTTCTTCGAGAAAATTGTTCGCAAGGGGCCTTCGCAGCTCGGCGGCATCTACGGTTGGGGGCTTCACCATTACGCGTGGAATCTTAGCCGTGGACGAACGAACGATTGGGAAAAAGGAAAAGGTGATGCCATTCAATTTGATCCTGTGGACTGGTACGAGATTCTGCGCGAAGGTGAACGTGTGGAAGACCTCATTCTAGGGCACTGGCAAGTCATGAGTGAATTCGACCGTGAGCACCGCGTCAAGCTCGTCGTGGACGAATGGGGCCCGTGGTACCGTCCCGGGAGCGAGGCAACGCCAGGGGACATTCTCGAGCAAACTCCCACGCTGCGGGATGCCGTGTTCAGTGGCATGACCCTCGACATTTTTAACCGGCATGCCGGCAAACTTCACATGGCCAACTGCGCGCAGCTCATCAACTGCTTGAACAGTTTGTATCTCGCTCACGAAGACCGGTTCGTGATCACGCCGGTGGGCCATGTTTTCGAAATGTACGCAGGCCATCAGGGAGGAGAATCGCGGCGAACCATTTTCTCGGCCCCTTCCGTGCAGTACGACCGGGACGGTAAACCGGCGACTTTCTGGGGACTCCAGGGTTCCGCTTCCCTCCGCGGCAAGGATTTGCTGGTCACCGTCGTGAATCCGCATACGACCCAGGCTCGCGAGACCGAAATTACCGTTAGGGGAGGCTCCGCCAGCTCCGCAACGGCAACCGCTTTAACGCATTCCGACATTCACGCGCGAAATACTTTCGACAATCGCGAAGCCCTGATTCCTCAAAAGAAGGAGAGCGTCGTCCGGAACGGAGTTGTTGTCCACACTTTTCCCGCGGCTTCGGTGACGGCACTGTCCATTCATTTGACTTGACTGGATCGTTCGCCGCTCATACGGTCAAAGTGATTTTTTCAAAGGAAGCCGCGCCTACAAGGCTTGCGCTGGCGCATCGGAAGCGGGCGCTCTCAGGTCCATCCAAGCCTCGGCGTTCGAACGAAAGAGGCGCGTAACGTCTCGCTGAATGTCACCGCGCGTGACGCCCCGGCCGTCCTCCGACAACAGACGGTAGGTGTTAGAGAGGACGCGCGCCAGCGTTCTGCGCGTGTTGTTCCATTTGTAGATGACTTGCTCGAGCACACGGGCATCGGAATGCTGCGGAATGAAACTTGTTCCCAGCATCTCGATGCGTTCGCGAGTGATCTCCTCCACAATCGAAGGATTGTTCATGAACCACCAGCAGCCGAACGGCATCAAGTTGCTGAACTTCCGCGCGTACACGCAAAGTTCGTGCTGGTTCTCCCGGCTGAGGATGCTGACCAGAAAGCGATTGGTTGGAAACTCGCGGCACAGATTCTCCAGCGCCCGCAGGTCCGCTCTGCCCACGGCGTCGCCCGCCAAACGCAGCGATGGATTGACCTGCTTGCGCACTCCAATCATGAGCGAGAGCGGCAGATTCAATTCGCGGCAAGCAGGCAGCACCGCTTCTTTCAGCAATCGATTGCCGGTAGTTTCCTTGGGAAATTCGAAAGTGTCCGGCAGCGAGACTGCCATGTAGACGGGTTGCATGCGTTTGTACCAGTCCGCCAAGAACCGGCGCACTTCCGCCGGGGACTTTCCCGATGCCTGCTCGTCAACCCGGTAGCCTTGTCCGGCCAACACCTGCCAGTGTGCAGGCCAGTTGCACAGAATTCGATCCAGCCGCAACACCGCGCGAAATTGCCGGTGGCTCGCGACCCCCTTCAACCAGACTGCCGCTTCCTCCGGATCGAGTGGGTCATTCGTCATCACCACCGTGCTCACGCCCGCCATCTGCAACACTTTGCGAATGTGCGCTTCGATGGTTTGCGCTTTGAAGAAGGACCTTGCCTCCACCAGGTCCGGACGATCTGTAGGCAGGTGGAAAGCCTTGAGCACGGCGATTACCCCGCGCGTGGCTTCCGAGAGGGGAGTATTTTTGATGAAGAGAGTCCGCCATATGGCATCGGCTTGGTCGCGCTTGGAGAGCAACCAGTACTCCTCGGGCTTGGTGTCGGAAGATCGGAAGAATTCAGCCTCGAGATAATGATAGGTCAGTAGTTCGTCGATGCCCCACAACCCGAGCTTGCCGAATGCGGGAGCAAACAAGTGCGTGTGAATGTCGATAAATTGCGTGCTCGCGACTACATCCTGCACAGTCGAAGAAATCTGCGCTTCAGTGAGAAGCTCGCCATCTCTGGAGACCGGAGTCTGGCCCGTTGATTTGAGAAATGCAGTTCTCATTCCTTGCACCCACTCTTGCTGCGCTGACCTCAAGTTATTCCGCCGTGCGCGCGGCTCGTGCGCCGTGGGCGGGCCCCGTGCATTAAAATGGTAGGATGCCTCGACTTACGATTCGAGCAGTTGTCCCGCCGCGGCCATGAATCCCGGAGATTACAAACCGTTCGCCGGGCTGTCAAATTGTAAGAACTGAAGATAATATTCAGCGGAACTCAACGAATGTCAACGGCTTCCTTCCTCGCCAACTTTGTGTGAAGATGCCTGTTGGGTTAAACCACACACATGGGGCCTGATGCCATCCTCGCGATCCAGCCAATCTGGGTATCTTCTCCGCGCAACCGCAATACAAGCCATTTGTGTGACGTTGCTTCTCAGCTCCGGGCTGGCCCAGCAAAACCCGGCGGAAAAGGAGCCCGTCCGGGACCAGCAGAGCGGCACGAGCACGGGCGGCGCCCACGCTCCGGTGAAGGACGCACTTTCGCGACCGATTACGGCCGGGGGCTTTGTTGACGGCGCACCGGTCATTTTTGCCGATATGACGCATGCGGCCGGTATCGACATATTCCATCATCGCTCAGGAACGCGCGAGAAAAGGACGATTCTTGAGACGCCCGGCTCCGGTGTGGCGCTGCTCGATTATGACAATGACGGCTGGCTTGATATTTATCTCCTGAACGGCTCGACCTTTCCCGCGCTGAAAGGCAAGGAAGCCCCGCCGCGCGCGATGCTGCTGCACAACAACCATGACGGAACATTCACCGACGTCACGGATAAAGCCGGCGTAGGGAATGAACGATGGGGCTTCGGCGTCGCGGTCGGGGACTTCGATAACGATGGCTGGCCGGACATGTACGTATCGAACTTCGGCAAGAATCGTCTCTATCATAACAATCACGACGGCACGTTTACCAACATAGCGGAAACTGCGGGCGTCACGCTCGGCGGCTGGTCGACCGGCGCGACGTGGGGCGACTTCGATCACTATGTTTATCTTGATCTTTTTGTGCCGGGCTATTCGAATTTTGGTCCCGATAATCCTCCGATCGCGGGCCAGGGCGACCTTCCGGCAGGGTTTTGCAAGTTTCGCGGGGTCGAAGTCATGTGCGGTCCCCGCGGCCTGCCGGGCGAAGGCGATCACCTGTTCCACAACAATGCCGACGGTACCTTCACGGACGTGAGCGTGAAAGCAGGCGTCGCTGACGCGAAGGGGTATTACGGATTTTCATCTGTGTTTGTGGACGTGGATGACGACGGGTGGATCGATCTGGCGGTCGCGAACGATTCGGTGCCGAAGTACCTATACCGGAACAAGCACGACGGCACGTTTGAAGATATCAGCTATCTTTCGGGATTTGCTTTGAAC
>QHZB01000160.1 GCA_003224525.1 Acidobacteriota bacterium | reverse complement strand
TTGGTGGCCTGCCGAGGCGGTCAACAGCGTTCAACAGAAGCGGCTGAGTTCGAGGCATATATTTGACGGTCATACATCTCCCATCTTTCGTCTCCGTCTCGGGAAGCTCTTTACCAGGTATAGCGCGGGGTACGTCTCTTCTCAATTGGCGCACCACCCCCTATATATAGAACGCAAATGGGAAGGGAAGAAAAGGTTTCCTGAGGGAACAAAGAGGAAGGCCATATCCGGCGAGCCATCCCACTGGGTTGCCTTGCCCTTCCCTTGCTGCAATGTACGGTAAATTACCGTACAATTGCAGTGGTGAGGATATTATGGCTTTCGTGCTAAAGCGACAGCGCAGGGAGATCAGGAAGATCGAGCGAGTCGAAGCTCGGCTCAATCCCGAGCAAAAGCGCCGCATCGAATATGCGGCCAGTCTCAAAGGCAGCTCAATTTCCGATTTTATGGTTTCTAGTGCTGACGATGCTGCTGTACGCGCTATCGAACAGCATGAAGTATGGGCCCTAACCGACCGGGATCGTGAGGTGTTCGTGAAGGCGTTACTGCATCCGCCAGCCCCGAGCCCGCGAATGAAGGCTGCCGCTCGGCGCTACAGAAGCCGAGTGAGTGCTTCGTGAATCGAGAGCGAGACACAGTTCAATATCGAATCGAGCCGCTCGCAGACAAGCATAATCGAGCGGCTTTTTCATGTGGAGTGGAGGCGCTAGACCGATATTTGCAAAGACAAGCTGGCCAAGATGTCACCAAGCATGTTGCCGTTGCCTTTGTCATCACACCGGATGGAGAGACTATCGCCGGTTTCTATACGTTGTCAGCCCACGTCCTAAACCTCGGCGATCTTCTTGACAACGTCGCAAAAAAACTTCCTCGCTACCCCAACGTTCCCGCAACTCTGCTCGGCAGACTGGCGGTTAGCATAGACTTCCGTGGCCGGGGCATCGGCGAACTATTGCTGCTCGATGCATTCAAGCGTGTGTTGGCGAATACTCAGGAGGTTGGGTCAGCCGTCTTGGTTGTCGACGCGAAGGATGAAAGGGCGCGAGAGTTCTATTTGCGTCACGATTTTATCCCCCTGCCCTCGCAGCCGAACCGTTTTTTTTATACCGTCAAAACGATTGAGAAACTCTTTGAATCAAAGCAGGGGCGCAAAAGAGACTAACCTCGCCGGACTTTCATGTTCCGAGACGAGGAGACGGGAGATACACAGAAGAACACTTCGAGAAAGCAAAGTGGCGGCTCAAAGCGGTGAAGGCGCGTTTAGCAGATGAGAAGAAACGTGAAAAGCGCAGCTAACAAACCTACGCATGTAACGCGGGGAAGCGTAATTGACGATCTTGGTTTTTCGCCGGAGCAAGCAACGGCTCTCAAGTTCAAGGCCAAGCTGTATCAGGCAATCCTGAAGGATTGCGCTCGAGCGCGGTTCACAGCTACATAGCCGCCCTTACAGCGTCGCCATCCATCGAACTGGCGTGCGGCAAGGCACGCGAAGCTTGAACTGTCGAGCATGGCTATCTTGGCATCGGCAGGTGCGCAAGACGTCGGAGTGGAATAGCGTTGGTCTCATAATGTTCTAGTGCCGACTACAGGCACCTACCTATCGGCACCATAACAAAACAAGCGAACTGACATCTACCACCGCGAGAGAGTGGACAGACCACTTGTCCATTGATCAGGGGCGACCCAAGCGCCAGGAAACACTTTGTGCCAATCGCTTCTTAATGATCAAGAAACGACTGCTATAGGAAAACTTATTTTTGCATGAGCCGTTAGGGGGAAAGCAATCTGCTTGCGGGTTTCCATTCTGTCGTCCAGCACGCCGGAGAAGATTCTTTAGTCGAAATCGGCCGCGCCGCCCTGTGGGGCCCTTGCAGACTAGCTTTGTGTGGCGCGGTCCGCGTTGACGGCGGCGCCGATGATCCCCATCTCGTCCGAGGTCGGCACGACTTCGAAGCGGCTGCCCTGCAGGGGACTCATCTTGACCATTTCATGCACGAGCCTATCCAATAGCGCGATGTCAATGAATTTCACATCCGGGCCGGTAACGAAAAACATTCCGGGGCCTTCCATGTGGATGTTGGTGGCGGTGGCAGCGGCCAAAGCGCGGTGACAAAGCGTCACAAATTCGGCGCAGCGTGCGTCACCCGTGCGAGCATTTTCGAACACTTCTTCGGGCTCCAGGTCCAGGAAGCGCATGCGCATGGAGCGGCGCCCGAGAATGCCTTCCAGGTGCCCGCGCCCGCCGCATCCACAGAAATTTTCCTTGGGGTCCAGCGTGACCACGGAGTGCCCACCCTCCCAGATCCCTTCGCTGGAAGGATAGCGCCCGAACCCCACTCCATTCCCCAGCGTCCACACGCGGGTGAGTTGATGCAATTTTCCCTGTGTCGCCGCAATTCCCGCGGCCATGACGTCCGCATCATTGAACAGCCGTACCGGAACTCCCGCAGCCTTGCCACCCAGGGCAGAAGACAATGCCGCTTGCAATGCGAATCCCTTTATTTGTTGCAGGTTGGGAGAATCCTCCACGACCCCAGCGCGAATGATGCCCGGGAAGCCGATTCCGATCGCTGCAATCTTTTCTCCGCTCGCGACTTTCTCCACTTGTCGCCGGACACATTCCACGATGCTTTCCGCGGGCATGGACTGCAGCGGGTCCAGCGTTTGCGATTTTTCCGGAAAAATGTTCAGCGGGCCGACGACCTTGTCGCCTTCCACAAGGCCAACGGCGATATGTTCCATGACCAGTACACCAACTGTCCTGCGCATCGTGCTCCTGCCAATCTTAGGTAGTCGAAGATTCTGTCAATCGACTCCTCATTCGGACCTGACTACGCCCTGACCAGTTTGTTCAGACCGTTGAATGCGGCTGCTTTATAGCACTCCGCCAGCGTCGGATAATTGAAAACGGTATCCACGAAATATTCGACCGTGCCTTTCAGTGCGAAGACCGCTTGCCCGATGTGCAGCAGCTCCGAGGCTCCTTCTCCAATAATGTGCACGCCCAATAGTTCTTTGGTGGACGGATCAAAAAGGAGTTTCAGGCGGCCGGTGGTGTCCCCGCGAATCTGGCCTCGGGCAATTTCGCGGAAAAAAGCCATTCCGACCTCGTACGGGACCCCTTCCTCGGTGAGCTGCTCCTCCGTCTTTCCGATGAAAGAAATTTCTGGAATGGTATAAATGCCGTAAGGATAATTAGCGCGGTTGGAATTTGTCGGCATGCCAAACGCTCTGGCGGCGGCGATGCGCCCTTGTTCCATCGAAACCGAGCCGAGGCTGGGGAACCCGATGACGTCTCCTACGGCATACACATGCGCTTGCTTGGTCTGGTAATTTTCATCGACCGGGATGCGTCCTCGCGCATCGGCCTCCAGGCCGCCTGCCGCCAGGTTCAGTTCATCCACGTTGCCTTGGCGACCGACCGCGTACAGCAACGCGTCACCGGTAACTTTCTTCTTGCTTTTCAGATTTGCCACGACCGTGTGATCCGGTGTTTCCTCGACGCTCTCGACTTCCTCGTTTAGCCGCAGCGTGACTCGGCGGTCCCGCAGATGGTAACAAAGCGCCTCGATCATCTCGGCATCGGCGAATTCCAGCAATCGCGGGCGTTTTTCAATCAGCGTCACGCGCACGCCCAGCGTGGCGAACATGCACACATACTCGACGCCGATGACTCCACCGCCCACAACGATCATGGCCTTGGGAATCACCGGCATCTTCAAGATTTGATCGCTGTTGATGATGGTCGTGTCGTTGAAAGGGACCAAGGGAGAGACGGCTGGTTTCGTGCCTGTGGCAATAACGATGTTGCCCGCTTCAAACTCGACTTGTCCGCGCGAGCTCGTCACTTGCATGTGGTGAGGATCTAAAAAGCTGGCGGTCCCCGTCACGACTTCGATGCCGTTGCGGGAAAGTTGGGCGCGGATCACATCGATCTCGGTCTTGATGACGTTGAGCGCGCGAAAGGAAAGATCGGCCATGGTGATCTGTTCTTTCACTCGATAGTTGACACCGTAGATGCTTTGATACTGATACCCGGAAAGATGCAGGACCGCTTCGCGAATGGTCTTGCTGGGAATCGTGCCGGTGTTGATCGCCGTACCGCCGATCACTTCCAGCTTTTCAATGAGCGCTGCGCGCTTGCCGAACTTCGCCGCTTGAATCGCGGCTCGCTGGCCTCCCGGCCCGGAACCGACCACGATGAGATCGTACTTTTCCATTGGTTTGCCGCGGGAGTATATCACCGTTGCAATCGCGGAGTCCTTGTTGACGCGCGCTTGCAGCTCTGCCATCATTTTGGAAATTTGTTTGCTTTGCAGTTCAGGAGAAAACGATCGGCTTGCGGGTATCCATTTTGGCGTCCGGGAGTTCGGGCAACATCACGTTGCTCGAGACGGAGCGGACCCGCCTCTTGGTGGATGCCGGACTTGGCAAGCGCGAAACGCTGGCCAGACTCGCCGCCGTCGAAAAAACTGTCGACCACATCGACGGCATTCTGATCACTCACGAACACATGGACCACTGCAACGGTCTCCCGCAAATGCTCGGCCTATGGAAAGCGCCGCTCTACGTTACCGAGCCCACCATGGACGCCCTGCACCGCGTCCTACCGGACCGGCTTGCGAAGCGTTTGCGTGGCGTGGAAACCATTCACGGCGGCCAGCGGTTCACCATCGGCGATATTGACGTTCACGCTTTCGCTATTCCCCACGACGCTGTTGACCCGATTGCTTTCACCTTCAAGACAAACGGCACAAAGCTCGCGATTGTCACAGACCTTGGTTACATGACCGAACTTGTCAAAGATTGTTTACGCGATTCCGACTGCATGGTCCTAGAGTCAAATCATGAGCCCGACATGCTTAAGGCTGGCCCATATCCGTGGATTGTTAAGCAGCGCATTCTCTCCCGCCACGGACATCTTTCAAATCATTCGGTGGGCGAATTCCTGTCGGACCCGAGTGGCTTTGATGCCCACGCGCGCTTTCTTGTTCTCGCACATCTTTCGGAAGAGAACAACAACCCGGATACCGCCAGAGAATCAGCCAAAGAAGCCCTGGGCCGCCGTCCGGTCGACTCCACATTCACCGGGGAACTTCTGGTCGCTTCCCAGCACATCCCCCTCAGGCCCCTCGAATTATAAGCCGGCGATCCAACGCCGCGTGAAGCATGCTCTTCGACGCGTGGAGGACTCTCCCAATCATTCCAAACCAGTTTTTTTCTTAAATTCGTTGAGTCCCCGCAATTCGGGTAGCACGTAGAGATCGCGGGGGCGGCCGGCTGCAATTTTGGATTTAATCAGTCCTTCGAGAGAAAGCACTCGGCAGTCCACCCCGCCGACATCTTTCACATCCGACGCACCGAGGACGTCTTGAAAGAAGCCGAGACCTGATACTTCGCCCAGGAAATCGAGATCACCCAAATCCGTGGTTAAGGTGAAATTCAGCCCACTCGCAATCGTCTTGGCATCAAAGCGGAAGGGCAAGCCAGGCGGGGCACCACGCAAGACGGGGTGGAATGGTTCGAGGGCTTTCGCAAGCCGCTCCATGTTCTTGTTCGTGCGGGCGTAGCAAAAGTCGATGTCTTTGGTGAGATGAGCGGAACCCTGAAGCCCCATTGCCGCGCCGCCGATTACCACGAACTCAACGCCCGCGTCATAAAGAATGCGGATCGTTTCTTCGAGCTTCATTTCTCACTTAGATGGGTTTGCTTCGTTATCTGGAATATGCGGGCGCCCTCGGAAAGACTGCGTGCCCGCTCGGTAGGCGAGCGGCGCAGAGTTGAAATGAACAAAGTCAGATCAACGCCGTATTCCTTTGCCTTGGCCAGTTCGCTGCCCGGCGGAGGGTTATTGATTAGATGTAGCGCGAATTTCTCCTGGTCTTCGGTCATGGTGTTCTAATGTGACATACTCCCTCCCTGGAGGGAGGGCTTCTCAAGCTACGCATGGCATTACCTCACCTACGTTGGCGCTTGAAGGCACCGTCCGTGCCCGTTCGAGGATTACTTGAGCCGAGACATGATCACGTGAGGCCATCAATCCGCACGCGGTACAGACATGCACTCTGTCCGACAACCGCTTCGGAACTTTTGCTCCACATACACACGTCTGACTGGTACCGCGTGGATCTACAGCGCATAGCTTGCGACCGGCACTCTCAGCCTTGTACGCAAGCATTTGCAGGAATC
>QHZB01000228.1 GCA_003224525.1 Acidobacteriota bacterium | reverse complement strand
TCCGAGTTTCAGGGAGAGCGCACCCGCCAGTTTGCCATCGAGATAGACGGGGCTGCCGCTCATACCTGCCACCACCCCGGTGTGCTCCACTTTGGGGCCCTTGAGCTGGACAAGGATGATAGCTTGCTTAGGACCGAGAAAATTCTCCAGCACGCCGATGACTTCAAGGTCAAATTTTTCGATTTGGTCGCCCTCGAAGATGGTGTAGGCGTAGCCCTGCATGCCGGGATGGACCCGGCTCAAGGGAAGGAGTTCATTGGACTGCGGAACGGCTGCGAGACGAGCCGGCAGGCAGATGGCAGCCGCGAGGGCGAGGACAGCGCCGAGGAAAGAGCGACGATAGTTCAACAGTTGACACCGATCCTTGACCATGAACCACCCATGATACGCGGCGGAGTATCGAGAAGCAATCCAACGCCGCGAGGATGAAGCGAGGATGTCAAGTAGAATGCACTAGCTGGACGTCCTGGGAGCGCACTCCATTTTGATTGAACTGAGCAACATATTCCGACACCTCAACTATCATCAACAAGACTGCGTGCTTCTTACTCGCGATGGTGCACGGCGAAGATTTTGTCGAGCGACTCTTCGTACGGGTACACGTGGACCATCCAGCCGAAGATGACGGGCTGGAAGCGGCCACCCGCCGCGTCGCAAGCTTGCTGCGTGGTGAGCGCGCCCTTGAGGCCAAACTTGCTCCAGTCGGCGTTGCGGAACTGCCCTTTTTGCGGCATGCAAAGATTGGTATGCAAATGCCACATGGCCATGCTGAGTGGCACGCGCCTGTTGAGCTGCTCTTCGGTCGCGCGCTTGGGCATGGTGTACATGGCGCCAACGAGCTCGTAGCCTTCTGAAGTTTTCTTGTAAAGCAGGGAAGTGGGGCGCGCGGGATCGAAAGCGAAGGTTTCCAGGAACCCGTTCCAGTAATTCGTGAAGTGATATTCGGGCTGCGGCAGATTCGGGAGAAAGATTTTGTAACCGTCGTTCAAGGCGACGCGGTAGTCCTTGTATTTCTCGATGCCGGAGCGGAGCTCGGTGACGACCTCGTTGGCCCGTGCGGCGTCCTCTGGTGTTTGAGGGCGCATCGCCGTCATGTGCATGTGGAGATTGTGCGCGTCCATGAGCCCGGGCGTCATATCGTGAACAGCGTGAGCTTCGTTGGCCTTGGCATCGTCCATATCCATTCCGGACATTTTGCTGTGGTCCATCGGCTGCGATTCCTTCGACGGCGAGCTGGAGGACTCCTGGGCATCCTGCAAAGGTGCCGCGGGCGAGCGATGGCCGGGGATGGCGGCAAGGAGGACGCTCACAAGAAAGAGTGCGCCGAACAAGATTCCGGCTCTGGTGGCGAGATGAACAAACGTGCTGCGGGCGGACATGACAATTCTCCTCAGCTAATCATACGTATCGCGAAGCCGCGAGATTTCAGCGCGTGGTACAGGGCGTGCCTCTCGAAAGACTGGCCGGGAGTACAGGGAGCTAAGGGAGGTAAAGGAAGTAAAGAAAGACGCGGTAGATTTGGCGTGAATTGGCGGAGCGCGAAACGAAGATAGGCAGCGTGCTAAAATCTTCGCGGTGAAAAAAGAAACCATTCAACCCGCGAAGCACCTGACCGGAGGACTGGACTTGCCGGGCGATAAGTCCGTTTCCCATCGATACGCGATGCTCGCCGCGCTGGCCGGGGGCGCCAGCGAACTGCGGCATTTTTCGGCGGCGGCGGATTGCCGCAGCACCTTGGCGTGCATGAGCGCGCTGGGCGCCGGAGTCAAGACCGACAAAGATACGGTTCGAGTGACCGGCCGCGGGCCCCACGGCTTGAAGAGCAGTTGGCGCGCGCTGGATGCGGAGAATTCCGGAACAACCATGCGGCTCCTTGCGGGAATTTTGGCCGGCCAGCAATTTTCGTCGAAGCTGACGGGAGATGGCTCGCTGCAGAAGCGGCCCATGAAGCGGGTAATCGGGCCGCTGCGGGAAATGGGCGCGGACATTCGCGCGCGCGACGATAATTTTGCCCCCCTGGAAATTCGCGGGGCCCCGCTCAAGGCCATCGATTACAAGATGCCCATGGCCAGCGCGCAGGTAAAATCCGCAGTTTTGCTCGCGGGACTGTTTGCGGATGGCGTGACGTGCGTGACGGAGCCGGCGCGAACCCGGGATCACACCGAGCTGGCCCTCGAAGAATTTGGCGCAGCCATCGAAAAAGACGGGCGAACGATTCGAATTCACGGACTCGGCGGCGCAAATGGCGGCGGCAAGCTGCTAGCCAAATCGCTCGATGTACCGGGAGATTTGTCTTCGGCGGTATTTTTTATTGCCGCGGCATCCCTGTTCCCCGATTCGAACGTGCTGATTCACAATGTGGGGTTGAATCCGACGAGGACCGCCATTCTGGATTTATTTGCTTCGATGGGCGCCGCAATTCAAATCCTCGGGCTCAAGAGCGCGCACGGGGAAGTCGTCGGCGACCTGGCCGTGAAAGGAGCATCGCTGAAAGGTGGCGTGATCGCGGGCGGACAAATTCCGCTGGTGATTGACGAGTTGCCGATGCTCGCCGCACTGGGCCCGTATACGGAAGAGGGGATTGAGATTCGCGATGCCGCAGAGCTGCGAGTGAAAGAGAGCGACCGGATCGCCGCGCTCGTGGAGAATTTGCTCCGGATGGGCGCCTCGGTGGAGGAGCGGCCGGACGGATTGAAGGTGGAAGGCCGCCGCGCGGGAAAGCTGCGCGGAGCAGAGATCGAGCCGCGCGGGGATCACCGTATCGCCATGGCGTTCGCCGTCGCGGGCCTGGCGGCCAAGGGAAACACCATGATTCGCGACGCCGATTGCGCCGCCGTTTCCTTCCCCACATTTTTTCAGGAGTTGAACCGCTTGGCAGAGCGCTAGGGTAAAGACCGGACGCTGAACTCAGGTATTTTTTTAGCATTTTTTATTTACTGTTCATATTAGCGGCGCTAGCCTTGGCCGATCGTAGATCGTGCAATCCCCAGCCTGCTCGCGGACTCCGGCTGTAGCTCTGAAGAGTCCGAAGTACAAATCATCCAAATCAGGGAGTGACATCATGAAGGTAAATCGTCGCGAGTTGTTGAAGAACGCCGCATTCGTTTCGGGAGCCGCGTTGGTTGGCGCGTCGTGGCCCTCGAGCAAGAAATTGTTTGCGCAAGATTTTCTTCTGAATTTGCCTAACCTGCCGAGCCCGCAGAATTCGGGCATCGAACACATCGTGGTGGTGACGCTGGAGAACCGGAGTTTCGACCACTTCCTGGGCTGGCTGCCGGATGCGGATGGCAAACAAGCCGGATTGACGTATGTGGACAGCGCGGCCGTGAGCCACGCGACTCATTCGCTCTCGGGCGACAACACCGGTTGCCCCCATCCGGGTCCAGACCATTCCTACAGCGGCGGTCGCGTCGAGTATGACCATGGAATGATGGACGGTTTTCTCCGTGCGGGTAGCAACGACGTCTATTCCATTGGCTATTACGGCGAACAAGACATCCCGTTTTACGCGGCGCTGGCCCGGAACTACACCGCTTGCGACCGGTACTTCGCCTCGATCCTTGGGCCGACCTTTCCGAACCGGCTGTTTCTGCACGCCGCGCAAACCGACCGCTTGACCAATAGCACCAACTTCAGTTCACTGCCTACAATTTGGGACCGGCTTGCCAGCGCCGGAGTGACGGCACGCTATTACTTCTCCAACGTGCCGTTCGTTGCCCTGTGGGGCGCGAAATATCTCGGCATCTCGCGTCTCTACGACGAGTTCCTCGTGGCGGCCAGCACGGGGACCCTGCCCGCGGTCTCTTTCGTTGACCCCAGATATACCATCCTGGATGATGGTACGGGCAACGACGACCATCCTCACGCCGATATCCGCAAAGGTGATCTCTTCCTTTATGAAACATTCAAGGCCGTGGCCACAGGGCCGAAGTGGACGAACACGGTGTTCATTGTGAATTTTGATGAATGGGGCGGCTTCTTCGAGCACATTGCGCCGCCGCGCGCCGCGGCCGCTAACAACGTCGATACGGATCTCGTGGATGGCAAAGCGCTGCTCGGTTTGCGCGTCCCTACAGTCGTTGCGTCACCCTTCAGCCGGGGGAATCCGGCTGATTCGAGAGTCAGCGCCCTGGTGTTCGATCATACTTCCGTCTTGAAATTGATTGAGTGGCGCTGGGACCTTGCGCCCTTGACGCCACGCGACGCGAGCAATGACGTGCAGAACCTCGCGTACGCTCTGAATTTCAACGAGCAAGATGCCACTGTACCGAGCCTGCCGGAGCCTCAAGCGCCTCTCATTGCGGCGCCATGCCTTCAGAACCTGGGTGGCGGAATTTTGACAAGCGGCGGGACTGCCATGTCGGCCGGCATTTGGCAAGAACTTGGCCAGCAAGCGGCGGCGCTTGGATTCTCGGTGCCAAGTGCGTTCTGAGGGAGTGGGCGCATTAACGAGCACGCGAAATACGCGATGCAAATGGCGCGAGCCGAGCCATTCTTGACGGAATAATTCCGCCAGCGAAAAAATCGGTGCGCGGAACGTCTGCTGCTGCACGGCGCTCAGCTGGTCTTGCGGATGGCGATGGCGCCGTAGCTGGTTTTCAAGATGATTTTCGGGCCGCGGCCGCTTCCGTATTTCCCTTCCAAATGGGAGTCACCGGAATGCGTCGCAGATTGCTTAAGGGAATCCGCTCGAAACTCGGTGTCAATATCGCCGGAATGGCAATCGGCGAGAATCTCAAAGCTCGAGGATTCGGGCAGGCTAAGCGTAATTCCCGCGGAAGAATTGTTGATCTCGATGTCGTCTTTCGGCGGAGCCGAGAAGCGAACTTCAACGTTTCCTCTGCGATTGTCCACATTGACCTTGCCGCCGGCGTTCTCCAGCGTGATGTCGTCCTGCGAGCGCACGCTGAGGTTCCCGGGAGCGTCAAAGATTTCGAGGTTGCCTGGGCCGGCCTGCATATGGCCGGCGAGTTGCGAGAGTGTCAGATCGGTGCGCTGTGAAATGAAGCGCACGCCCTTGGCAACTTTGTCTACCCGGATGGCCCCGTAAAATTCGCCCTCGATGGTAAGCCCGCCCGTGGCGCCCGATACATTTATTTCCCCGCCGTGGCCGGAAATCTTGATGTTGCCCTTTGTGTCGGAAACTTTGATGTCGCTCTTCCGGGTATCGATACTGACGTCGCCCGCCGTGTCGCGAATCTCGATGTCACCAACGCCGTTCGTCACACTTACGGGCTTCGCCATGTCGGCGACGGTGATGTCGCCTTTCTCGTTCCGGATCGTCAGCGAGGCCTTCTTCGGAACCGCCACGTCAAGATCCAGGCGGATGCGCGATTCACCTTTGCTTACCCCCGTTGGACGTATTTCGTAGCCGTCGCCATTCTGCAGGACTTCGACGCCAACGCGTGCGGCAACTTGCTGGGCATCGTTCTCGTTCCAGGCATTGGCCTTCTTCTTGCCGGAGATTCGAATCTGGGCGTCGTCCGATGGACGCACGCTAATGTTGCCGCGGCCGTTGCGTATCGTGATGCGGGCATCCGCGGGAACGGACTTGGGTGCGACCTCCAGGTCGAAGTCAAAACTGTTTCCCCACTCTCGAAAGTGACCGGGGATATTTTCCCTGCCGTAGTCGACGGCAACCACGATTCCTAGAAGGCTGAGAAGTCCCAGAACTAAAAAAACCTCACCGGAGGTGATGCTTGCAGCGCGGGGATCGCCAGAGCGGCTGGCAGCCATGCGCTCATAGAGTTTGATCGCGCCCCAAAAAATCAAAATGAGCGGCCACCAGTGGCCGAGCACATTGACAATAACGAGACCGCGGTAGTTGTGAAGGAGCAGCAGCATTCCAATGAAGAGCAGGAGAAGGCCGGGAAAAAGTGAGCTGCCGCGACGACGGAGATTCGCCATAGAGCCCTATTGTCCTTGGCCGGGAGATTGATTTTGCGGGACAGTTGGCGCGGAGCCCGGCGCACTTGGAGCCGCGGGAGGCATCGGCCCGGAAATGTGGCCGTCAGCCGGTGCAGCGGCAGCGGCTAGGCTGATTGCACCGATGACGATGAGGATCACGGGATACGTGTTGCCGAACGAAAAATCACCGCCGCGCATCTGGTCGAGGAGAAAAAGCACGCCGACGGTAATAATGACAGCGGGACCCGTCAGCCCGCGAATCGTGCAACGGCGGCATGCGCACCGGATACGGTCACTCATCGAGAAAAACCTCCTAAGAACGGCGGTCGAGCCTTTTGCGCATCATCAAAACTCCCGCGGCAATCAGAACCGCCGGCCAGAAAAACTGCGAAATCCGGTACCAGGGAAACCAATCAAAATTGTGCAGCAGCAGCAAGACTCCCGCACCGATCAGAAGAATCGGCCCAATCGGGCGCTCCTTGGTAAAGGCATCAAGAGGATCGGACAAAGTTTCGCCGGCCTGCCGCGCTTTTGCCGTGCGGTAGGCATCAATGGGCATGTAGACCCACAGTCCAGCGACACAGATCCACAAAGCGGCTTCAGCTCCCCCGCTCATCGCCCCATCGACACCGCTTATGAAGAGCACCAAGAAGATGGCGAGATGAATCATGCCCTTGCCGTATTGCTCGTTATAGAAGGCGCCCATCCCCGGCAGGAATCCCAGGAAGAAAGCCAAGACTGGATTCGATCTTGCGTAGCCCGGTGAGGCCCCAGGCAAACCGGAAGCGGGCATCTGGTATTGCGATTCCGCTGCCACAGTCGGAACGGACGGAGCCGGAGCGGGAATGCCCACGATAGCCGCCAAGCACTCTTCGCAATAGAGAACGTCGCGCACCGGACGCACGCACGTCGAGCACATGGCCTTGCCGCAATTGCGGCAGTAGCCGACCGCGTCCACATCGGAATGGACGGCACACTTCATGACCTTCTCCTCTCACCAATCGATCCGCTCAGAACGGGGAATTGCGAAGCCAGAACCCGCAAATTCCTGCCGATTTGGTCGGCACGGTTCTGCTGTTTGGGCGCGGACGGATTCGTGCTGTCGGTGCGGCCGGGTTGTTTGCCGGGAGAATTCTGCGGAATGGTTTGCTCCCTGGTAGTGGGATTCTGTTCGTTTTCGTTCAGGCGCGTTTGAATTTCATAAACCACGCGCAGATCGCTGACGAACTTGGCGCTGTGCGCATAAACGAGATGCACCTGGCTGTTCGTCTTGCGATAAATCGTGGCGGGATTAAGATCCGCCAGCTTCGGCTTGCGAAACGAGAAACCAGAGGCCGTAAGAATGACGAAGAAAGTCGCGGCAACGGAGACCGCGCTGTACACAAAACGAGGCGACCGCAGCCCGCGCAGCCAGCGCTTCGCGCTGCGCCAGCTCTGCGGGCCGAGAGTCGCCGTCAGAATCGAGTCGAAAAGTTGCGGCCGTGGTTCAACCTGCGCCAAGGAGTGCAGAGTGCCGAGAACACGGGAAACACCGGCGACCAGCGGAGTGCAACGCTCGCACGCGTTCACATGGAAGTCGAAAGCGGCTTGCTCTCCGGGATGAAGAAGTCCGTCCAGGTAATCGCTCAGCCGCGCTTCGGTTTGTTCGCAGTTCCAGTTCATGGCATGCTCCGCGCTCGCTTCGAAACTCCAAATTCCATCATGACGGGCGCACTCCCATCTGCTGCAGAACGCGCGCCAGTTCGATGCGTCCGCGATTGATTCGTGATTTTACCGTTCCTTCCGGTACCGCCAAAACTTGCTGAATCTCGCTGTACTCCAATTGCTGCAGGTCGCGCAGGATCACCGCCTCGCGCAATTCCGGCGAAAGCCGCGTCAGCGCTGATTGCACCTGGCCGCTCAATTCGCCGAGCAGCGCCTGCTCATCCGGCCGACGTCCCGCCGATTCCTTGTTCTCCACCATCGGCATCTTGTCGTCCAGCGAGTCGGTAATGCGATCGCGCTTCGTTCTACGGTAATGGTCAATCAATAGATTGCGCGTCACGCTGGTCATCCAAGTTGCGAAACCGCCATGGGCCGAACGATAACTGCCCAACGTACGGTACACGCGGAGGAAAACATCTTGCGACAGGTCCTCGGATTCCGTTCGGTTTCCGGTGAAGCGGTAGCAGATGTTAAAGATGCGCCTGGTATGGCGACGCACAAGTTCCTCCCAGGCCGACCCGTCGCCCTGGAGGCATTGCTGGACCAGTTGGGCATCCTGCTCCAACGTATCGTCAGCCTCATAACCTGCTGCGGTGCAAGGCGTGTCTGCGAGTCGGCTTCTCTCTCAAAAGCCGTCTGGCAGTCCATCTCGGCCTGCCAACTATGGAACGTAAAATGCTCTCGAAATGTTCCCCGCGGGATCAGCCCATGATTCCCGACCGTTATAACCGGCATCTTACTGGAGCAAGTTCCCTAGAGACAAGGGAATCAATGAGGTACGCGGGCGCTGGCTTCAAATCGACGTACGATTTTCTGAACTCGCAGGCTATTCTTGCTGGGCAGACTTCAGTTCCAGGGATCACGGCTGTTGCCGGGTCGAAACCATACTCCTCGAAATGTTCGTAAGTAACAGATTATAAATAGTATAGAGACTTATTGAACATGTTCATTTTCTACTTGACTCGGAGCTGGGTTTGGTTTAGCATTTGAACATGTTCAATATCGGGCCAACGTTATGAGCACAGCAAACAAGAGCGCCGGCGAAAAAACCAAGGCGGTGATTTTCGAAAAGGCGCTGGAACTCTTCCGCATGCGCGGTTTTGAAGTCACCACCATGCGCGACATCGCACGGTCCGCCAAGGTAGCCACCGGCGCTGCCTACTACTACTTCCCGAGCAAGGAATCCATCGTCGCGGCTTACTACGACCAGGTGCAGCGCCGGCATGCGGAGAAAGTTCGCCTAGAGCTGAGCGGGAAGGCCGGACTCCGCGAGCGCTTGGGAGTGGCGGTGCATTCGAAATTGGAAATCTTGAAGGATGACCGCATGTTTCTGGGGGCCTTGTTCCGCTACACCGGCGATCCGGACCATCCGCTGTCAGTATTTGGGAAAGGCACAGACGCGCAGCGCAGCCAGAGCGTTGCGATTTTCCAGGAAGCTGTTGCGGGCACCAACGTGAGCGAAGAACTGCAGGAACTTCTTCCGTGGGCACTCTGGTTGGCGCATCTCGGCATGATCCTGTTCTTCATCTACGACGAAACGGAAGGGCAGCAGAGAACCCACAAGCTGGCAGACGGAATATTAGATCTGTTTACTCAGTTAATAGAGTTGACGCGTTCGGCGCTAGTGCGGCCTTTCGTTCAGCCCTTCCAGAGAAAGATTCTGGGAATGCTGCGTGAGGCAGGCTGGACCGGAGGAACCTAAGAGTTTCGAACAAGAGAGAAGCCTGCGACCTTGAATTTCGGAATCGAGGAGGAGCGATGACCAAGTCACACGAAGCCGTCACACACTGGTATCCCGCATCAGTCGCCGCGAAGCGGCCGACGCCATGGTGGTATTGGGGACGCGCCGTGTATGTCAGCCGCCGCGACTACTGGAAAATTACAAAATATTTTCTCGCGGTTGGAATTCCGCTTGGTGCCATTGGAGTTATGTTTCGTCTGCCGCTGGCATTTTGGGCGTCCGTGGCACTCGCAGAAATCGGATTGCTGCTTCTGGCCTACTCACTGTTCGGTTTGTATCGCATGTACGGTCATCCGGGAGCTCGCTACGTACGCCGGTTGGTGGAATTGGGCAGTCTAAAGGGCAAAGTGACCGTCGCGGACCTGCACATCGGAACGTACCGCCACGCCTTCCTGCTCTCTGACGTGCTGCCGGAAGCCACCATTCAAACCGTGGATTGCTGGAACGTGGAAGGCGAGTCGCCCGAAGAAGCCGTGCAGGACGTGCGCGACCTGGAAGCGCCTCCCACAAGCAACCCGCGCATCGTCGCCTATAAGGCGGACCATTTCACGTTGCCGCTGCCGGATGCCTCCTGCGATGCGGTCTGTTTTGGGTTCGGGACGCACGAAATTCCCACGGGCGGTGCGCGAGAAAAATTGTTCAGCGAAGCGAACCGCATCTTGAGGCCGGGAGGAAAGGTACTTCTCTTCGAACACGGGTGGGACGCGCACAACTACGTGATCTTCGGCCCGGTGATTCATCACGTGACCAAGCGCCAGGATTGGGACAAGTTCTTGCGCGAACGTTTTGATGACGTGAAGTACGCGCGCAGCACTCAGGCCGTCGATCTCTTCGCCGGGACGCGCCGCTAAGGAGAATCCTGATGGGGACCCAGAGCGGAGACGCCGACGTAATCGTGATTGGCGGAGGGATTGCCGGAGTTGCTGCGGCTCTCCGGCTGAAGGACCGCGGCCTGGAGCCGCTGGTGCTGGAGGCGGAGTCCCGCGTAGGCGGCCGGATGACCACCGATCGGGTCAACGGATTTGTGATCGATCGCGGTGTCACGTTGCTGGGAAATGGCTTTGTGCGCATGCGCTCGCTCGTGCGCCGCTTGGGATTGTCGCCGCTAGTCGGCACAGGAAGTTTCAGTGTGGGCATTCAAGACGCCGCGGGTTGCCGAGGTTATCGCAGCGGGCGGTTCGAGGACCTGCTCTTTGACCGCGGAATATCTTTGCGTACCCGCGTCGCCTGCCTGCGATTCGGATTCGACCTGTTGCGTCATCATCGCGCTCTCGTCCATGGCCGCAGCATTCTCACTGGTTCGCTCGACGGCGAAGACGCGCGGACGTATTTCCGCCGCATCGGCGGGGAAGAAGTATTCGAGCGCATCTTCCGGCCGGGGTTGAATGGGCCCGTTGGCGGATCGGTCGAAACCTCTTCGCGCGTAATCCTGATGCAAGTGATCTGGAACCTGCTCGTGCGTGGGCAATGGACTCTTGCGGATGGCGTCGATCGCATTCCGGAAACTATGGCTTCCCAGGTGCGTGTCGTGACGGAAGCTCGGGTTCTGCATGTCGAGCAGCGCCCGAAAGGCGTTCAGGTTGAAGCGGAGGTTAAAGGCAAGCAACAAACTCTTAGAGCGCGCGCGGTCATTTTCGCGATTCCAGGACAGCTTGTGCCGGAGCTTTGCCCACAACTTCCTGCAGATCTTCGCGAGCTGCTCTCCCGAACGCAGTATTCGAGGATTGCCAACGCGGCGGTAGCGCTCTCGAATCCGCCGAGTGTTCCTTACGCCGGGTACGCCTTCACACCGGATGTTGTACCCGGCGCGGAAATCGAAATGGAGCACCTGCGCGCTCCCAACCGCTGTCCCGAAGGCGCAGGTATGGCGGGCGTCTTCCTGTGGAACACGCCGGAGTTCTGCCGCTTGGACGCCAACGATGAATCCGTTAAGCAGCAAGCATGCGAAATTGTGGAGCAGACCTTCCCGGAATGCCGCGGCAAGGTGCTTTTTGTGCATCTCGTACGATGGAATATCGGCATCGCCCAGTTTCCGCCCGGGAGACTGCGCGAAATGACTGCGCTGCGCAAACGCCTCGCGGCTTGGGATTTCCCGTTTGACCTGTGCGGCGACTATCTCGACGGCCTCTCCAGTGAAGGCGCCCTGCGCACCGGCGAGGAATCCGCCGACCGGATGGCGGTCAAGCTGGCGAAGTGACATGGGTGCGCCTTGCTTGTATACGTTTGTATCTACAAGGGGCGGCGCGTCGTGAAGCCATAGGTCGCAAAATGGGGCAATCGCATGGCCGTGCGGATTCCCAAGAACGTGGCGGAGGCTGCCAAGCTTCGTCCTGGCGATCATCTGGAGTTGTCCGTCGAAGGTTCGGGGACAGTGAGGATTCGCAAGAAAAAAGGAACTTCAAAACTTAGAGATCTCGTTCGGGAGATCACTGCGGCAAATCTCCACACGGAAACGGATTGGGGCGCCCGGAGAAGGCAAAGAACTGTGGTAGCCCGCGAGTATGTGCCTGATGCCGGCGATTTGATCTGGCTCGATTTTACGCCGCAAGCTGGCAGGGAATAGGCGGGGCGCCGGCCTGCTGTGGTTCTTTCGCCCCGGAGCCACAACGAGAAGACGAGTCTTGCGGTTGTCTGTCCGGTCACGAGCCTTGTGAAGGGGTATCCCTTCGAAGTGGGCCTCCCTGCGGGGTCGCGCATCCGAGGTGCGATTCTTTGCGACCATTTGAAAAACCCTGATTGGCGCTAGCGGCAAGCCCAGAAAGCCGGAAAAATCCCGCGATCGATTCTAGAGCAAGTGCGCGCTCGTGTGGCCGCCTTGCTCCGAAATTTCCTGACGAATGTTATTCGCATGCCTTGACGGCGATGGCTGGTCCCGCTAGGCTGGCCAGCACATGCAATCATCGTCGAGGAAGCTTCTTGTCGTCCTGATCGGGCTGCTCGTGCTGGGATTTGTCATCTACCGCTCGAGCGGGATGATCCATCATTCTGATTTCAGCGGCACGGAGATGTTGCAAGCGGTCCGCAGTGCCAATCCCTACTATCTGATACTTTCCCTCGTGGCGATTTACGCGTGTTATGCACTGCGCGCCCTTCGCTGGAAAGTGTTTCAAGAAAACCTGGGGCCCTCGAGTTTCTGGAATATTTACAAGATGACTCTTGCGGGATTTTCCGCGCTGCAATTGTTGGGGCGGCCGGGTGAGCCGGTGCGGCCATTTCTGCTGGCGCGAAAAGAGAAGTTGCAAGTGTCCGGCATGTTCGGAGTTTATTTACTGGAGAGGATTTTCGATTTTGCGAGCATGGCCGTAATCGCGACGGTCGCGCTCCTGGGATTTCGAACGGACGCTCAAAGCAGCGAAACCGCTCGAGCCTTGGAGAAAACAGCGAAGCCCGCGTCACTATTTCTCGTCCTGGGAATCCTGACTGCAACTGCGTTGCTGGTGTATCTGCGTTTTCGCGGCACGGCGCTGCTCGAGAGGCAACTGCAAGGTTGGCTGCAGGCGCACGGCTGGCGCAGCAAGATCGCGGGAATTGTGCTTGAGACTGCACGCGGCGTGCAAACCATCCGGAGCGGACGTGATTTGGCCCTAGCGCTGTTTTATTCTGCAGCCCATTGGTTTCTTGTGCTGGTCATTTATCTTTGGGTGGCGAAGAGTTTTGGCGGTACCCTTGGCAACCTAAGCCTTTTCGACGCCATGCTAGTGCTGGCAGTTACGCTGGTGAGCTCAATATTGCAGTTGCCTGGCGTCGGTGGTGGTTCCCAAGCAGGGTCGTTTGGTGCGTATACAAAGATCTTTCTAATAAAATCTGAGGCAGCTCTTGCCGCATCCATCGTGATTTGGCTGATTACGTTCGCGGCGGTTAGTCTTGCAGGGGTGCCGCTGCTGATTCACGAAGGGCTTTCGCTCGGGAAACTGAAGGAGATGGCCGAGCTCGAAAAAGAAGCGGCAATCGAAGGCGCCGCACAGCAAGGAGGCTCAGCCAAGTGAAGTGTCCTTTTTGCGCGAACATCGACGACAAAGTGATCGATTCGCGGGAGGGCCGCCTCGGCGACACCATTCGCAGGCGGCGCGAGTGCCTGAAGTGCGGCCGCCGGTTCACAACCTACGAACGCATCGACGAAATTCCGTACATGGTCATCAAGAAGGACGGGCGGCGCGAACGCTTCGAGCGGCAAAAGATTTTGCAGGGACTTTTGAAAGCGTGCGAAAAACGTCCCGTGGCCACCCCCAAGCTGGAAGCCATCGTGGATGAAATCGAAAGCGTGGTGCACGAGGCCACGGAACGCGAGCTTACCACCACCGAAATCGGCGAAATGATCATGCACCGTCTCAAGAAGCTGGATAAGGTCGCCTACGTGCGATTTGCATCGGTGTACATGGACTTCAAGGATGTGCAGGAGTTCATGAGCGAGCTGAAGAATCTGCTCAAGGATCGCGTGAAGAAATAATCCCTTCCGTAATCGAGGAGTTTTCATGAAGAAAACTGCGGTGATTTTTTCGTGCGCCTTGCTTGGATTCGCGTGCGTCTTCGCAAGAGAGAATCGCGCGGCAGGGCAGGGGAAGGTGGCGGGAGCGAAGAAGGCGCCTGCGGCTGAGGCGCCATTGCCGCAGATGGACAAGGAAAAAATTCGCGCGCATGTGAAATATCTTGCGAGCGATGAATTGGAAGGGCGCGGGACGGGGCAGCGCGGCGGCGACACGGCGGCGGATTACATCGGGAAACAGTTTGCGTCCTATGGGTTGAAGCCGGCGGGAGACAACGGAACTTTTTTCCAGGCCGTGCCGATGGTGGGCGTGAAGACGCTTCCGGAAACCACCTTCCAATTCGCGGAGGCCAGCGGGAAATCCTTCGAGGCCAAGAACCTGATCGATTTCGTAACCAACAACGAGAGCCAGACGGAGGTGGCGGACATCGATGCGCCCATCGTGTTTGTGGGCTATGGAATCAAGGCGCCCGAGTACGACTGGGACGATTACAAGAACGTCGACCTTCACGGGAAAGTGGCGCTGCTCTTCGTGAACGAGCCCGGCTCGGATGATCCCCATTTTTTCAAGGGCCAGGCGCTGACCTATTACGGCCGGTGGACATACAAGTTTGAGGAGACGGCGCGGCGCGGAGCGGCAGCCACTCTGATCATCCACCGCAAGGACCTCGCGAGTTACGGCTGGGAGGTGGTGCGCAATTCGTGGGGAACCGAGCGCTCGTACTTGAAACGAGATGCAACGGCGAAGCTGCAGGCGGCTTCGTGGATACAACTGGACGTGGCGAAAAGAATTGTGGGAATGGTGGGGCTGAATCTGGACAAAATATTTCAGCAGGCGCAGTTGAAGGAATTCAAGCCGTTCGAATTGCCAATTCGTCTGAAGGCCCACGTAGCGAGCCAGTTGAAACCGTTCGTCTCGAGAAATGTTCTGGCGATGCTGCAGGGTACGGATGCCGCGCTCGGCAAAGAGGCGGTGCTGTACACGGCCCACTACGACCATCTGGGGATCGATCCGAGTCTGCCGGGCGATAAGATCTACAACGGCGCGAATGATAATGCGACGGGATGCGGAATCCTGCTGGAACTGGCGCGCGTGTGGGCAGCGATGCCGGTGGCGGCGCCACGGTCGATTCTGTTCGCGGCGGTCACCGCGGAAGAGCAGGGGCTGCTCGGGTCGGAGTATTTGGGAAAACATTCGCCGGTGCCGCCAGGAAGGATTATCGTGGATTTGAATTTTGACGATGTGCCGCCGCTGGGGACGCCGGAGGAAGTGGAAGTCAGCGGCGCGGAGCGCACCACCTTTTATCCCGTGGTGCAGGCGACCGCGCGAGACTTTCGCTTGGCGATCCGCCCCGACCCCCGCCCGGAGGCTGGGCACTACTACCGCTCGGATCATTTCAGCTTGGCCCATGTGGGAGTGCCGTCGTTTTCGATCAATGAGGGCATCAAGTACGCGGGCCATCCGGCGGAGTGGGGCGAGGAGCAGGCGAAAGATTTCACCGAGCACCGCTATCACCAGCCGAGCGACGAGTACAGTCCAGACATGGATTTTACCGGCGACGCGGTGATCGCCAGGTTCGGCTTCGCGCTTGGATCGAAAGCGGCATGGCTGCCCGGGCTGGCGGGATGGATCCCCGGCGACGAATTCGAGGCCGCAGGAAAACAGCGCCTGACAACTCCGAACTGAGTTGCGCTGACCGAGTTCGACTGAGCAGAATTGTTTGTACCGATAGCGACGTACGATTCGTCTACAGAGATGTGAAGGACAGGATCCATGGCCCTGGCCTCCGCCGTTTTGCTGCTCCAGGTTATGGCGATCCGGAAAAATGTCGTGTGACCCATGTTGAGTCGCCCCATTACCCACCGAGTGCCAGGGCTGGTGGAGTGCAGGGCAAAGTTATGGTATCCGCTCAGGTAGAAAATCTCGGACTGGCAAGACACGCCTCCGCATTGACGCTGCCCCCCGTTGACCCGCAGGGCAATTCTGAACACTGACCCTTCGTTCTATTCGCAATTTCTGCCTGCTTAAGTATAATGCCTCTCTTAAGTCTCGATTGAATGCCGTCGATTCGCAACCATGTCTCTTGGTTCGACTCGTTTCCATCAGGAAAGGAGTTCTCCCATGTTGGTGAAATTCCACAGCGCATCCTGGCAGGCAATTCTTGCGGCTCTTGCGGTCATCCCTCTACTGGGTCTCGCATCCGTTCCGCGAGTTTCCGCGCAGTCCCGCATCTCCGTTTCGGTCTCTCCTGCAACCGCCAGTGTTCGAGCGGGGGGCGGCACCCAGCAGTTCACCGCAACCGTGCACAATGACTGGCATCATCGCGGTGTGCGTTGGACGCTCTCCGGCGCAGGTTGCAGCGGTAGCACCTGCGGAACGCTTTCCGCGACCACCAGTGCCTCGGGAGCACCCCTCACTTATACGGCTCCCCCGAATGTTCCGAACCCCGCCACGGTCACCCTCACTGCCACCTCCGTCTCGAGCACTTCGAAAAAAGCCTCCGCAAACATCACGGTCACTGGCTCTTCCACCGCCCTTAGTGTCACCATTGTCCCCAAGCGAGGTGGCCTGAGAATCGCGCAGACACTGCCCGTTACCGCAACCGTGCAGAACGATGTCGCTGCTGCTGGGGTAACGTGGTCGGCTTCGGGTCCAGCTTGTTCCGGGACCTCCTGCGGCACTTTCGCCGGTGCGACCTCCAGGTCAGCTACTTACGTGGCCCCTAACACGCCAGGCATCTACTCCATCACCGCCACGAGCGTTACTGACGTCACCAAGAGCGCCTCAACTTCCATCGGCGTCACCGATCTCACGGGCGTTCTCACCTATCACAACAACCTGTCCCGTGACGGAACGAACCCCCACGAGTTTGCCCTCACTCCCTCGAACGTCAACACGGCTACCTTCGGCAAGCTCTTCTCTTGCCAAGCCGACGGCGCAATTTATGCCCAACCACTCTGGGTGCCAAATCTGACCGTGGCTGGTTCTTCTCACAACGTGATCATCGTGGCCACGCAGCACGAAAGCCTCTACGCCTTTGATGCCGATGCCACTCCCTGCATGACGCTCTGGCACGTCAATTTGGTAGACTCCGCACACGGTGGCAGTTCCGGCGAAACATCCGTGCTCTCCGGCGGATCAGGCGCGCTGGTCGGCAGCGGTTACGGAGATATCTCCCCCGAAGTCGGTATCACCGGCACGCCCGTCATCGACGCAACCTCCAACACGCTTTATGTCGTCAGCAAGTCCGTCAACGCCAGCACGCAATTCTTCCAGCGGCTGCACGCGATTGACCTCACTACCGGCGCCGAGCGGGTCGCGCCCCATAGCATCGACGCTTCCATTTCTGTTCCCGGCACTGGAGCTGGCTCTGTCGCCGGACGAGTGGCGTTCGATCCGCGCAATGAAAGCCAGCGCGCCGGCCTGGTTCTTTCCAATGCCGTGGTCTACGTCGCTTGGGCTTCCCACGAAGACCACGATCCGTACCACGGCTGGGTGATGGGCTTTAACGCCTCCACACTCGCTGCCGTGGCCAATGCGGTGTTCAACTCCACGCCAAATCAGGTTGGCACGCTCTCCTATTCCCGCGGAGGAATCTGGATGGGCGGCGGCGCTCCGGCCGTCGATGCTGCCGGGAATCTCTTTTTCATCACCGGCAACGGAACTTTCGACGCGAACACCGGCGGATCGAACTATGGTGATAGCGTTGTGAGGCTCAACACCGCCAGCGGTCTCTCCGTGGCGGATTACTTCACTCCTCTCGATCAGGCGTCGCTCGACGCCAATGACACCGATTTCGGATCCGGGGCGGCAACCATTCTCGTCGATCAGCCTGCTGGTCCCGTAACTCACCTGGTCATCGGAGGCGGCAAGCAGGGCAACCTGTTCCTTCTCAATCGCGACAGCATGGGAAAATTCAGCAGTTCCACGAACAACGTCTTGCAGACCGTCAACCTGGGCAACTCCATCTTCGCCACGCCTGTCTTTTGGCAGAATAATCTCTACGTCGCCGGTGTCGGCACCCTCAAGCAATTCGCCTTCAACGGCACCACGGGCAAGTTCAACGGCGCGCCCTTTTCGCAATCCTCGACGAGCTACAGATTTCCTGGTGCTACCCCGTCGGTATCCTCCAACGGAGCTACCAACGGCATCATCTGGGCGCTGGACAATGGCCTCTTTTGCACTCCACAATCGCCGGGTTGCGGCGCTACCGTCCTCCACGCCTACGACGCCACCAATCTCGCCACCGAACTGTGGAATAGTTCACAGGCCGCCGCGAATCGGGACCTGGCAGGACACGCCGTAAAATTCACCGTGCCCACCGTTGCCAATGGCAAGGTCTACGTCGGCACCCGGGGCAATGACTCATCCGTATTGGGAGAACTCGAAATCTACGGCCTCCTGCCGAACTGAACCGAAGGACGCGGGATTCTCGGCTGGGATGGTGCGGTGAGCCCTTACCGCATGCGCACCTGTGGAATACGAAGTTGTGCCTGATAAACCGCGACTTGATACGGGTATTTGTGCCTGTAGCTTGGCACGGTGACCAGAACACAGCACCCAGCGGCTAGGAGCAAGACCTATTTACTGCCTCCGTTTTCTGGCGCCGCCGGGCAAACAGTAGGTCGGGAGCTCGAGTCTACCCAGCGCCCCATTCCCTTGGGGCGATCGATCCTTCCTTTAGATAAGTGCAAGGCAATAATTTGTACCCTCGGGATTCTCCCGCCTTCAAATTACGTACTTTACCCGATTGATTCAGAGGCAGGGCAGTCCTATCGTCCACCACAGCCATTATGTACAAGGCCCCAGGTAGTTCGACCCAGTTGCCAGTGGCTGAGGTAAGGCACTCGGTCGACCGAAGTGACGGCGTCACCAATTCCCGCGATCGCACGAGAGTGGCAGCAACTGGGAGCCTGGCAATAGCGGGCCAATTCACGGTCGTACATTCATTCCTATGACGTGTCCCTGAATTTCACAATCGAAGGGCGGACGCCGCGCCTTTTTGAGGCGATGCATGATCCCGGAGTGGTGGGCTGGAGACGCCCAGGCTCTTATACACGATAAGCTCATATGAGTACCGGTCGCGAGCGGCAGAGGATATTGATCGTCGGGCAGGAACCATTGGCCCGCGATGACATGCGAATTTTGCTCGGAAGTGCGGGCTGTGAATGCACGGTGGCCTCGAGCGTCGAACAAACACTGGCGACGATAGGGCAAAAAAAATTCGACGCTGTTGTACTCGACCCGCAGTCCTCAATCTCGCAAGCTGCCGACATGATTTCGAGGATTAACGAATTTCATCCGAATCTGCTAAAACACGTGGTAATTATCGCCGACGAGGACAGTGATTCGGAAATAAAGGATTTGGCCGAGCGCTACTCGGTCTCCCACGTGCAACGGAAGTTCCTGTTGCAACAACTTTTGGGCAGCTTGGATGCCTTGTTCCGTCCTGAGGCGCTCTTTCCGGACGTCACGCACGTAGCCCGCGTCATCTCCGATAGCTTCCGCGACCCGCTTCCAGCCGGGGTGCGCGGGTCGCAGGATCGGAGTCGAAGGCTGCTCTACGCTGCCGGGAGCCTGAGGGTGGATCTCTTAATCGAGCCTGACGCAGGATCCCATCGCCTGGCGCTCGCGGGGCAAATTCTGGATTCAGCCAAGCCCGATCGCAGGTTTGATGGCGTTCCCGTGACGCTTCAGGGCTGGAAGGGCTCGGTGGCGCAGGTAACTGCCGGGGAGTTCGGCGAGTTCCATGTGGATTTCCGCTTTGAATCAAACATCAGCCTAGAAATAAAAATTGCTAAAACTAACTGCATAACGGTTCCGTTGCCGGTTATGGAGCGGGCCCGCCGGAGCGCGGCGGGATTTTAGTAACTGTTCGAGCCGGCAACACAGCTCGATGTCTATGAGAACTACGCCCGGGGATGGAGAGAATGAGACTAAGCCATGAAATCGAGAGCGTGGGCCCTTCTAGTCTTGTTTGGGATATGGAGCAGCCCAGCCGCCGCTGACAACAGATTTATTGTCCGTTTTCGTCCGGGCTCGATCCACTGCAAGACCTCTGCTTCGTGTTCGGTTGTAATGTAGGTGGAGGCCTGGACGGCAGCCTTGGCAGAGTTTTCTTGGTCACTACGCCCGACTGGATTGACCCGAACGCCTTTCTGCAAATCCTCCAGAGTCAACCGGGCATCAGGCACGTAGAGCTAGACGCCTTGCTGAAAGTTATGCAAGCCACCGCAACGGCGCCGCCTAGCTTACCTAGCGGATTGTCGGATAATGTGCCTGTAGATTAATACGGAATGACCGTCATCCATGGGTATGTCAGCCAGCCTGCGATTGCCATTATCCGGCTGCCGGACACGCAAACTACTTTCAGCGTGAGCGGTGCGGGGACGGTAGCGGTTATTGATACGGGCGTCGATCCGGCGCATCCCGTACTTCAAAGTGTCCTCGTTCCGGGTTATGACTTTACACGCAACATCGCCGGTTCAGCTTCAGAGCTCGCGGACGTGAACCAATCCTCTAGCGGCCGCGGCACTTCACCAGCGAGCGATGGTGAACCAATCGACGGCTGCAGTTCTCGATCGAGCATCGGCACTCAATCTCGGACAGCCACAATACCAGGCGTTTGGCCGCGGGACCATGGTGTCGGGCATCATTCACCTCGTGGCCCCTACCGCGCTCATCATGCCTCTGAAAGCTTTCAGAGCCGATGGAACGGGTTATTTGTCAGATGTCTTGCGAGCTATACATTTCGCGGTGCAGCACGGGACAAGAGTGGTTAATATGAGCTTCAGTTTCTCAACGTATTCCGCTGAGGTGTCCCCCGCCCTTAAGTATGCCACCCGCCATCGACTGATTTGCGTGGCTTCCGCAGGAAATGACGGCAAAGAGGAAATTGTCTATCCCGCCGCGCTTTCTGGTGTCATGGGCGTAGCCTCAACGACAAACAATGACATCCTTTCTACGTTCTCCAACTATGGCGAGGAACTCGTTTGGGTGGCGGCTCCGGGCGAGGGCATCATCACCACCTATCCCTTTGGCACCTTTGGCGCGGGGTGGGGAACCTCCCTTCAGCGCGCCATTTGTATCCGGCGCGGCGGCCCTGCTGTTAAACGTTAGCATGAGTTTCAGCGAGTCTTCGGCGGAACGGGCGGTGGCTAACGCGGTCTGGATCAGTCCCGATCTTGGCAATGGACGTCTCGGTCTTTACCAGGCGGTGGCTGCGGGGCCTTCCGTTTTGGGCCACTGACGGACGCCGCTGTAGGCCACCAAGCCACTCCAGCAGGCCTATGTTAACTGGCAAGTTGTCAATCACATCGGCTCATGCAGAGAGAACTCATGGGGCGTAATCAGGTTCAACGAGCGAGCCCGGTGGTCAAAATCGGAAGCATCTTCGGAGGTCCCAACCCGTCGTATAAGCTCCGCGGGTTTAACTCCCGCCACCGTTTGCTTCAAGACCGCTGAGATCATTTCGACATTAAATCGCTTTCGGACGCTCGCTGTAGTCGAAGCCACCGCAGTAAATCAGGAGTTGACAAGAATCAGAGATATCAGCTTGTCTTTGCGTTTTCGGGGGGTTTCCTGGCTCGGAGCGGTTACCGAGATTCACGGATCTTGAACAGAGTGGCCAAGCGCTGATAGAGCCCTCGGATGGCTTGAAAAAGATCTGCGGCGCCGGTGGTTCTGTCGGTTACTTCGTGGGAGTCCAAATCCGAGGCCAGCGCTTTGCAGAGCTGAGTGGCGCGGCGGACGCGCTCCTCCGTGAGCAAGGAGCGCACCGTGGCGGTATCCCGTTGGTGGGCCTGGCGCTCCTGCAATTCTTGAAGAGCCCAGGCGGTCTTGCGTACATAATCGACGGCGTCGCGAAACTCACGAAGGACGCGAGGGTCCATCCCACCCGACCGGATGGCGTTTTCCAGTTTCTGCAGGTCGTCGATCGCCCTCTTCAGCCGGAAGGTCACGCCCCAAAAAGTTTCGCTGGGAGTAAGAAGCTCGACGGCCACTCCCAACACGTCGCTCTTTTTGGAGGGGCGCAGGGATATCACTCGCGCAACGGCTATTTTAGATGAGGTAAGGTTAGTCAACTCGATCACGCTGCCAATCGCCGGGCGGCCTCTCAAGTCCAGCCGCCCGCCGTGCATGTTGACTTCTTTGGCTTCGGCAAACTCGATGATGCCTGCGCCGCTAGCCTCCGACCACTTCACCTGCACGGGAACAACTACGGGGTAACGGTCACTCCTCCTGTTTTTTCCCTTGGCGACCGGCTGCTCCACGCCCGACTTGTCCGTTGTCAACCGCCACCTCCGTTCTGCGGGGCCCTTACTCACACATCAAACTTTAAGCCGGAAATTTCGATTTCACCAATGTCTGTGCGCAAAAACATACGCCCGGCGTTCCGTCGCGTCAAGTTTGGGTTACCGTCACGAGTGGTCAGCCGTCAACCATCGTCCAACAAAGTTTACAGCTACTTTACACCTTATTTGCGATACACCAATGAGTTGCAGCCACAGAGGGGATTAAATGGACGTGCCGGTAAAGCTCGATCGCGAATCGGACGGTCGCGATCACGGTGTTCGGCGTCGCTGCCGCGGTCCTCGCTGGTACGGCCGGTATCCCGTGCAATCGTTCCGATTGCGCCCATTAGCAGTGGTGTGCCCTGGTTCTCTCTGCTTGAGGGCAAAGCAGAGCGTCAGACGAAGGCGGCTCAAGGTGTGCGCGGGAGCCGGTAGCTATTTGTATGTGCAAACTCCCTGCGCTCCTGGAAGCAGTGACGGAGAGGTGAAACCGTGAAAAGACAATCGCTCTTTATCTTGGATGTGAGTTTGGGCCTTGCGATCGTGGCGTTGGTGGGAGTCTCGGCTTATCGGCCAAAGTTCGAGGCCGGCAAGGGCGCGCAAGCCATGGACGCGGCATTCCGCGATGGACTGTATCAGGCAAAACTCGATGTTCAGGACGGCAGAGCACCCCGGCTTAGGACTGGCCGTTGGGGTCACAACGCCGACCGCGTCGTGTTCATTGCCGGTTACGAACAGGGTTACCGCGAGTACTCCGAAGCGCGGTCGGGAAAATTGGCGGAGCCCAGTGCAGCGGAATTGGCGGGCTACTGCGATGGAACTTTGGATGGCGCCGCCGATCGCATTAAGGCGCAACCCTTTCAGGTGGAGAAGACCGCCAATTATCGCAATGCGGGCCAGGGCTTCTTGGAAGCGAAGGCTCATCCCGAAGAGTACATGCGGTTCTATCGCCAGGCTTATTCAAATGGATACCAGCAAGGCTACTACCTTCAGCAGCAGTAGAAGGGCCTGAAATCCATTGAAAGAAATATCATGCCTTTTGGAATCGGGGTCCTGAAACGCTTCGTGTTGGATCCACACAATGCCACGGCAAGGGATTGACCTTAAAAGATTTGCCGTAAGCTCAACGTCAGCCGTTCCCGAGCGTAGCGGCAAAGTAGCACGGTGGATAACGGTTCGTTTTCCCCCCGGGGCAAGCACTGTTGGCGGTTTTTACGAGTTTTATAAATGCGTCCGCAGGAAGGAATTATCATGCGACTCAAGGGTCTGTATTTCAGTCTGCTGCTCGGTTTTTTCGGAGTACTTGCGAGCCTTGGAAATTTGGCCGCATTGAATCTGGGTTTGGCCAAGCCCGACACCCACGCGGGAAGTACGGTGGCTGGCCGGGTCAGGATCGAGGGTCAGCTGCCTCAACCCAACCGCATTAGCATGTCCGCGGACCCGAGTTGCGCCAAGGCGCATCCCGGGCCCGCTGTCAACGAAGAATTCGTGACGGGAACTGGCGGCGCGCTCGGTAACGTGATCGTTTTTGTTTCGGAGGGACTTGGAAGCCGCAGCTTCGATGTACCGGCTGAACCGGTCGAGGTTGACCAAAAAGGATGCATGTATCTGCCGCACGTGATCGGGCTGCAAGCTCAGCAGAAACTTCACATTGTGAATAGTGACAGCACAACACACAATATCCATGCTGTTCCGATCAACAACCGCGAATGGAATAAGGCCCAGCCCGCGGGCACGACCTTAGAAGAAACCTTCGCGCGGGAGGAGATCGCCATTCCCGTCAAGTGCAACGTGCATCCGTGGATGCGCAGCTACATCGCCGTGTTCAAGCATCCTTTCTTCGCCGTCACCGGCGTGGACGGACACTTCGATCTGCGCAATTTGCCGCCCGGTGAATACACCGTGGAGGCCTGGCACGAAAAATTGGGGGCCATGAAACAAACCATCACGGTTGCGGCCGGAGAAGCCAAGAACATGGATTTTGTGTTCAAAGCTCACGCCCATTGAGAAAGCTTACCCAGACGTGATGCGCTGCCTGAGATCTTAGAGCGGGTTGTCTCCAGTCATTCGTGAGCGGGCTTCCAGCTTAGGAAGAAACGCTGCAGGAACTCCACCTAACGCGGCCAAACACCCGCAGTGAAGGACTTAATGGTGTGGAAGCCGAGTTTCTCGTAGAGCTGGACAGCGGTGTGGTTGTCCGATGTTACCGTCAGCGTCAATTCCCGGAATTTCATGGAGCGCAGGGCGCCGGCGGAAGTTTGCATGAGCATGCGGCCGAGGCCGTGTCCCTGGTAGCCGGGCAGGACGCAAATTTGGGTGGTGTGGCCGACACCAGGTGACACTTCGCTGGTCAGAACGGCAGCGATGAGTTCATCGCTGCCAGGCTCGTGAAGAACGAACGATGCGCCCGGCACGAACTGCCCGCAGCCGGGAAGCAGGATGATGTTTTTTAAGAACTTCAGCGCGCCGCTACGGCTGCGGTACTGGTCGTTGATCTCGCCATCGACGTGATTCGCGTAAGCCAGATAGATCAACTTGGCACAAGGCTCGAAGTGGCGGTCATTCCAGCGGTTGAGGCGCATGCCCCCCGAGGCGTCGGCATTCGCCTCGTGCGACTTATGCAGATCCAGGAGCATGAACTGGCGCGTGTAGAGGTGAAATCCCTGGTCGAGCAGCGGCGCATCCACCGGGCCGCTAAAGGGCATTAGCTGGGCTTCGATGCGCGCGAGATACGGGATGGCGCGCATCGAGAGGAGCATCTCCTCGAGGAGCCGTCGCCCGATGGAATTCTGCGGGAATTTGGAGGAGACATACAGCCCCCCGATTAGTCCTTTCTGATCCTCGAGGACGTAGAAGGTATATCCCGCAGCGGAACCGTTTTCGAACGCTACGCAGCCGGCAAGGGCGTGGGCGTCAAGGAACCGCTTGATGAGTTCGAGGGCGCCGCGGTAATCCCAATGCAGTTCGTCGCGCCAATGCCGCGCTTCCTCTTCGAGCAATGGCTCAATCTGGCGGACGGTGGTCTGTCGCAAATCGACGATGTTCATGAATGTGCGGAAAGCGGCGCGGCCCCTGTCGCGCGAACACTATCATAGCCGATTCATTGCGGGCGAGTGGCCACTAGCGTGCCAGCGTGCCACAGGTGATACAAATCCGACACACAAGGAGGGGTTTAGGCAGTGGGACGAGGGAGGTGTGCTAGGATGCCAGCTATTGCGTTTATATCGTGAGGTATAGAAGAAGCGGCCACTGCCGCCAACCCAGTTGCGCAGACGACGAATGCAGATCCTGTACGAACTCCGCTATCCGACGCGCTGGTACACCAAGTTGCTGATGGCTCTATCGGCCCTGGTCTTTTTTGCCGTGCTGGCCACAACGGCCATAGCGGGCTTTCTCGTCTATCGCATCGTGAAACCGCAACGGACCAGCTCCGAAATCAACATGGCGAGTTTTCCTGGCCGGCCGGAGGTGTTGAATTTTGAGGTACCGGGGGGGCTGGGAACACGGGAGGGGTGGTTCTTTCCTGGCTTTCGGGGCGCGCCGACGATAATTCTGTGCCACGGATACGAGTCCAGCCGCGGCGAGCTGTTGACGCTGGAATCAGCGCTGCAGGACCACCAATACAACGTTTTCATCTTTGATTTTGCCGCGCATGGGGCGAACGCGGGGATTAGCACGCTCGGCTATCGCGAAGTGGACGAAGTGCGCGCGGCGGTCGATCTGCTGGCCGCGCGGCCTGATTTGGACCCAACGCGGTTCGGGCTTTGGGGCTATAACCTCGGAGCGTATGCGGCGCTGCGGGAAGCGGAAAGAGACAAGCGGATTCGCGCTCTGGTATTGGACTCCGTGTATGACGAACCGAAGCAGATGGTCAAGGTGGGGGTGGAGCGCAACGGCCTGGGCGGTTTTCCGTTCATGGTGCGCGCGGCCGTGTTCAGCTTTGAGTACTTGAACTACGCGCACCGCGACGACCCGCCGCTCTCCCAAAAGCTGATTGCGCTCGTTGGCGTCCCAATGCTGTACATTCAGGCGTTGGACGACCCTGAGCTCGCGGAGACTACACGGCAGATGTTTCTGAAAGCGCCGGAGCCGCATGAGCAGGCCATCATTCAGCACGGAAACTTTGTGAGCTTGAACGACGAAGAGAAGCGCGCCTATGAGAACCGCGTGGTGTCGTTTTTTCTAGTGAGGCTGCCTGCTACGGGGATGGCTGTGCGCTAGTTGGCCCCCGGGTCCTTACACACCACTGGTTGTGAAAACGTGTCCAATTCCGTGACGAATATGCAGTCCATCCCCCGGGTCCAATCGTCCCCTACAAGGATCTTAGAACCGAATACCCAGCCTGGTTGCCGATGATCTGGAGACCACGTTGGTACCTCGCGCCGCAGATAGAAATTCAGGCCGTACTGATCGGCGCGACGCAGCTTGAAGCTTGACGCTTGGCCCGGGGCAAAATCTGACCAGTGGTTTCTGGCCTCTTGAACACTGGCACGAATTGAAAGATTTTGGACGCCGATATCTTTGAGACCACCGTGAATGGCGGTTATAGAAAGGAGAACGACCACGATCGCAATCAAGAACGCGGCACGCGACTTGTTCCACAAGGCGAGAATCAGAGCCAAAAAGCCCAAAAGCGCACAGATTGAAGCCCACCGGAGCGTTGCCGAAAGGGGAAGAAGTCCAATACCGCCATGAGCTATGAGCGCGAGATAGCTGAACACACCAACGGGCGCCATAAGCAACATGGCAACGGCGACGGCAACCCAGCGGGCAGCGCCCAAAGATCGCTGAAACGCTAAGACGAGACTTCGAGCGGCAAGGGCGGACAACGGTGGCAAGACCGGGAGAGCGTAACCAGGGAGTTTGGATTGCGAAAAGCTGAAGAATACTAGTGGGAAGATGGTCCAGAGCGCCAAAAACAGCGAATTTGATTCTTTCCACTGACGCTGACGAAAACTGAGAACCGCGTCGTACCCTACACGAAGAAGAATGACACTCCATGGGAGAATTGCGATCAAAATGATCGGGCCGTAGTACCAAAAGGGCTGGATATGCTGGAATTCGGGGGTGAGGTAGCGCTTGAAATTGTGCTCGATGATGAAGATGCGGAAGAAGTCGGGGTTGCGGCGGGCGCACAGGATGTACCACGGGAGAGCGGTGAGGCAAAAAGACGCGAGAGCGGCGGGATGAAAAAGACGGAAGGCGTCGCGCCAGCGCTTGGTGACGAGCGCCAAGAAAAAAACGGCGCCTCCGGAGAGGATGATACCGACAGGGCCTTTCGCGAGGACGGCGAGACCTAGGAAAAAACCGAAAAGGACAAGGGCGAAACAAGGCGTTTGCGGAATGACGGGAGAATTCTCGTTGCACGTGAGGCCCAGAACGACGGCGGCGCAGACCATGGCAATGGTGAGCATGCCGCTGAAGGGCATGTCCGTGGCGGCGGCGTGCGAAAAGCCGATCATGCCGACGGTGGTCGGCAGCAGAAGAAGGAGCCACCGAGCGGTTTCCGCGCCGTAGAGACGGAGCGCGAGCCAGGCGAGCGCGAGCGTCGCGAGAAACGCAGAGACGGCGCTCGGCAGCCGCGCGGCGGCTTCGCTAACGCCGAAGAGCTTGAAGCTTATTGCCGCGCCCCAATAGAAAAGTGGAGGCTTTTCGAACCACGGTTTTCCGTAGAGGCGCGGCGTGACCCAATCGCCGGTCTCAGCCATGTCGCGCGCGATCCAGGCGTAGCGCGGCTCGTCAGGCCCGACGAAGCCGATGGCGCCGAGATGGCTGAAGTAGCAAACGTAGAGCGTTGCCAGGATGAGGATGGCCCAGCCGATTCGGGCGGCGGTTCTGGTGCGCGGATTCTCGGTAAGGGGAGCGGTTGTTTCGGTCACGGAAAGTCGAGTCTAACATTGAACCACTATCTTCCAGCGGCGGACCTCTTGCATACTGTCGCCCGGCGGGGAACTCGCGCGAACTTGGGTAGGCAATGAAGGAATGCGTGGAATACGCGGCTGTGTGGGTCATTTTGAAAGGGTTGGGTCTATTGCCGCGCCCGCTGGCACGGAGTGTTGCCGCAGGAGCGGTGCGCATTATTTATGCGCTGCTGCCTGGATTGAGGGAAACCGCTCAAGTGAATTTGCGCATTGCCTTTCCGGAGTGGAGCGAGGCGCAGTGTAGGACGGTCATCCGCGGAATGCTGCGGAATCTGGGTTGGATGGCCGCGGAATTTGCCCGGTTTCCGAAATATTCGAAAGAGAACATTGAGCAGCTTGTCGTGCTCGATGGGCACGAAAACTTTCTGGAAGGCCGGCGGCGCGGGAAAGGCGTGCTCTATCTGACAGGGCACATCGGCGCGTGGGAGTTGTCTTCTTTTGCGCACGCGCTGTACGGATTTCCTCTGCATTTCATGGCCCGGCGAATCGACAACCAGAGGATCGATGCACTCGTGAACGGTTACAGGTGTTTGTCAGGGAATCGGCCGATTTTCAAGAATGAGTCGGCGCGCATGATGCTGAAGGTATTGAAAGAGGCCGGAACAGTCGGGATTCTGGCGGACCAGAACACCATGCCGGACGAAGACGGGGATTGCGCGCGTGGCGTTGCATACCGGCGCTGCGGTCGTGCCGGGATATGCCGTTTGGGATGAACGCAGCCGAAAGTACCGGTTGCGTTTCGAGCCGCCAGTCGAGCTGATTCGAACGGGCGATATGGGGCGGGACGTTCTGGAGAATACTAGAAAGTTCACGAAAGTGATCGAAGAAATTGTCCGGAAGTATCCGGAGCAATGGGTCTGGGTGCACGGGCGGTGGAACACCAGGCCGAAGGGCGAGCCATCGCCCTACGATTTCCAGTGAGGTAGATGATGAGACGAACTGCTAAGGAAGTGGCCGAAGCGATTGGCGCGAAGCTGGAGGGCGATGGCGCAGCCGAACTTGGCGGAGTTGCTGCGCCGGAGCGCGCGGGAGCGCGCGATTTGATCTATGTGGAATCCGCGAAGCATGCGCAGCGGGCCGCGGCTTCGGCTGCGATCTGTGTTATTGCGGCTGAGGGAATAACGTTAGCGGGAAAAACCGTATTGCGGAGTGGGCAGCCCAAAGTGGCGTTCGCGCGAGCAGCAGAACTGCTGCTGGGGCGCGCCCCGATTGCTTCGGGGATTCATCCGACGGCGATCGTCGCGGCGCTCGCGCAGGTAGCGCCGGAGGCCGGTATCGGGGCGTACGCCGTGGTTGGTGAAGATGCCCATGTTGGCGCTGGCACGCAGATCGGCGCACACTCGGTGATCGGCGCAGGTTGTTGGATCGGGGAGAATTGCCGCATTCATCCGCGGGTCACGCTGTACGCCGGCGTACGCCTGGGGAATCGCGTGGAGGTTCATTCAGGCGCGGTGATTGGGGCGGACGGTTTCGGATATGCTTTCGGTGAGGGAAAGCATTGGAAATTTCCGCAGGCGGGGATCGTGGAGATTGCCGATGACGTGGAAATCGGGGCGAACACCACGATCGATCGCGGTTCACTCGACGACACCCGCCTCGCGGAAGGCGTGAAGCTGGACAATCTCGTGCACGTGGGGCACAACTGTCAGATCGGGGCGCACACGGTGATTGCAGCCCTGGCAGGATTGTCCGGGTCTTGCGTATTTGGAAAGCACGTGGTTGTGGGCGGACAGGCGGGCTTTGGCGAGCGCTGCAAACTGGAGGACGGTGCGGTGATCGGCGGGCAAAGCGGCGTGCTCGGAGGAAAAACCATTCGCAGCGGTGAGACAGTTTGGGGAACACCGGCTCGTTCGCTGCAAAAATTCAAAGAGTTGTTCGCATGGTATGGCCGGCTGCCGGAACTGGCCGTGCGCATCAAAGGAATTGAGGAAAAGCTTGGCGGCAAATGACAAGAAATCGCCGGCGCAGTGGCGGGTGATCGTTGTTGGCGGGCACACGCGCAGCATTGGGAAGACGCAACTCGTGTGCGATGTGATCTCCGCGTTTCGTCCCGCGAACTGGATCGCGGGAAAGATCACCCAGTATGGGCACGGTGTCTGCGCGCAGAATGGAGAGAATTGCGCTTGCGCGCCGGATGAACACGTCTCGGCGATCAACTGGGAGTTGCAGGCGGACACGGGAACGGATAGTGCCCGTTTCCTTTCAGCCGGAGCGCGGCGATCGTTCTGGCTCAGAACCAAACAGGGGTTTCTCGCTGAAGGCCTGCCACTCCTGAGGACTGCCTTGCAGGAAACGACTGCAGATGCCCAGGGGGAGTTGCCACCCCTGATTGTGGAAAGCAATTCCTTGCTTCAGTTCCTGAGGCCCAGCCTCTATTTTTCTGTGGTCGATCCGGCGAAGGAAGATTTCAAGGGTTCGGCTCGCGTGGCGCTGGACCGCGCGGATGCTTTAGTGCTGCGAGGGTCGTCGGATATTTTCCCAGCGATGGGACCGGCGTGGATGAAGCTTCCCTCACGTTTGCTTCGAGAAAAACCACCTGTCTCGCAACGCGAGGGTGAGCCCTTGGCTGAGCCGCTGCGCGTGCTCGTGCATCGAATGCTGGAGGGCCCCCCAAGTGTTTCGATTTGACAAGGCGTGGTTGGGAATGGCGCATCTTATCCGTTGACCATGGCGGCAAAGGCGGCGATAATTTAATAGTACCCGTGGTACCCGAACCCTAACCGCCGCGCTGCTTTTGTGGGGAAGTGATGCGCAACACGGCAGTTAGACTGATTTTAATGTTGACTGTATAGGTCTGCTGGACATGCCAGATTGTCGTTCCGCTCTGGGGGAGCACTAATGGCCTCATTCGCCCGAATGGGACAAGAGATTCCCGTTCGACCCGTGCCTGCGTCTTGGCAGGAACAGGATTGGGTGGAGCGTCTTGAAAAAACCATCGAGCGCGGCGCAAATCATCTCCTTTCCGTCCAGGCAGCGGAAGGATACTGGCAGGGCGAGCTCGAAGCGGACACCACCCTCGAATCCGATTACATCTACTATTTGCACGTTCTGGGAAAGGCCGATCCGGAGCGTATTGCCAAACTTGCCAACTACGTACGCCGCCGGCAACTCGCCGACGGCGGCTGGGCTATCTATCCTGGTGGGCCTTCGGAGCTGAACGCTACCTGCAAAGCATATTTCGCCTTGAAGCTGGCGGGCGACTCCACGGAAGCGCGTCATATGGTGCAAGCACGCGAGACCGTCCATCTTCTCGGCGGCCTCGAGCATACGAATTCCTACGTGCGTTTTTACCTGGCCCTGATCGGCGTGGTCGGATGGGAGCTTGTTCCTTCGATCCCGCCGGAGCTGATGCTCCTACCGAACTGGTTCTATTTCAACATTTACGAAATGTCTTCGTGGACGCGCGGCATCGTGATTCCGATGGCCATCCTTTCCTCGCTTCGGCCTGCTTGGCGCTTGCCGGAGCGCGCGCGCGTCGATGAATTGTTCAAGGACCCCACGCGAAAGACCGCGGCTTTTGATTGGAGTACCCAGCTCATCTCCTGGAAAAACGTTTTCCTGGCGTTGGATCGCGGATTAAAGCTCTACGAGAAATTGCCCTGGAAGCCGCTGCGCCAGCGCGCGCTCCGCGAAGCGAAGACCTGGATGCTGAATCACATCGAGCGGACCGAGGGACTTGCCGCGATCTACCCGGCGATGATGAATTCGATTTTCGCACTGATGGCCCTGGGACATGGCCCGGACGATCCGCTGACCTGGCGGGAAATCAAGGAATTTTCGCGATTTGAAATTGAAGAAGGCGACACCATCCGCATGCAGCCGTGCGTTTCGCCGGTTTGGGATACCTGCATCGCCATGGTTGCCCTGGAAGAAGCCGGATTGCCCGCGGATCATCCCGCCATGGTGAAGGCCGCGGACTGGATGCTCTCGAAGCAAGTGCTCGGGCCGGGCGATTGGCAGGTGAAGAACAAAGACGCCGAACCGGGCGGCTGGGCTTTTGAATTTCGCAACGATTTTTATCCCGACGTCGACGACACCGCGTTTGTGCTGATGGCTCTTCAGCGCGTGAAGTACCCCGATCCCGAGCGCATGGAAGGCGCCATACGCCGAGGAATCCAATGGTTGCTCAGCATGCAGAACCGCGACGGAGGCTGGGGCGCGTTTGACCGCGACAATGACCAAAAGTTCCTCTGCAACATTCCTTTCGCGGATCACAACGCGATGATCGATCCTTCCACAGCCGATGTCAGCGCTCGCGTGGTCGAGTGCCTCGGCAGGTTTGGCTGGCCCGCGGAACATCCCGCCATTCAGCGCGCCGTGAAGTTTCTGCTGAAAGACCAATCCGACGACGGTTCCTGGTTCGGCCGCTGGGGCGTCAACTACGTTTACGGAACCAGCGGCGTATTGCGCGCCTTGGAAACCGTTTCGCTGACCGCGCGCGATTACTGCCAGCGCGCCTTGCTCTGGCTTCGCACGATGCAGAAAGCCGACGGCAGTTTCGGCGAGTCGCTGCGAAGCTATGAGATGCCGGCCACAAAAGGGCAGGGACCGAGCACGCCCTCGCAGACGGCTTGGGGTTTGATTGGGTTGCTCGCGGGCGGGGATCTCCACGAGCCTGCCATCGTCAAAGCGGTTTCCTACCTCGTGCACCAGCAGAAAGAAGATGGCTCATGGAGCGAGCCGGATTTCACCGGCACAGGTTTCCCGGGCGTGTTTTACCTGAAATACCACCTTTACAGGAATTCCTTTCCGGTCTATGCGCTGGCGCGCTATTCCCACCAGTCGCGCGGCGCGGATGAGTACGTGGCGCTGAAATTCCAGCCCAGCGAATTCCGGCTGCGCCGTGGGTTTTAGAGCGCATGATGCGCTTCCCCCTGCGGCTTACCGCGGAACTCACCATGGCCCGGCTCGCCCAGAAGCTGCGTCTCGCGCAAGGCGCCCGCCCCATCCAATTCGTGGATGCGGCACCGCTCGCCGGTCATTTGGATCGGGGGAAGCGAACCGCTGTGTCATCCAGGCATTGCGCATCTGGTTCGCGCCATCGCCCAGAGCGGTCATTTTGTTTTTCTCGAAACCGCTGGAACTCTTCTCCGCCGCCGCATTCATGAGTTTCAGCCGGTGTCGCGGCTCTTTCTAACCGTTCGTCTGGAGTCTGGCGCGCCGCATCGCACCTCCAGCGGCCTCCGGCGGGGAGCATCGGAACTTGCCATGGAGGGCATCCGCGCCGCGAAGCTCTCTGGATTTTTGATCTGCGTTCACGTGCGCGTTACTCCGGAAACGGAAATGAGCGATGCAGCGGGGTTGTTCCACCTGGCGCATTCTCTGGATGTGGATGGATTTGTAATCTCGCCCACCCGTGGCGAATCGAATTCCGCCTTTCCGGCCGCTCAAGATTTGTCGCAGAAATCTACCGAATCCCGTAAACGGATCGGAAATTTTTGGTGGGAGTCCTTTTCACAACTTGCTGGACCAGTGCTCCTCGGCGAACCGCCGAGCGTGCCGGCAGCTGGCGCTTCAGCGGTGCACCTCGAACACGAAGCAAGAGCGGATGAAGAAGGCATCAAAGCCGGATGAGCACGCTGGTCACAGGCGCGGCGGGCTTCCTTGGCAGCCACGTGACACGGCAGTTGGTGGCCCGCGGCGACGACGTGCGCGTGCTCCTGCGCGCTTCGAGCACCAACCGCGCCATTGCGGATTTGCCCCTCGAGTATGTGACCGGGGATCTGCGCGATCCCGCCTCGCTCGATCGCGCGATGAAAGGCGTGAAGCGCGTTTTTCACGTCGCCGCGGATTACCGCTTGTGGGCCAAGCGCAAGCAAGACATATACGATTCCAACGTCGGCGGAACAAAAAATCTTCTGTACGCCGCGAAGCGCGCCGGCGTTGAGCAGTTGATTTACACCAGCACGGTGGCAACCATTGCCGTCGACCGGCCGCAGCATCCGAATGAATTCACCGACGCCAAGCTCGAAGAAATGGTGGGCCACTACAAGCGCTCGAAGTGGATGGCGGAAAAGGAAGCGCTTGGCGCTGCGAAGAGCGGATTGCCGGTCATTGTGGCCATGCCGACCACGCCGGTAGGTCCATGGGATTGGAAGCCGACGCCCACCGGAAAGATTATTTTGGATTTTTTGAATGGCAAGATGCCCGGCTACGTGAAGACCGGCCTGAATTTTGTCGGCGTGGAAGAGTGCGCGGCAGGGCACCTGCTGATCGCCGAAAAGGGCAAAGTCGGCGAGCGCTACCTGCTGGGCGGAGAGAATCTGACGCTGAAGCAGATGCTGGACACACTCGCGAAGATAACCGGTCTGCGCGCGCCCATTTTGAAAATTCCTCATGGACTCGCGCTGGGTGTAGCCTATGCCAATACGGCTTTTGCGCGGCTGGTCGGGCGCGAGCCCGGCATTCCGGTCGAAGGCGTCAAAATCGCGCGCCACATGATGTTTGTGGATTGCGCGCGCGCCAAGCGTGAATTGGGATTTCAAGCGGGGCCGGTTGCCGCGGCGCTCGAGCGTGCGGTGCGCTGGTACGAAGCGAACGGTTACATCGCGAAAAGCCGCGCCAAGCGCATGGCCCACGCCGCCGCTTAAGGTTTTGCAGTGGCCGGTCTTTAGACCGGTGTTTCTCGAACTTTGAATCAATGCGTATCCTTGTCACATTCGCCGTCGAAGCCGAATTCGCCCCCTGGCGCAAGCTCAGAACGCTAGAACCAGTACACCTCAATGGTCTTGAGATGTTTCGGTGCCAGATCGGCCGCGCCACCGTAGATTTTGTCGTGACCGGCATGGGTATGGAGAATGCCCGCCGAGGAGCCGCAGTAGCGATGGCCGCTCCTCATACGATTTGTATCGCATCAGGTTTCGCAGGTTCTCTCAAGGGGACCCACAAGGTCGGCGATATATTGGCCGCGCGCGCCGTTCAGCTACTCGGAAAATCCAAGACCATTGAGTGTTCCCGCAATTTATTTTGGGCGGCTTGTGTGAATCGGGCGATTGAGGCAGCGATGTTCCTCACGACAGACAAAGTGATTGCCACGGTGGAAGAGAAGCAACGCTTGAGTCCATTTGCTGACGCAGTCGATATGGAGAGCTTCGCGATATTGTCGGTGGCAAAAGAAAAGAAACTGCCTGCAGTAGCAATCCGGGTGGTCAGCGACCGCTTTGACGAGGACATGCCAGCCGATATTTCGACGACCGTGGACGAGCGGGGACGCGTGAAGATTGGCGGAGTGGTCAAACATTTGGCGTCACATCCGTTGCAATTGCCGGCTTTGATCCGGCTGGGAAGACACAGTCACACGGCCGCAGAGGCACTCTGTCATTTTCTGGAGGTATTTATTAAGGAGCTTTCCCTCCGTAGCCACGGTTGGCCTCCACCTGAACTCCAAGAGGTGGCGGCGCGATGAGCCGGACCGGGACAACGCTAGAAGCCGTGAAGACGCTGGGTCCAATCCCCAAGACCATGCGCGCCGGTGTCTACCGCGAAAAGGGAATCGTCCGCGTCGAGGAAGTCCCTGTTCCCGAAGTGGGCGACGGCGAAGTCCTCATCAAAGTTGCCGCTTGCGGGGTCTGCGGCACAGATATCAAGAAGATTTTTCACGCTTACGTTCCGCCTCCGCAAATCCTTGGACATGAATTGGCAGGCGCGGTGGTTGCAGTTGGCCGCGGCGTCACGAAATGGAAGCTCGGCGACCGCGTGATGAGTTTCCATCACATTCCCTGCGGGAACTGTTTCTATTGCGAACGACGCCTTTTCTCCCAATGCAAACTGTACAAGACCACGGGACTGACAGGCGGATTCGCGCCAAACGGCGGCGGATTCGCCGAATACGTGAAAGCCATGCCCTGGGTGGCCGAACGCGGGATCGTGGCCCTGCCCGATGACGTTAGTTTCGAGGAAGCCACGTTCATCGAGCCGATCAACACGATTCTGAAAGCCGTGCAGAAGGCTCGCGTAACGGCAGGCGAAACGGTATTGATCGTCGGCTGCGGCCCCATCGGCCTGCAATTGCAGATGGTGGCAAATCTGCAGGGTGCGAAGCTCTATACCAGCGACCCCATGGCCGTCCGGCGCGCGAAGAGCTTAACTTTAGGAGCGTTAGAGTCCTTTGACCCCAGTGATGGTAAGCTTGTGGAACATATGAAGGCCCGAACGGAGGGTCGAGGCGCCGATGCGGTTTTGGTTGCGGTGGCGCACCCGTCTGTTGTCGTCGATGCGCTGGCAGCGGCAAGGCCCGGTGGACGTATACTTCTGTTTGCCGCAAACGACCCGGTAAGCAGGATTGAGTTTCCCGCTGCGGCCGTGGGGATCGACGAAAAAGAAATCCTGGGCAGCTATAGTGCGGCCGTGGACATCCAAGAAGCAGGGGCTGACCTGGTGCTGAAAAAGGAACTGCCGGTCATGGAAATTGTGACGCACCGTTTTCCGCTGGCTAGAATCCAAGAAGGGTTGGATCTGGCCGCCAAGCCGACGGCGGAATCACTCAAGATTTTGATCACACACGCATGAGCACGACGACGCCAAAGAAGTTGGAAGTAGGCGAAGAAGTGAAAGCTGCCGTAACCCACGCCACGGTGCCCTCGAAGATGACCGCGGCGGTGTTGTATGGCAGCGAAGATCTTCGCATTGAAAAAATCGACGTGCCCGCTTTGGCCGCCGACGAAGTCCTGGTGCGCGTCCGGCTGGCGCTTACCGACGGTACCGACCTCAAAGTCTGGAAGCGCGGCTATCACGCGAAAATGATTCAACCGCCGGCCGTCTTTGGCCACGAGCTGGTCGGCGAGATCGCGGCCGTCGGCAAGCGGGTGGATCCACGCTGGCGGATCGGCATGCGCGTTATCGCCGCGAATTCCGCGCCTTGTTTGCGCTGCTATCACTGCCGCCGTGGCCAGGAAAATCTTTGCGACGACCTGTTGTTCAACAACGGCGCCTACGCCGATTACATGCGCATCCCCGGCCGCATCGTCGTGGAAAATATGCTGGAAGTGCCGCACTCGGTGGACGATCAGAGCGCCGCGCTGGCCGAACCCCTGGCCTGCGTGCTTCGTGGAATTCACGAAATGGAAGTGCGTGCCGGAGATACCGCCGCGGTGATCGGCTGCGGTCCTATCGGATTAAAGTTTGTCCGCATGCTTTCAAGGCGCGGAGTGCGCGTCATCGCGTTAGCGCGCCGCGCGGCGCCGCTCGATATTGCCAAGCGGCT